>JBKHFT010000159.1:0-6708 GCA_046540055.1 Alkalispirochaeta sp.
CGGAGTACCGTGAGTCGCCGGGGACGGAGCACCGTAAACCGGCCGGGGCGGGGGATTCAGCGTATCTCTCCGGGGGATCGCTCATTCTTGAATCGGCACATCCGACCGGTGTTCCCTCGACGCGGTCTGTTGTTCGTGGTTTTTGGTATGGTTCTCGCCCTCCATGGTGCTCTTCGTGCGGAGGAGGCGGTAACGGATCCGCGTCTCATCGGGACTACCCTCACCGTTGTTGACTCCGGGGTGACTCCCGGAACGATCACCGTTCCACCGACGCTGATCTCCTACATGACGACAAGGTCGGAGACCGGTGAGGGACCACGGGAACGATCGGCGATCGCCCTGGCCACCGAGGACCGGCGTCTGCGACTCCTGGGACCCGACGGGAGCGAGATCGCCGCGGTACGAACGGGAGTGCGATCACCGATCGCGATCTTCCCCGTCGGAACCGGGATCCTTCGGTTGCTCCGTCCCGATGGAGCGGACATACTTGCCGGATTCAACGGGGCGCGTGGCGTTACCGCTACCGCCGGGGATGGTGAGAACGGCACCCCTTCGAGACACGACCGGTCGGTTATCGGCGATATCCTCGCTGTGTATCCCGACGCCGAGGAGAACAGCTATCTTCTCTACCCTCCGGGACAGATCGAGTATCGCAGTACCACCGGCAACACCCTGTGGTCCCGACCGCTTCCGGCACCGATCCGGAGCCACGGAAGCGATGGATCGATCCTTTTCCTCGGACTCGCCGACGGTCGGGTATTCGCGTTCTACTCCGGAGGACGGGGTGACGTGATCGCAAGAATCGATGCCGCGGTGGAAGACGTAACCCCCGTCGGCAGTGGGGCAGGCGGCGGTCGGGAGGGGCCGGCGGTTCTCGACGCCGACGGATATGTCCACCTTCTCGAAGGCACACGCGACCGCAAGGAGTGGCGCGTCGCGTGGTCCACCGACCTCGGTGAGCGGTACCGAGGCACCCGGGCGCGTTTCGCCGAAGGATCCGCTTCGGACGGGATCGCGGTATACGCCGAAGGGGGTCCTGTTACCAGGGTAGATCTGAACGGACGGCTGGTCTGGCGCCGGGAACCTGGTGGTGAAGGAGTCAGAAACGCAGCGATTCTTGATTACGGACCGGACGGGACGACGACGGGATACCTGTTTGTGGTCGATACCGCCGGCAGGGGACACCTCTTTGCTCCAGACGGGACGGTCGAATCGGTGCTGCATCTTGACGGTATCCCTGATCGGGTCGTTCCGTTCGACGATATCAACCGGATCTTTCTCGGCTATCCGGACTGGCGGTACGATATCCTTGCGATTGTCGCTGACGAAGACGGCGACGACTCGGGGGCTTCGACGGGGCGCAGGAGGATCGTCTCCGCGGCGGGAGCGGGAGATCCACCGCGCACGCCGACAGCCCTCCGCAGGTACGCCGACGCGGTGCTCTCCGGTGATTCGTCGCGGCAACGCCTCGATCTTCTCGAGACGATCGACGATCGCATCACTGAGGGGCGCCTGTTCGGTGAGGTTTCGACGGTACGGGAAGTTCTCGGGGAGATCGCCCTCGAAGCGTTCTCCGATCCCGTGCTGCGAGGGGGGATCGTCCAGAACGACTATCCCGCGGTTCGCCGGGAGGCGGTTTCTCTTCTCGGGGATCTCGGAGACCGGAGCTCCCGGCGTATCCTCGCCCGGGTCGTACGAAACGATCCGGACGGGACGGTTGTGTACGCCGCCCTCGCGGCAACGGCGCGTTCCGGCCGAGACGACGCGTCCGCCGGAGTGTACGGATTCGAGCGCTTTCGGAGAGCCCGCGAGGCCGATCGTTCTCTTATTGCCGAGGGCCTTGTCGTGTGTTTCGAGGGAACCGTTCCGGACCAGAGGGAGACGGCGATTGAGGAGCGCCGTCGGATCGCAACGGCCCTCGCCGGGGCGAACCTTCCGAGGCCGCTTCGGGAACGGGCGATCCGGGTGGTACGGGGCCGTTAGTTCCCCAGCGGTTGCTTCCCGGACCGCTCCTGATCACGCGGGAACTCTCAGGATTCCTGTGGAGGCTCCCGAAAGAGCGATTCGAGCTCATCGCGATCAAAGGTGTACGTCGAGTTGCAGTTATGACACGTCGTGTGGAGGGGAATCGGACCGGTTTCGAGGATGTCCTGCTTTTCGTCATCCGGGAGGGCGGCGAGAAAGCGGCCGAACCGCTCCTTGCTGCAGGAACAGTAGAACTCAGCCGGCTTCGTTGCGATGAGATTCGGGTGCCACGGTGACAGATGCTCTCGTACGAGATGAACCGCCGTTGCACCCTCCGCGAAGGCGCGGCCGATCGGGCGAACCCCTTCGAGACGTCGGGCAAACTCGTCGATCTGGTTGAGATTCGCTCCGGGGAGCGCCTGGATCATAACACCGCCGGCACCGGCGACGCTTCCTGAATTGTCGAAATAGACGCTGATATCGAGAAAGGTGGCGGTCTGTTCACTTCCGGCGTAATAGTTTGCCACGTTCCGGGCGAGTGAGCCGGTCTGTAGCGCCACCTCTCCCTGTTGGGGGTAACGCATCTTCTCGCCCCACCTGAGCATCGTCAGAGTACCGGAGCCGTAGAGCGTGGCGGGATCCTTCGCTTCGGCAAGGGATATCTCGCCGTTCTTCAGGTAGCCGCGAACATGACCGACGGCGTTGGCTTCGACGGAGATCCCCTCGACACGGCCGTCGCAGGCGACAAGGAGCCCTGTTCGCTCCTCGTTCTTCAGCGTCCCCGCCGCGAGGAGGGCGAGAAGGTACGCCTCGCCGAGAACGATCGTGCCCCCCGGCCCGAGAAGGTGGTTCGCGCGCATACGGTTTACCAGCTCCGTTCCGTGAACGAAACTCAGCCTGTACGTTCCGTCGGCGACAAGATAGGTATCGATTCCATCTCCGGCGATCGCCGGGGTTGTAAACTCTCGCTGGTTCATTCCGGGAGAGAGTAGCCGGAGATCGACAGGTTGTCAAAACGCAGCGAGCGATTGACGCCCCCCTTCGCCCTCTCTATCCTTCCGGGGTGACTACTGCGACATCAGACCAGCTCACCGTTCTGATCGATCTGTTCCGGGAGTACGCGATCCGGTACCCCGAAGAGCGTACGATCGTCTCCGGTTTCTACGATCTTCTCGCGTCGTGGCCGACGTCCCTCGACCGTACCCACATGCCGGGTCACCTCACCGGGTCGGCATGGGTTCTCTCTCCCGACGGAAGCGCGGTCCTTCTGTTACACCATCGGAAACTCGATCGCTGGCTTCAGCCGGGAGGACACGCCGACGGGGAGGGAGACCTCGCGGCGGTGGCGGTCCGGGAACTTCATGAAGAGACGGGGATCTCCGACGTTACGGTCCGTCCCGGAATCTTCGATATCGATATCCACGACATACCCGCGCGGGGTGAGGTTCCGGAACACCAGCATTTCGACGTACGTTTCTGCATGTACCCCTCCGAGCGACGAGAGCCGCGGAAAAACCACGAGAGCCACAGTGTGATATGGCAGCCCCTGGACCGTGTCGGCGATCTCACCCGGGAAGAGTCGATTCGGCGGATGGTTGAGAAGAGCGAAGGGTGGGGGAAGAGATCAGGATGATCGGTCGACGGAGTGGATCGAGCCACCGCTCCGTCCAAGAACGCGGGTGACGAGCCCGGGAGCGATCCGGTGGGCGATATCAAGGAGTACCCCCCGGGATGCGGTGATCGTCCGTTGCCGACGCCGTACTGCTGCTGTGATGATCGCCGTCGCTGCTTCGTTCTGGGTCTGCATCGCCCGACGCTGGTGGTGAAAGCGCTCACCCGAGGCGGCATATACCTCCTTGTCGGGATCGTTTTCGACGAATCCAAGATATACAATTCCGGCGGTAATGCCGCGGCGGCGGTATTCGGCGTTAAAGGACTCGGTAAACCGCTCGAGAGCGCTTTTCGCCGCGGAGTAGACGGAGATTCCGGGAAACCCGTGGAGCGCGCCGATCGTGGAAACGAAGGCGATATGCCCGCGTCCCTCTTCGAGGAGGGGGAGGCACGCCCTGGTTGTCTGGAGTGCGGAGGTAAGATTTCCCTCGATCATCGCGACGATCGTCTCCGACGAGAGCTCTCCGATGGGGCCACGCATCGAGACACCGGCATTGTTGATGAGAAGGTCGAGGCGACCGTGATGCTCATCAACGTGTTTGGCGAGTACCGCCGCACCCTTCGGTGAGGCGAGATCGGCGACGCAGGAGGAGACCGTTCCTGTGGGGAATTCCGCGTTCAGCAGGTTTTCCGTCTCGGTGAGGCGGGAGAGGGATCGTCCGTTGAGAACGACGGATGTCCCGGCACCAAGAAGAAGGCGTGCCGTTTCCCTGCCGATTCCGCGACTGCTTCCGGTAACGACGGCGACACGCCCCGAGAGAAACGTTGCGGTTCGGCGAGAGAGTGTCGATCCGCCCATCACGAACCCTCGTCCGATTCGTCGCCGTCGTACCCGCTGCGATAGTCTGCGGCGCGTTCTTCGGCGATGACGCGGTAGCGCCCTATAACGGTGCCGCCGTCGGTAACGACGATCTCGTAGGTGGTGATCGTCCGGTCCTCTTCCAGTCGGGACGACCCCCGGACTCGTACCGTCTCGGTTCCGTTCTGTGGATACAAACCGGGTACGGGGTTGCCGTGCTTCAGCGTGTGCCACTCGTTGTCGAGTTCGCTGATGACCTCTCGGCGCTGTTCGTCTGCGTCCATCGTGATCGTTCTCCCCGTCCCTCGGTGCTACGTCTACGGATCGAGGTCGTACACTTCGCTGGGAAGCTCAGTAGTGTTCATCATCGCCGATATGCGTTGTATCGACGAGAGTATCAGCGTCTGTTCCCACTCTTCCAGCGCGTTGAATCGCCGGACGAACGCCTCCTGGAGGAAGTTGGGATGCGTCTCGAGAATCGTTCGTGCCTTGTCGGTAATGTCGACGTACACACGACGCTTGTCCTGTTTGTCCCGAGTCCGCTCGGCCAGCTCTTTCAGCTCCAGGCGATCGAGAATCGTCGTTACCGTCGCCTGACTGAGGCTGATGCGTCGGGCGAGCTCCCCGATCGTCATCGGACCGTACTGACCGATCTCGCTGATCACGATCCGCTGGGGACCCGTCAGTCCGTACTCCTTCGAAAGCTGCCGGGAGTGGATGTCGATCGCGCGAATAATCTGTCGAAGTGTAGAAAGTACGTAGGCGCTGGTGTCTTGCTTATTCATCGCTCTTGTGCTCCTTGGTTCCGAAGGGAATGACCTTCCCCGCATCCCGGAGACGGGGCTCTTCCGTTTTGGTTCGCTCCTCGATCAGTTGAACGCTCTGAAAGGGGATCATCAGATGATCGCTCTCACCGAACTCGCGACGCAGTTCATCGCCATCGGGATCGATGATGACGGCGCTCTTTTCGGGGAATATCAACCCGGTGATCGAGACGAAATAGGGATGTGTCATGTCGAGGGAGCGTGATTCGATGATACGGGATTTCTCTTTCCAGGTAAAATGGATTCTATATATTGACACGGATTCTTTCCTGTGATGAAAACGTATATGACACTAAATAATCAGCTCTTTTCGCTGTCTTGAAAACTTAACAGATGTATAGTATTATTCTCCTGTGATACCGACGGTGCGTACCGCTGCACAGATCATCGATTCTCCGTCCCCGGGGCGCCGATTACGCCGCGCCGGAGAGCTTCACACCGATGCGGTTTCGATCGTCCGGGGGCGGGTGGTACTCTTCTCGGGGAGTGCGGTGTTGAGTCTCGCCGCCTCGGTGGCGAGACAGTATCAGATACTCTTTGAAGCTCCCCTGGCGTGGATCATCGCCGGGAAGACGATTCCCTATCCTCCTGACCTCACCGCTGCGGCGGTTGAGCTCTCCCGGATCGTCTGGATCAGCGCCCCCGACCGGGACGATGCTCTTGCCGCGGTAGATACACTGTTGAGAAGTGACGCGTTCCCCCTGGTCTGTCTCGATGCACCGTGGATAGATACAGTTCCGCCGGGACTCCTTGCACGGTTCATGCACCGCCTGCGCCGCAGCGGGAACACGCTGTTGCTTCTCACCGATACGGTACCGGCAACGCCGTCGCCTGCGATCGGGTATCACATCGTGAGCACGGAACGGGATGACGGCGCTGTATCCCTTACCGTTCGCCGTGCTCGTACTCCCCTTGATAATGACGTGTGGTATGCGGACACCGCCGTTCCTCTGTCTTGATATTCCCGACCTGGAGATCCAGCTTCTCCGGCGACGGTACGGAATTCCTTCGGGACGACCATTACTCGTGGTGGAGAGCGACCGCCCCGGTGCACGGGTGCGTTCATGCAACACCGCCGCTGCAGCACTCGGTATCTCTCCGGGGATGCGGTACGCCGAGGCGCTTTCGCGATCTCGAGAGGTACAGGCGGGGACCGTCTCCGCCGCCGAGCTTCGGGAGGTGGTCGGGGAACTGAGAGCGCTTCTCGGCGCGTTTCTGCCTGATGTAGAGAAATGGTCCCTCGTCGATTCGGTGTTCTGGGGAGATGCCCGCGGCATGGAGCATCTCGGTTTCGGACGGGAATCGTGGTTTCGGCGCCTTGCAGAGGATGTCGGTGCCGCCGGGTGGGTTGGTGGAACGGCGGCGGGGTGGACCCGACCGGGGACGTTTCTCGCTGCCCGGCAGGCGGGGTTGGAGGCGACCGCTGCGGCGGAAGATCTCCCGGGGACG
>JBKHFT010000160.1:0-6611 GCA_046540055.1 Alkalispirochaeta sp.
CTTGCCACCGACATAGACGACACGATCCTCGCGGAGGACGGTTCCCTCCCCGAAGAAAACCACCGCGCCCTCGAAGAACTCCATCGACGGGGAGTGACGATCGTCTTCAGTTCGGGACGGGCGACGGTGAGTATGCAGGAGGTCGCGTCACGGATCGTGGAGCCCGGAGACGACGAGTTTCTCATCTCCTACAACGGCGCCAAGGTCGTCACGATGAAGTCGGGAACCCCTGTTCGAGAGTGGCTGATCACCGCCGACGTGGTATCCGAAATCCTGTCGTATACCCGGGAACACGGTATCTACGTTCAGGGGTACACCGGGGGACGCGCCTATACCGACAGTACCGGGCCCGACACCGATCTCCGCCGCCGGGAGTATGAAGAGTCGACGGGGATGCACGTGGCGAAGGTACCGGACCTCCTGGAGACAACCGGCCCCGCGAGCCCCAAGCTTCTGATCATCGATGAGACCGACCGGATCCCCCTCCACGCTGAAGAACTCGAAAAACGAAGTCGTGGACGATACCGGGTTACCCGGTCCAAACCGCATTATCTCGAAATCATCCATCCCGCGGTGAGCAAGGGAAACGCACTCAAAGAGCTCGCCCGGGAGCTCGGAATACCGATCGAAGAGACCGTAGCGGTCGGGGACAGCTTCAACGATATCGAGATGGTCACCACCGCCGGCCTCGGTCTTGCCGTCGCGAACGCCCTGGATGAAGTGAAGGCGGTAGCAGATATCGTCCTCGACCGGACCGCCGGCGAAGGAGCGATCGCGGAGATCGCCGATCGTTTTTTCTGACAGGCTGCCGGCACGAGTTGCGGACAGCCCTCACGCATCGATCATCCACCGGGGGCATCCGAACCGCGCTCGAGGGGGCTAGGCCACAACGTTCCGGTTTCTTCCTTCTTTCCAGGCGAGAATGTTGTCCACGACCCCGTCGATCAGCCGCTGCCGCGCCTCCCGGGCGGACCACGCCGAGTGGGGAGTGATGATCAGGTTGAGATCCCGCCGCCCGATCAGTCGATTCTCCCGGGGGGGTTCCGTCTCCAGCACGTCGAGACCTGCTCCACCGAGGTGTCCCGACTCGAGGGATTCCAGCAGCGCCTCCTCGTCGACGATCCCGCCCCGGGCGGTGTTCACCAGAAGGGCTCCCCGCTTCATCATCGCGAGCTCCCGCCGGCCGATCAGGTTTCTCGTCTCCGGCGTCAGCGGTGCATGGATCGTCACGACATCCGACTCCCGGAGAATCGTCTCCAGCGGTTCGTTCTCGCAGGGAGGATACTCGAAGGGGAACACGTCGTGGGCGCGTACCCGCATCCGGAATCCCCTGGCGATCTCCGCCGAACCCCGACCGATCGCGCCGAACCCGATGATCCCCAACGTCTTCCCCGCAAGTTCGAACGTCGGATACCGCAACAAGGTGAAACTGCTCGACTTCTGCCAGTCCCCGGCGGCCACGTCGGCGGCGTAGTCCGCCACACGACTCGCCAACGCCAGGATCAACGCGAAGGCGTGCTGCGGAACGGTATATTTCCCGTAGCCCCCGACGTTGGTGACCCGGATACCCCGCTCGGCGGCGGCTTCCGTATCGATCACATCGTATCCTGCGGCGATCACCGCGATATGTCGGAGCTTCGGCAGCCCTTCTATCTCGGGGCGACGGAGACGTACCTTATTCGTTATCACCACCTCCGCGTCGGCGGCGTGTTCCACCACCTCCTCGGGAGCGGTCAGGGGCCACGGCACGTACTCTCCCAGTGCTTCAAGTCGGGAGAAGTCCATGTCGCCATCAAGATCGATCGTGTCTACGTCGAGAAATGCAACCTTCATTACTGTGCTCCTCGGGGATATGGTAAGATAGTCGAAATCGTACCACGGAGGAACGTATGCCATCTACACGAGAGACCCGTGCCGCACTGGTCGAGCTGTTGTACCCGACGGGAATTCCCCGCCTTGTCTGCCCCCTGCTGACCCACTACCGTGCCGACGGGTCTCTCGATCCGGAACGAGTTTCGGCCCACATCGCCCATATGCGACCGTCGGTTGCCGGATTTCTTGCTCCCGGTTCCACCGGTGACGGGTGGGAGATGGATGCTCCCGAGACGGAGGAGCTTCTCGATCTCCTGGTAGACCAGGCGGAAGCGCAGGACTTCTCACTCATGATCGGCGTGCTCCGCACGGAACCGGGGACCGTCGTGCCGGGGATCGAGTCGTTCCTCCGGCGATACACCGAAGGATCTGCGGCACCGAATGACCTCAAAACGCGAAGGATTACCGCTTTTACCGTAACGCCACCAAAGGGAGCGGACCTGACGCAGGAGACGATCCAGGCCGAGATCGCGGCGATCGCCGCCACCGGTGTTCCCGTCGCAATCTACCAGCTTCCACAGATCACCGAAAACGAGATGACCCCCGAAACGGTGGCAACCCTCGTGTCCCGGCACCCGAACATCTACCTTCTGAAAGACACCAGCGGCGCCGACCGGGTTGTCCTCGCAAAGCCGGAACTGGACAACCTGTATCTCGTCCGCGGCGCCGAGGGAGACTATGCCGGATGGCTCAAAGACAACGGCGGGTACTACGATGGATTGCTGTTGAGTACCGCCAACAGTTTCGCCGCCGACCTGGGACAGATGATTCGACTCATCGAGGAGGGGCGTGCCGGTGAGGCAAAGGAGCTCTCCGACCGGATCACCGCGGTGGTCACCGCGATCTTCGCCGACGCGCAGCACCTGCCCTACGGCAACCCCTTCGCCAACGCCAATAAGGCGCTGGACCACCACTTCGCGTGGGGACCGAAGGCACAACTCCAACCGCCGCCGATGACCCACAGCGGTAACGCTCTCCCCCGGGATCTGATCGATCGGGCGGGGGCGTTGCTTTCGGAATATCGCTTCGAGATCGGACCGGGATATATGAACTGATTCGACGCCGGACACGGTACCACCGGTCTCCGTGCGTCGCCCGCCCGGGCGTGGTCCGTCCCGGAGCGTCGTCCGTCCCGGAGCGCTCACGACGCGTCAGCCGGATACGGTGACCGTGATCGTTGCCGGGGCGGGGGCGCTGGTACCCCCGCCGTCAGCCCCGCTGTTGTTCTCGCTTCCGCCGCTTCCGCTGCTTCCGGTTGCATCCCCGTGGTCGCCGCCGGCCGGAGCGTCCTCGAGAAGGATCTGGTACTCCGTCGAGTAGAACCGGCAGACCTCCTCGTTCTCCTGGAGACAGTAATACAGCCACGCCTCCATCGTTACACTCTGCCTCGTCGACTCCGAATCCAGGACACCGGCGTCGACGAGACGCGACCAGTCGAGGGACACCCGCTGTCGTGCCGTCCCGTTGCCGGCAACGGGAATAACCGCTTCCATTCCGTTGTTCCCGCGGAACACGAGGGAATTGGGGCTCCCCTCATTGAGCTTGTGTCCTTCCGGCAGAACGAGATCGACCGAAAACGAGCCATCCAGGATATCCTGTCGAAACGACAACGGTGCTGCGGACTCATCGTTTCCGACGGTACCGGGACGAATCGAAACGGGCGTATATCGATCCCGGCCCTGGACGATATCGTCTACGGTGATCGCGACGATCCGATGGTTATTGGTGTCGGCAACCCAGATCCGCTCACCGTCGGTCGCCAAAGCAATCGGCTCGTTCAACCCGGTGGTGATCGAGCGTACGATCCCGTCGGCGATCAGGCGAAGTCGATCGTTATACGTGTCCGCAACGACCACCCCTGCCCGTGTCGGGACAACATCGCCGGCGTGCATCAGGAGCGCGCTATCCACGCTTCCGTCCTGAGATCCGAATTCGAAGAGCCCCGTACCGACAATCGTTTCCACCTCTCCGGAGGCAGCGATATCGACGGTGCGGATCGCGCTCGACTCGGGGTCGGCGACGTACAGCACATCGCCGTCGAGGGAGATACCGCTGGGCTGGGCGAATTCCGCCTCCGCTGCCGGTCCATCCCGGAGTCCCTCGTACCCGGAGCCGCTGTATTCCTCAGCTTCGTTCGTCCTCAGATCAAGTCGCCAGATCTGGTGTTGCCCCGCGTTCGAAAAGTAGAGCGTCTCCCCCGAAACCGCTACGTCCCAGGGACTGCGGATCTCGTCGGTGGGCCCGATCCCTCCGGTGACGAGGGTTGTAACCTCCCCGGAATCGAGATCGATCCGGCGGATCGCGTGGTTCCCCGTGTCGGCTACAAACAGAATGTCTCCGGAGACCGCGAGCCCCCGGGGACGAGAAAACTCCGCGGTACCCCCGGGACCGTCGGTCAGCCCGGCGCTTCCCCGCCCCCACGTCGCATCAACCCGGCCGCTTTCCGCATCTACGGCGAGAATCCGGTTGTTCCCGGTGTCGCTCAGGTACAGAAGATCGCGGGAAGGATCGTATTGCAGGCCCTGGGGAAAGCTGAGGCGCGTCGTCGGTTCAGGGGCGGTCGCGGCACGATCGAGCTGCGGAATCTCAGGAGGCGCCGTATCAGGGTCCCGATCGATGATCTGATCGAGAAGCCCCGCGAGACGCTCGTAGGACCACTCTCCGGGAGACCCGCCGATCACGTATCCCTCAGGATCAATCATGATGATCGTCGGCCATCCGGGAACACCGTACCCCTGCCACAACTCCATCCTCCGGTCATTTATGACGGGATACCGTATCCCGTACCGCTCCACCGCCTCACGAATATTGTCGCTGTCCTGTTCACCGGTAAACTTCGCCGAATGGACACCGATCACCACAAGGCGACCGTCGTATCGCTCGTGAATCCGATTGAGATTCGGTACCATGTGGTAACAGTTGATACATCCGTAGGTCCAGAAATCGAGAAGGATGTGCCGCCCCTCGAGCTCCTCGAGGGAGATCGGCTCATCGACGTTCACCCATTCGGCGTAGTCCGGAAAGGGAATCGCCTCGAACCGGTCCGGGTCGGAAGATTCCTCCTGGTCGGACGACTCGTCGTCACCTGGACCGGTCGACCCCGCTCCCGCCTGCGGTGCGGCTGTACCTTCGCCGTCAGCTGCTTCATCCCTGCCTCCACCCGAAGGGGTCACACATCCTGCAAGCACAAGAATCGTTGCAAACACGAGAAGTCGCATGAGAACACCAACTCCCGCGACACCGTGCGCTGCTCCGGCACCGGGGGGGCTATCGACCCCGCGGAGAACGTCAAAGAGATGTCGGCGTCGTCCGTCAGAGGACTCCTCCGCCGTCCCGAGAACACGTGAACTGTCTGGAGCGTCGTTATGGATACTCATCATTATTAAAGTAGTAATGTTTATCGGCATCGTATATCATACTGGTCCTGTCGGACCGGATCAGCAACCGTGAGGCCACGAACATCGATGATTACTTGACACACCCCCCACCCCGCGCTACTATCGCCAACACAAAAACAGCCCGAGTGGCGGAACTGGTAGACGCGCTAGGTTCAGGGTCTAGTGTCCTTACGGACGTGGAGGTTCAAGTCCTCTCTCGGGCAAGGTTCGTACCGCAGCGAAGCGAGGAACGATACCGACAGCAAGACGTGTACCGCAGGAGCTGTGCGACGAGGAACACGTCGACGGCATTTTTAAAGCATTGTATTACAATGGCTTATGGCCTTTCTCGATATGAGGAAGGCTTTTTCTTTGTATTCTCGGTCGGCGGGTTACAACAAAAATACAACAGTTTCTGATGAACGGTGGTCCGGCAGGGCGGGTTTGGACAGGACAGCGAACTTCATCAAGGACAGTTGTCCCGGTAGCGTCAGTTCGCAGGTTGCTTCAGAATTCGTTTGGCTATGATCTCGTTTATTTCCCGGTGGCGCGGTACTGGTTGTGAGATTCCCGTCGTTGGATTGCGAGACCCATCGTGTTTACCGCCGTACCGAATCAGTACGCACTCAAAACCTTCAAGGTCCGTGATAAGGTCTTCTCGCGCTCACTTCTCTGTCAGATACCGAGATGATAAAGGCCCGCGTCGATCTTCTTTGCGATCCATTCCGACAACTCACCCTCACCGGCGATCGCCCAAGCGATAATGGCGCCGGTCCAGACGATATGGATCTGCTCTGCAGCTGCTTGCGCGTCCGTCCCATCCGGTCCCACACACGCTTGTACAAGGGAGGCAAGTTTCGATGTGATGATTTGGGCCTGGCGCCACGCATATTCTCCAAGCTCGTCATCGGCGATGTCGAGACTGAGCATCCCAACGTTGTTCGCTACTTCTGTACGGTTATGCATGGATCCCGTCAATCCGACCAACGCAACAATGATCGCCTCCCGTGGCGTCGAGGTCGTGGCTCGTACCGCGTCAAAGTGGTTTGCCGTTGCCGACGGCTGAGCAGAAGCAAAGGCGACTAGCAACCCGTGCTTGCTGCCGAACCGATGACCAAGAGCCGGGCCGGTGAGCCCGAGACGGTCCGCGACATCGCTGAGGGTCCACCGGTGTGGTCCTTTTGTAGTGATAGTCTCTGAGAGGGCGCGAAAGATCTGCTCGTCGGTAACGAGGCGGGGCCGTCCTGGAGCGCTCGCGAGGGCTCTCCTCTTACTCCGGTCCATCCGGTACTCCCTGATCTATGATTCTGCCACCCGTAGGGCCAGCCCCGGGGCCGGTCGTGATTACCCAGTCGGCCTCGA
>JBKHFT010000161.1:0-6500 GCA_046540055.1 Alkalispirochaeta sp.
CCGGCGCATACTTCGTCAAAGGGTGCGAGCCCCTCCCGCGGTAATTCGTCCCCTTCAGGTTCAGGTGCCGCTCCGGCGACGCCGTCGTCGGGAGGTGGCGCTGCTGCCGCAGCAACCGGCCCCGGAACGATCACCGCCCCGATGACCGGCGTAATCGATCAGGTTCCTGTTTCGGTGGGGACGGAGGTCGCCGAGGGAACCGTTGTGGTTGTTCTCGAGGCGATGAAGATGTTCATCGACGTCGTTGCCCCGACGGGTGGAACCGTTTCCGCTGTTTCGGTTCACCCCGGTGACTCCGTGAAGGAGGGGCAACCCCTCCTCACGATCGGGTGAGGCGGAACGATGGCGTTGTTACTCGACTTCTTTCGATCCACTGCGTTCGCGGTGATCACCTGGCAGCAGCTGGTGATGATCGGCGTGGGGACGGTGCTGGTCTATCTCGGGATCGCACGAAAGTACGAGCCCCTTCTGCTGGTGCCGATCGGGTTCGGCGCGCTCCTCGCGAACATTCCCCTCGCGGGGCTTACCGCCGACGGAGGATTGCTCCACTACTTCTACTTCGGGATTGAAAGCGGGATATTCCCGCCCCTGATCTTCCTGGGAGTCGGGGCGATGACCGACTTCGGGCCGCTACTCTCCAAGCCCAATACCTTTTTGCTGGGTGCGGCGGCGCAGTTCGGAATCTTTGGTACCCTTCTCGGGGCGAAGGCCCTCGGCTTCACCTTCGCCGAGGCGTCGTCGATCGCGATCATCGGTGGTGCCGACGGACCGACGGCGATCTACCTCACCTCCCGGCTCGCCGACCACCTCCTCGGTCCGATCGCCGTGGCGGCGTATTCATATATGGCGCTGGTACCGGTGATACAACCACCGATCATCCGCCTCATGACCACCAGGGAGGAACGGGTCGTGGTGATGAGTGACGTCAAGCCGGTGTCGCAGCGGGTGAAGATCATCTTCCCCATCGCCACGACGGTGGTTATCGCCCTCTTCGTACCGCCTGCGACACCGCTGGTGGGGATGCTGATGCTGGGAAACCTCTTTCGCGAAGCCGGCGTTGTCGAGCGCCTCTCCAAGACCGCCCAGAACGAGTTGATCAATATCGTGACGATCTTTCTGGGAGTGAGCGTTGGAAGCAAGATGTCTGCCGAGGATTTTCTGACGGTGGACACCCTCCTGATCATCGGTCTCGGTCTCGTTGCGTTTTCCGTCGGCACCGCTTCGGGGGTAATCCTCGGCAAGGTGATGTACATCGTGTCGGGCAAGAAGGTGAACCCGATGATCGGTGCCGCCGGGGTATCGGCGGTCCCGATGGCGGCACGGGTCGTCCAGAAGGTGGGACAGGAAGAGAACCCCCGGAACTTCCTTCTGATGAACGCGATGGGACCGAACGTCGCCGGGGTGATCGGGTCTGCCGTTGCGGCGGGGGTGTTGCTCTCCCTCGCAGGGTGAGAAGGGCCGTCTCGGGAGGCGGGGCGCCGACATACACCGCCGCCGGTATCGCCGGAAGCGCCGAGGCTGCCCCTCCCTCGATCACAAGGAGGACCGCGTCGCCGCGCACGCCTGCTCCTCCGCCGGGGGCAGAGAAGCGTTATTTGAACTCTTCCCCCACCTCGATCTTGGCGAAGACCTCGCCGATAGTGTCCTTAACCTTTCGGGCGTCCAGCTGCGGCACCCGGGCCTGCTTCCAGAGGGATACCCGGAAGAACTCAAGGATCGACTCCCGAATGTTTTCGTGCGGATAGAACACGTACGAGACGTCCTGACCGACCGACTTGAGAACGGTGAAGGACGTATACGTCACCACCGGCTCTCGACCGACGTAGACGTGGTCCTGCCGTTTCGTGACGAAGTCGATCAGTTCCTTCTTCCGGTAAGGGATCCGCTCGGAGTCGGTCCGGTACGCAGGCTCGGTGTGCCCGTTGGGATACCCCGCGGGCTCCACCAGGACGTAGATCTTGCGTCCCTCCGCCTGGAAGAGCAACCCCTCGTCGGTCATGTAGATATCCTTGACGTTGTTGAACGAGATCAGTTCGTATCGCGTGTACGTCGAGGTGTTGTGGTAGAACACGCTGACGATATAGCCATGCTCCTTCGGTAGCGTTCCGTTCTGGTACGCCGTAAACAGTTCCTGTAGTGCTTCCACCGGTTCCTCCGTTCCTTCGAAAGTGTAATCCCTGTGACGCTTTGGTGCAAAGGATTGTAAGGGAAAAGAACGTGGCGTACTATTGCGTAGATGGATGTTGCCGCGGCGTACGATTTTCTCCAGCTCGACCAGTACGCCTCCGTCGAGGAGGTGAGCGCGTCATTCCGCCGTCTCTTGAAGGAGTACCATCCCGACCGGAACGTGGATCGCGGCGAGTGGTCCCACCGGATGACGGTCCAACTCACCGAAGCGTACGCAGCGGTCACCGACTACCTCAGAAACATCGATCCCGAACCGCCCCGTCGGGCCGATAGTCCCGGGGAGCGCGACGCGGGGTACAGTATTACGATGCAGATCAGGATCGCCGACCTCTACGACGCGCTCCTCGATCAGATCTACGTGTACTATAACCACGGGATGGATAACATCTACCTCCGTCAGGAAGGCACCCTCCGGTACCGCTTTCGCTCCACGATCCGTCAGACCGCTGAGGTCGTCGCCGCTCTTGCGGCGACCCGGGAGTGGCCGGGGAGTGCTCTCCAGTACCGGCAACTCGAGGCGATTCATGATTTCGGGGCCGCCTTCTACGAGAATATGCTGATCAAGCCGAAAGCGCACCAGGTGTACAGCGGTCCGGAACAAAAAGCGGTCCGTCTGTACCGACAGGGCGCGGACGCCCTCGATACGGCGATCCGCGACGGCCTGCTCTCGTCGAACCTCGAGGGGGGCAGGGTGAGCCCCGGCGGACGGGGTACTGCGGAACGGTCGTTTATGCTGGTGCTGACCGGGTTTCCCCAGAGCAGCTATGTCCCGGAAACGCTGATCAAGCTCTACATGCTCCGGGCGTTTTCGCAGCTCTGCGACTTTATCGAAGCGGCGACGTGACCCAACTCACCCCCCGGTGGGAACGGCGATACTGAAGGTAACGGCAACGACGGCGGACCGCCGTCGCCGCTTCGTCCTTACCCCTCGAGATTCATCTGGGCGATCGCCAGCTTGGCGATCGGGATCCCGAAGGGCGAGACCGACACGTAGTCCAGCCCCGTTTCCCTGATGAATCTGATGTTCTCCGGTTCCGCGCCGTGTTCACCGCAGAGTCCGAGTCCGAGATCGGGGCGAACCATCCGTCCCCGGAGGGATGCGGTCTGGACCAGCTCTTTTACCTGTGGTTGCAGCACCTTGAAGGGGTTGCCTGGTAACAGGTCCAGCTCGGTATAGTCGGAGAAGAACGTGTTGAAGTCGTCCCGGGAGATCCCGTAGGTCGTCTGGGTCAGGTCGTTGGTACCGAAGGAGAAGAAGTCGGCGTATCGGGCGATCGCGTCGGCGTTGAGGGCGGCGGCGGGGAGCTCGATCATCGTACCAACTTTGTAGTCCAGGGTTTCGTTCTTGTACTTCTCCCGCACTTCCATCTCGATATCCCTGATACCGAGAATCTGCTTCCCTTCGATCCGCTTCCCGTTGCGCACCACTTTCAGCTCGTTCGGGTTCATCACAAGGGGGATCATGATCTCCGGATGCGGATCGAGTCCTTCGGACTTCAGCTTGTACGCGGCGTCGAAGATCGCACGGGTCTGCATGCGGTAGATCTCGGGATAGGAGATCGCGATTCGGATACCCCGGTGACCAAGCATCGGGTTGAACTCCCGCAGAAGCTGGCTCCGGGCGACGATCTGCGCCTTCGTGAGGCCGACCTTGTCCTTCTGCGCCTGGGTCACGAACTCCTTCATCGCGGCATCGCCGTTGGGAAGAAACTCATGCAACGGTGCGTCGAGGAGCCGGATCGTGACGGGCAGTCCGTCCATGATCTTCAACAGGTCGTAGAAGTCTTTCGTCTGATCCTTGTAGAGGCTGTCCAGCGCTTTCGTACGCGTCGCTTCGTCGTCGGCGAGGATCATGTACCGGAAGCGGTTGATCCGCTTCTCGTCGAAGAACATGTGTTCAGTGCGGCACAGACCGATCCCCTGGGCACCAAAGAGTTTGGCGAGGGTCGCGTCCCGCGGCTGGTCCGCATTGGCGTGGACGTCGATATGCTCGATCTTCTTCTGGACTATCTCAAGGAGCTCCAGGAGCCCGCTGTCTTCCGGAGTCGGCTTTGTCAACGTTCCTTCGCCGACGTAGATAACCGGGTCCTCGTAGTAGGGAACGTTTACCGTGATGACGTCCCCCTCCTTGATCTCCTGCCCGTCGATCTTCATCGATCGTTTGAGAAACTGGATGTCCGGCCGAACGAGAGCGACCTTTCCGAGGCTTCGGGCAACAACCGGCGCGTGGGACGCGTAGCCCCCCTCCGAGGAGAGAACTCCCTGAGCGATCTCGATCCCCTTTACATCACCGGCGAACGTCGCCGGCATCGCGAGGATCACGTTGGTGTCCTCTCCCGCCTGCTGCGCCTGTCGATGTGCGGTGACCAGCGCTTCGGTGGTGAAATAGACGCGCCCGATCGCGGCGCCGACGGAGCCGGCAATTCCACCGTTGATCGCCGGGAAGGAGGCGACCGACTTGGGATCCAGGGTGGGGTGCAGTATCTCCGACAGGCGTCCCGGTTTGACCGTTTTGATCACGTGATCGTCGGCGACGATACCCCGGCGCATCAAGTCGAGGAGCGTCTTGATCTCTGCCTGAGCGGATTTGTTCGGGACCGACGCCTGGTCTACGAGCCAGAGCTCCCCCGCTTCGATCGTGAAGCGGACCCATCGGAGATCCTTGTAGTGATCCTCGAGGGTTCGGGCGATCTCTTTCAGCTGTTTCAGGTGCTTGTTCGTCAGCGCCGTGAGGGGCTTACCTTTCTTTCCGGAATCATCGAACGCTTCGGGAAAGAACTCTCCCTGAAGCTCATCCTCACCGGTGATGATGTTATGGGAGTAGAGGTACCCCGAGGAGCTGTTCTTGTCACGGTTTCCGTAGACCATCGCCTGGATCATCAGTGCCGAGTCTTCCGTGGTGGGGCCGAGGGCGAAGGCGCTTCGGAACAGCCTGCTGATGTAGGTGAGCTGGAAGAACGGCTCGGTGTAGATCTCTTCAGGCAGGACATCCGCGAAAGCGTTCATCGTTTTTTCGATCGATGACTTTCGTTTTGCCCCGTGAAGCTCCTCTTTGAACTCTTTCAGTCGCCTCTGCGTCGCAGGATCATCCTCGAGAAGGATGCGTAGCTTGAGAACGTTCCCGATCAGATACGCGTACTCCTGCCACGCAAAGGTCTCTCCCATCGTCGACGCGAGGGACTGCACCGTGTCGTTACAGAGTCCGACGTGGTGAACCGAGGGCAGGGCGCTCCGCACGTTGAGCATCGGGCTTTCGACGATCTTGAGAAGAAGGGGCGCTTTCGGATCCCCGAACTTCCGCTTCATCGATCCCTCGATCGTACTGAGGGGATCCTTCATGACCGACCACGCGGCGGTTGCGTTCTCGGGGAAGACCGAGAGCGCCTCGTTGGGGACAACCACCCCGGGGCAGATCGGAACGTTGAGATCCGCGAGGGAAACGGCGCGTTTCCCCCGGCTGCCTACCAGTTCAAGGGTCGCCTCGTCTACACGTTTCTGTTCCGTGCCGAACGTTACCAGTTGTTTCATCGGTGTTGCCTCCCTGTCAGAACAGCTCGAGGGGCTGATCGATCCCCCCCTTGAGGAACATCTCGAATCGTGGACTGGCGCCCTCGAAGAGGTAGCGCTGCAGTTTTGAAACGTCCCTGATCTCTTCGCCGGCAACGCTGAACATGATCGGTGTTCCGTGTTTCACCTTCCCCCATTTGAACAGCGCGTTGATATCGTTGATACGCTCGTTGTCGTACCAGATCAACACCTCCAGATCGGGGTAAGTGGAGCGGAAACTCGCGATGATCCGTTTCCACGCTTCGACGTTGCCGTTATGGAACAGCTCGTTCGTTACGACCACCGAGTACCGCGGCGTAATTCGTCGCTTGCCCCCTGTCCGGGGCGCATCCTGTGGCGCGGTACTCTCCGTCGCTTGTTGAAGGGGCGCCGGTGGCGCGACAGGGGCGGCTTTTACCTGCTTCATCCCCTCCGGAAGGACGTACTCCTTGCGTCCCCGGGGCTTACCGCCGGCGAGGACGGCGTGAACGTCTTCCACCGCTTTTTCGAGGGAATCATCGGAGATATCGACCCCGGGGAGCGCCTGGACGTAGACAACCAGGAGTTCGTCCTTGAGAATCGGCAGCGCCGCTTCCCAGGAGGCGGCGTTTGCGGGATTGATGAGAAACAGTCCCGCCTGGGGATGCTCGTAGGCGACGACGATCTGCAACGCCGTCCAGGCACCGACGGTCTCGATGATCTGCTCCGGTGTCTCGATCGTTTCCGCGGCGTTCCGGGAACCGGCGCGGAACGCGTATTTGTCCGGG
>JBKHFT010000162.1:0-6471 GCA_046540055.1 Alkalispirochaeta sp.
GCCTCGAGAAAGAGCCGTTCCGTTTGATTCATACGGTCGAAAGGATACCATAAATCGTGGTACGATGAAGTATGTACCACATCACCGTCCCTCTTTCTCCAAGGCGGGACCTCGAGGCCGAATACGAACAACACGCGGTGGTATTGGAAAAGGCGCTCCATGAGCTGCACCGGCGCTTCCGGCGGGTCCTCAACAACGAAGAACTCAGCCCGAACATCAAGTACCGGATCAAGAGCTTTGAAAGCCTCTACGAGAAAGTTCTCCGCCGCGCCCGGGAACTCTCCGACGGAGAAGAGATCGCGATCGCCGACCTTCTCGGTATTCGCGTGGTATGCCCCTTCATGGAACAGATCACCGAGATCGAACGGCGTATCCAGGGCGAGTTCGACGTGATCGAGGTTGAGCGCAAGGGGGAAGACCTCTCCGCCGCGGAGTTCGGATACTCGTCGGTGCATATGCTGGTAGAGATGCCACGGGATATCTGCGACGGTTTTCACCTCCGGGGGACCTACGTGTGCGAGGTGCAGATCCGGACGATCCTGCAGGACGCATGGGCGGAGGTGGAACACGAACTGGTCTACAAGGCGGACATGACCCCTCTCGATCTCAGACTGCGGCGAAAGCTTGCCGCTCTCAACGCCAACCTGACTCTTTCGGACATCATCTTCCAGGAGATCCGGGACTACCAGCGGGTAATGCAACGCAAGCTGATGCAGCGACGGGATACGTTCTGGAGCCAGCTCGGTGACGGGCCCCTCGGGACATCTCGGGAAGAGGAGAACAACGGCGACGGCGAGGTCGAGACGATCCATACCGGGAGCGATACGATCGACGGGATGTTGATCCAGGCGCTCCACGCTCACAACCTGAAAGAGTACGGAACGGCGATCGATATCTACACCGACATCCTCGCGTACCAGCCCAAAGACCACGTCGCCGCGATCATTTATACTCACCGAGGGATGGCGCGGTTCGCCCTCGGTGACGCCCGTCGCGCGATCGACGACTTCAGCCGGACGATCGCCCTCTCGCCACAGACGATCAAGGCGTACTACTACCGCGGCGTGGTCCACCGGAGCATCGAGCATTCCGAGGAAGCGCTGACCGATTTCTCGCGGTGCCTCGAGTTCGACCCGTACCACATCGACTCTCGCATCGCCAGAGCGCGACTCTATGCCCAGCTCGGTGACGACGACGCCGCCCAGGCGGACTGCCGGATGGCCCTCGACCTCGAACCGGACCATCCCGGCGTCCAGGAACTGTGCCGGGAACTGAATCCACGCACCAACGGCAAGACAACGGAGAAGACCACATGAACACCCAGCGATTCCTGAGCGATAACGCCTCACCGGCCCACCCGGAGATCATCGCCGCCCTGAGCGGTGCATCCGAGGGACACCTTGTCTCGTACGGAGACGACCCGATCACCCGACGCGCGCAGGAGATGATCGCAGAGCTCCTCGGTGGTGAATGCGATGTCCATTTCGTATACAACGGGACCGGCGCCAACGTAAGTGCCCTGCGGAGCGTGATCGCTCCCTGGGAGGCGGTGATCTGTAACGAGATGGCTCACATCAACGAAGACGAGGGCGGCGCTCCCGAGGCGATCGGCGGATTCAAACTTATCGGAATCCACCGCGACGACGGGAAGATCGCACCCGCCGAGATCGAGCCGTTTCTTGCCCGTCGCGGATTCGAGCACACCAACCAGCCCCGGGCGATCTCGATCACCCAGGTTACCGAGGTGGGTACCCTTTATACTCCGGAGGAGCTCCGGGAACTCGCCTCCTGGGCGCACGATCAGGATCTGCTGGTTCACGTCGACGGTGCGCGGATCGCCAACGCTGCGGCGACGTGGTATCGCCGTGAGCGCGACCGGGGAAATCCGATCACTCCGACGGAAGCGCTCCGAGCCGTCAGCAGCGACGCCGGAATCGATATCCTCTCCTTTGGCGCTACGAAGAACGGCCTCCTTTTCGGGGAGGCGGTCGTCTTCTTCCGGCGGGATATCGCGTCGCCCTACCGGTTCGCCCGGAAGCAGACAACGCAGCTCCACTCCAAGATGCGGTATATCTCCGCCCAGTTCATCCGCTACCTCCAGGACGATCTGTGGCTTCAGAACGCTCTTGCCGCGAACGCCGGGGCCCGAGGGCTCGCCGGCGGTCTCGCAACGGTCCCGGGTGTTGCCGTCGCGCTTCCCGTGGAGGGAAACGGGGTATTCGCCGAGGTGCCGGCGGAGCACATACCGGTGCTTCAGGAGGAGTTCGGATTCTACACGTGGAACGCCGCGCGGAACCTGGTTCGTCTGATGGTGTCCTGGGATACCTCGGCGGCGACGATCGACCGGTTCCTCGAACGGTGTCGGGAGCTTTGTCGATGAACCCCGAGATGTACAACTACCTTCGACCCCTCATCGCCGCGGAAGGGGGGAACAGGGAGTACCTCATCCAGGTATTTACACTGGCGAAGAACGGGATCGAAGAGCACGTAGCGACGATCGCGACCCTTTGCGGGGCGGAGGGCGACAACCCCGACACCACCGTGGAGTTACGATCGATCGCGGTGGCGGTCCATCGCCTCACCAACGTGATTACCGCCCTTCGCCTTGAGGAGCCGGCCCGACGGTTGAACTCCGTCGAAGGAGCCGCCCGGAGCGGTGTTGCCGACAAGACGTGCCGCGAGTACGCGGGGATCGAGCCGGTGCTCCGGCAGATTCAGGAAGAGATCGACCGGGGGCTCGCGGAGTTGTCCGAGGGATAGCACCGTACCGGCCGATCCTGGAGTGGCGCCGCAGGTAGAACAGCGCGCCCCGCAGGGCAGGGCGTCACACATCGATCGGCGGGCACCCGCCGGCCCGGCTACCGCCCGTCACGCGGCGCACTCCGCCGGCCCGGGCGCCGCCGGGTGCTACTCCTCGTGCCGACGTTCAGGAATCTGGTTTACCTCGGTGTCGCCGGAAGCGACCTTCTCTTTCGAAAGAAAGAGTCCGCAGAAGCACTGGCCGTACTCATCGATGTCGGGGCCTGCGTAGACGCAGGGGCACACGATATCCGCGTCGGCGTCACGATCACCGTCGCCGTCGCGGCAGGGACACAGGTAGTAACCGAAGCGCTGCGCGTTGGTGGTCAACCCCTCAGCGATCGTCCGACGGAACTCGTCGTCCGGATTGGCTTCCCACCCGTAGTGACGCGCCGCGTTCCGGATGAACTCTTCCGTGTTTTCCAGGGTGCGTTTCTTCATCGTTTCAGTCCCGGATGCGTTGTTACTCGAGGTCGAGAGCGCCGGCCCAGACCGACTCGGTGAACCCCGAATACGCTTTCTGGTCGTCGATGACCAGTATCGGGAATACGACGATATTGTCGAAGCGTTCCGATAGTTCCCGCTTTACCGCCCGCTTCGTATCGACGTCGATAAGGTCGAGATGAGCGTACCGAAACTGGACCCCGTTGGTCTTGAGAAACTCGATCGCCCGGCGACAGAAAGCACACGTCGAAAGAGAATAGACCGTCACCTCGTGGTCACGGCGTTCGCCGTCCACCGTCTTGTACTTGACTTTGTCGATTTCGCGTTCCACCGGACCAGTGTAGTACCTTTCCTCCCGGCGTTCAAGGAACGGGAGCACCACTTCATGCGCCCCTTCGGGGCGGCGACCGCGGGACCGGGACGGTCCGGGTGACAGAGGGGGATACAAACTGGTATAACCAGGTTCCTATGAAGGTAGTGATCGTCGGCGCCGGCGCCGTCGGGTACCAGCTCGCTAGGCAACTGATCAGCGAGAACAAAGATGTCGTCCTCATCGAGAAGAACCCTGATACCGCCCGACGCGTCCAGGAGTTCCTCGACTGTATGGTCGTAGTCGGTGAGGGTACAAGCCATGAGATCTTGCGCCAGGCGGGGACGGGTACTGCGGACTACTTCGTCGCCGCCACCGACTCGGATGAGGTCAACATGATCGCCTGCGGAATCGTCTCTTCCGAGTTTCAGGTGCGGGCCAAGATCGCCCGGGTCCGGAACTTCGATTACCATTCGAGCCGCCTCTCGGAGAAGCGCTTCCTCGGGATCGATTTCGTCGTGAATCCCGAGATCGAGGCGGCCCGGGCGATCATGCGGGCGATCGATTTCGGTGCCGTGAGCGACGTAATGGTCTTCGAACACTCCCGGGTGCAGATCCGGAGCGTGGTTGTCGGCCGGGAGGGCCCCCTGACGGGACATTCTCTCAAGGAACTCTCCCAGATCCTCCCGGGATCGTTCCTCGTGGCGGTCATCATCAGAGACAACCGGTACCTCATTCCTTCCGGCGACACCAGACTGCAGGGTGGAGATATCCTCTATCTGGTCGCCAACGAGGCAGACTTCGAGCGCATCTTCGAACGGATCGGAAAGGCGAGGGGAGCAATCAGACGGATCATTCTGATCGGTGGGGGGCGGATCGGCCGGCAGGTCGCCACCCACATCCTCGGCGATGAACAGCAGACCCTTTTCCAGCGGTTTACCCGCAAGATCCGCGGCGAAAGCTCCCGGCTTCTCAAGATCGTCGATCGTGACTACGAACGGTGCAAAATCCTCACCGACCGCTTCCCTGACGCTCTGGTGATCAACGCCGACATCTCCGACGACGGCGGGTTCGACGAACAGCATTTCGCCAACTCCGATCTCGTAATCGCCGCCACCGATAACCAGGAACTCAATATCGTGACCGCCCTCTATGCCAAGAGCCTCGGCGTGAAACGATCGGTGGTCCTCGTGAACCGCTCCGGATACGCTCCGATCGCGGCACAGCTCGGTATTGATGTACCGGTGAGCCAGAAGAACGCGATCGTTGCGACGATCCTGCGCTTTATCCGGAGCGGTGCCGTCCGGAGCATCCACGCGATCAGCGACGGTCGGATCGAGGCGATCGAACTCAACGTGCGCCCCGAAAGCCGGGCGAACGGCAAAGCGATCCAGGACCTTGCGCTCCCCCGGGATTCTCTGATCGTCGCTCTCGAGCGCCAGGGAGAAAGCCTCGTTCCCGGGGGCAGCAACGTGATCCGCGGGAACGATCACCTGGTGGTGGTGGTAAAGAAGGAGTATGCCGAGAAGGTGCAGGAGATCTTCACCGAGTAGCCGGACGCGTCGCTCATGATCAACGTCAAACTGATCCTTCGATTTACCGTCATCCTCACCCTTATCGTAGCGGCGGTGATGTCCCTTTCGGTGATCTGGGCGTTCATCGACGGAGAGACAGGTACGATCGGGGCGTTTCTCTATCCCACCCTCGGTATCATCGTCCTTGCCGGGATCATTATCGGTATCACGTCCCGGAACGAAGTGGACGTGTCGACCCGGGACGGTTTTCTCATGGTAACCCTGGGGTGGCTTGTCGCCTCTCTGTTCGGAGCGCTGCCATTCTACCTCTCCGGCGCGATCCCGAGCTATATCGACGCGTTTTTCGAGTCGATGAGCGGATTCACCACGACCGGCGCGTCGATCCTCACCGAAATCGAGTCCCTTCCACGGTCGATCCTCTTCTGGCGCTCGATGACCCACTGGCTCGGCGGGATGGGGATCATCGTCCTCACCGTCGCGATATTTCCCATTCTCGGGATCGGGGGACTTCAGCTCCTCAAAGCGGAGGCGCCGGGACCGCGGGTCGACAAGCTGACCCCGAAGGTCACGGAGACCGCGAAGATCCTCTGGCTGTCATACCTCGTTCTCTCCGTAGCAGAGACGATTCTCCTGCTCCTGGGAGGGCTCAGCCTCTTCGACGCCCTGACCCACACCTTCGGGACGATGGCGACCGGCGGGTTTTCGCCCAGAAACGCGAGCGTCGGGCACTACAACTCCGCATACGTCGACGGCGTGATAACCCTCTTTATGGTCCTTGCGGGGATCAACTTCGTGATGTACCACAAAGTCGCGACGGGTCGCTTCCGGGCGATCGTTCGGGATACCGAGTTGCAGGCGTATCTGCTGATCTTCGTCGCCTTCACCGCGATCACGACGGTGGGGTTGTTGCCGCAGTACGAGTCGGTTGGCGAGGGCGTTCGGTTTGCCTCCTTCCAGGTGGCGAGTATTCTCACCACCACCGGCTACGCCACCGCGGACTTCGCCGCCTGGCCCCACCTTGCGCAGATCATCCTCTTCGTCACGATGTTCATCGGCGGGTGTTCCGGCTCCACCGGCGGGGGAATCAAGGTTGTCAGGATCGTCACAATGATAAAACAGGGGTGGAACGAGATGCGGTATCTCGTATACCCCCGAGGGGTCTTTGCGATCCGTTTCAGCGGCGAGCGTCTTCGGAAAGATATCGTCTATGCGATCACCGGATTCGTGATGCTCTACCTGGTGTTGCTCCTGGTGACGACGATCGTTGTAGCCGCCGCCGGGAACGACATCGTAACCTCCCTGACGACCGCTCTTGCGACACTGGGCAATATCGGTCCCGGCTTCGGCGGGATCGGTCCGACGCTGAACTACGCGTTTTTCCCG
>JBKHFT010000163.1:0-6263 GCA_046540055.1 Alkalispirochaeta sp.
CGTCCCGTTCGTCGCGCTCAAAGAAGACGAAAGAGTAGGAAGAGAGCCGGCGCCGTGAAGCATCGCTATACGATCAGAATCCCCAGCTTCCTCTGCAGACCCGACGATTACGTCGGGTTCGACGGGATCGCGAGCCTCTTTCAGGAGGCCGCGTGGGAACACGCCCAGCGTCTTGGCGTGGATTTCACCGAAGACGGATCGCAGCTCTACTGGGTCCTCTACCGCCTGGGGTTACACTTTCGACGTCGCCCGCGATGGGGGGAGACGATCACGGTGACAACGTGGCCAAGCCGTATCGTCCGTCTCTACGCGATGCGGGAGTTCGTGGTACAAACCGACGAGGGCGAGCTCCTGTTGAACGCGTCGAGCGCGTGGGTTGTCCTCGACGCGGATACAGGGCGTCCCGTTCGTCCCGAACGCCGCCTCTCCCGGGAGTGGGCGGTGGACGAAGTCCCCCTGACGATCCCGACGGGAAAACTCCCCACCATCGAGCACCCCGCAGAACTGTACGCCGCAAGCGAATGGAACCGGGTACGTCCGAGCGATACCGATCGAAACGCCCACGTGAACAACGCACGGTACATCCAGTGGCTCAGCGATCAGGCGCCGTCGGTCATCGATCCGAACCTGCCCGGCGCCTTCACCTTCACCAGCGAGACGAAAGAGGGGCAGGAGTACACCGTGATACATCGGAACGGCAACCAACCCGTCGAACCCGCGGTCGCAGAGCCCGCGATCGCCAAACCCGGGGCGACCAATCCCACGGTCGCCAACCCCGCAGCCGGAAAAACCGCGGTCGCCAACCCTACAGTCGCCGAGGTGTGGGTCAAGGATCGGGACGCCCCCCTCGAGAACGCGGTGTGCGCCTGCCGGTACAACCCGGTCATCACCGAGAGCTGACGGGAATCGTTTTCGGAGGGCGGTCGGACATGCTCCGGCGGCAAAGGAACCGCCTCCGGACCGCTGCGGACACCGGCGTCCCGGGAGGCCACGCCCCCGCGAGGTCCGGTGGAACCGCTCGATCGGGCGCCACGCTTCGTCCCGGGAGGCCACGCCCACGCCAGGCTCAACGCGCCTCCCGGACCTACAGTCTCAGTTCTACATTCGCGCAAGGGTATCCAGCGCGAGGTGTCGCACCATCCGGGAATACCGGTAATCCGACGCGACGTGAATCAGCATCTCCCGGGACGCCGGATCCACCACACTGTCGGGATTGGCCGCGATCTCGCCGATCGCGGTAACCGCGGCGTAGATGACCCCCTCATCGAACATCTGGATATGCTCGTTCATCATCATTCCGGCGATCGTTCGCGTCACCTCCCCCGACGGATCGTGTCCGATACGAGCGAGGGCGAAGAGCGCTTCCGCCCGCACCGTCGGTTCCGGATCGTGGCGGACCGTCTGCACGAGGGAGGCTCGGGCGGGAGCGGTCCCGAGACGCCCCATCACACGCACCGCCTCGCGACGAACACCGGGATCGTAGATCTCGATCGACCGGTCTCCTCCCCGGGACACCACCAGCACCCCCTGCTTTACAAGAGGTGAGAGCGCCTCCAGGACCTCCGGATTCGTCGGATCGATCAATCCCGTCTCGATCTGGTGCTCCAGCGTACTTAAGGCGAGAAACTGCACCGTCCGCTCCGGGGACAGCAACTGCGCCCCGAGGGTCTCGACCGTTACGGCGGAACTGAGGTAGAGATCTTCTACCGACTGGACGGTTGTCGTATCGTCAGCGCCGGTATTGGCGGCGGATCGTGTGCCTGAGGTAGATCGCGCATCGTATTCGGATTGCGCGGCAATCCCGGCTACAACAAAGAGAACCAGGATACCGGATACAAAAACTGAGCGGTTCATCGTGTACTCCTATCGTGCGATTCGTATCGCGCACTGAATTACATTAAGCAATTATCGTGCCGATCAAACCGGGCGCTGTGGGGCACCTTTGTGGTGGATAAACGGTGGAAACGGTGTGGACAAAAGGGAATTCCCGGTGCAAATCGAGCCGATCCCTCACGATATGCGGTCCCGAGAGTACCCCATTGTTGCATTTTGCGAGACCCCTCTCGCACGGTGCACGACGGTACATCGGTTGTTCTTGGAGGTCACCTTCGATACGATACAACGTGTGGGACAGATAACTGCGACGGTTCTTTGTATCGACGACGAACGGGAAATGCTCAACGCCTACCGGCGAACTCTTCGTTCCTTTGTATCGACCGTCCTCCTTGCAACGACCGCGGATGAGGGACTTGCGCTCCTGAGAAGTAACGCGGTGGATATCGTCATCCTGGACCTCCGAATGCCGGGCAGAAACGGTCTTGAGGCGCTCCCGGAGATCACCGATACCCCCAACGCCCCGGCGGTGATCATCGCCACCGGCCACGGCTCCGTTGTCGATGCGGTGGAAGCGATGAAACTGGGTGCCGCGGATTTCATCGAAAAGCCGTTCACCCCCGCTCGCCTCTACGAACGGATCGAGCCGCTCCTTCACCGGCAGCGGGCCGGTTCGACGGACGCCACCGTACCGACACGGTCCGTTGCGGACGATCTCTTCCCGGAGATCATCGGTGTGTCCGGGAAAATTCGGGATCTCAAACGCACTGTTGCGAAGCTTGCCTCTACGAATGTGACGGTGACGATTCTTGGCGAATCGGGAACGGGTAAAGAACTGATCGCACGGGCGCTCCATGAGGGTAGCGCCCGTCGGGACCGGCCGTACATCGTCGTCGACTGCGGCTCCCTCCCGGAGACGATGATCGAGAGCGAACTGTTCGGGTATCGGAAAGGTGCGTTTACCGGCGCCCATGAGTCGGCACCGGGATTGTTCCGGTCCGCCGACGGCGGCACGATCTTCCTCGACGAGATCGCCGAGCTTCCGTTACCGATGCAGACCCGACTTCTCAGGTCGGTCCAGAATCGCGAGATCCGCCCCGTCGGGTCCCACCAGCCGATCAAGATCGATGTCAGAATCATCGCAGCGACGAACCGAAACCTCCGTGACGCCGTCGCGGCGGGAACGTTCCGGGAGGATCTGTACTTCCGGCTTACCGCCGTCGTCCTGAATGCCCCACCGTTGCGGGAACGCCCGGAGGATGTCGCTCCTCTCGCCGAACACTTCCTCCGGCAATTCTCCCGGGGGATCTCGTTTCATCTCCAACCGGCGGCGGTGCGTCGCCTTGAGCAGCACACCTGGCCGGGAAACGTGCGGGAGCTGGAGAACGTGATCCATCGCGCGATCGCACTCTCCCACGACGGAATCATCCGCGCCGAGGATCTCAAGCTTGAAGACGCGGAGATCGAACCGGCGGCACAACAAGAAGCAAGACGAACAGAAGTCGTACAAGGAGAGGCGACCGGACCTCCCGGCGAGGTTTCGGCGCCCGCACCCCCGGAGCATCGGATCCCGCCGGACCGGCGTGATCCGACTACCCTGGTGAATGCGAAAGACGCCGCGATCGACAGCGCCCTGGAGCAGACCGGAGGTAATCGCCGGCAAGCCGCCAGAATCCTCGGCGTTGCGGAGTCGACAATCTACCGCAACCTCAAACGGCGGGGTCTCCTCTGAGGCGCGGCGGGGGGCGGGTCTCGGCGTCGGTTACGGGTGCGCCGCGCCGTCCCGGGACGCGACGGGGGCGGCTCTCGGCGTCGGTTGCGGGTGCGCCGCGCCGTCCCGGGACACACCTCGCAATTCGCGGTAATACCCCGTCGAAAACACGTCGATATCTGTAGTAACCGGGAGCGGATGTGCAACACCGAACCTGTATTGACACCAACCGCTCCGCGCAGTAACTATAGGCGGAGAATATGAGTTCCGTGTCAGGCACGAGTCACGACTACTTTCAACCAGGCAGTGTTGTCTGGGATCTTCACAGCACAGAAAAGTACGACGCGATACGGGAGACGATTCTGCGGACCGAGACGTTCTATCGGGTACCCGGACTCGATATGGCCGAGTTTATCGACTCCGTGGTATCCCGTGAGCGAGAGCAGTCCACGGGGTTCGGTCATGGGATCGCGATCGCCCACGGACGCTCCTCGGCGGTCGCCACCAGTGCGATCGCCCTCGGGGTAAGCCGGCAAGGGCTCGACTTCAACGCCTTCGACGGGCGCCCGGTACATCTGCTGTTTATCGTTGCCAGTCACCCCGACCGCCAGATCGACTATCTCCGAATCCTTTCGTCCCTCGCGACGATGGCGCGAAACGAGTTATTTCGGCGGGAGCTGCTCTCGTGCATCTGTCAGGAAGAGGCGCGGGAAAAGGTGTACGACGCGTTCAACGGCGCCATGTCCCGCTCGTCACTTCACGCCCGGGCGGTCTAACGGACCACGCGGCACAGGTGGCCGACGGCGGGCCTGCACAGGGTCGTACACCGGCAGCGTGTATCCCGGAGTGTCGCAACCCCGCGGCAGCGAAGCTCTACTGTTTCGTTTCCAACCCTACCGTGCAGCCGGCTGGAGCGCCCCGCAGGAGCGCCCCGCCACCAGGCGGATATCTCAGTCCCAGATAATCGTGCTGAACAGATCTTCCAGCGTTTCCGCGCGGCGAATCTGCTTCACCGACCCGTCGGGGCGCAGCAGCAGTTCCGCAGAGCGCAGCTTCCCGTTGTAGTTGAACCCCATCGAGTGGCCGTGAGCGCCGGTGTCGTGGATCACGACGACGTCACCGATCTCGATCTCCGGCAGCTCCCGGTCGATCGCAAACTTGTCGTTGTTCTCACAGAGGGAGCCGGTTACGTCGTAGGTATGCGTCGCCGGTGCGTCTTCCTTGCCGAGGACAGTGATATGGTGGTAGGCACCGTACATCCCGGGTCGCATCAGGTTCGCCATATTCGCGTCGAGTCCGACGTAGTGTTTGTAGATATCCTTCTTGTGAAGAACGCGACTCACCAGGTACCCGTAGGGGCCGGTGATCACCCGTCCGTTCTCCGTGACGATCTGCAGGGGATCGAGCCCGGCAGGGGCGATCGTCTTCCGGTAGGCTGCCTCGATCCCTCGGGAAACCACGTCGTAATCGACCGCCTGCTGGTCGAGGCGATAAGGAATCCCGACGCCGCCACCGAGATTCACGAACTCTATCCGGATGTCGAGCTTCTCCTTCAGCTCCACCACGAGATCGAAGAGGATCTGCGCGGTCTCGACGAAGTACTCGGGATTGAGTTCGTTGGAGGCAACCATCGTATGGAGGCCGAATCGCGTTGCCCCGAGCTCCCGGGCGCGGGCGTACCCTTCGAAGAGCTGCTCCCGGGTGAACCCGTACTTCGCTTCCTCGGGGTTCCCGATAATCACGTTCCCCTCTTTCAGAGGTCCCGGGTTGTAGCGCATACAGATCAGGTCGGGCATCCCGACGTGCTCATGGAGATAGTCGACGTGGCTCAGGTCATCAAGATTGATGATCGCTCCGAGCTCTTTCGCTTTCCTGTACTCGTAGGCGGGGGTATCGTTGGAGGTGAAGATGATCTCCTCCCCCCGAGCGCCGATCCGCTCCACCAGCTCCAGCTCGGCGATACTGGAGCAGTCGAATCCCATCCCCTCGTCGTGAACGACTTTCAGGATATGCGGGTTCGGTAACGCCTTGACGGCAAAAAAGTTCCTGAATCCTCGGGGAACCCATGCGAACGCATCGTACAGGTTCTGCGCATTCGACCGGATCGCCGCCTCGTCGTAGATGTGAAAGGGAGTCGGATACTCCTGTGAAAGCTGCTCGATAAACGCTTTGGAGAACGGTACTTGCTTCATGCGGGTGAACTTACTCGCCCCACCGTCGCCGGTCAAGTCTCAAGTATCCGGAAAAATGTTGAGAAAGCAGTATGACTCTTTTGCGCGTATAGATTTATGACGGGAAACCGATTATTCGGTCTCCCGATCCTACGCTCTGGAGGTCACTATGCCCATCCCTACCCATTGCCCCAACCCCGCCTGTAGCCACTTCATCGATCCACCACCACACTGGCGCGTCCGATTCGGTACCTACGAAACCTTTGCCCACGGTACGATTCAACGGTACCGTTGCATCGCCTGCGGCAAGACGTTCGGTGACCAGACCGAGTCGCTCCACTACTACGCCAAACGCCGCCTCCCCCTGCGTGCGGTCAATACGACTCTCAACGGAGGCTCCTCGATGCGGGAAGTGGCAAACCGCTACCTGGTCTCCCCGATGACGATTCAGAACGCCGTTCTCCGCCTCGGGCGGCAGTCGATGCTTGGCCAGATCCAGCTCCTCGACACCCTTCCGCCCCAGGAATCAACCGCCTTTGACGGACTGC
>JBKHFT010000164.1:0-6046 GCA_046540055.1 Alkalispirochaeta sp.
GGGCGCTCTTTTTCAGAATATTGAGATCTGCCACGAGAAGCATAACGAGGATCCAGCCAAGGGTGAGAACAAGATTGTCCAGACGAAAGAGAAGCTGCAGGTACAAACCCACCAGAGCGAGTTGTACCGTCATCCGGAGAACCGCCCAGATCGTCTCTTGTATGCCCGGAACGCCGTATCGCAGGGCGATTCCAACGGGTATAACGAGGAGACCGTAGACGATCGCGAGATCCAGATTACTCACGAGACACCGCCGGTTCGACCACGCGATCTGTGATCTCGTACACGCGGTGCGCCCCCTTCCGAAGGGCGTGATCGTGGCTCGCGACGACGATCGTGGTATCGGAGGCGACAAATGAGCGAATCACCTCGATGATCGTTGACGCACGGGCCGAATCGAGGGCGGCGGTAGGCTCGTCGAGGAGAAGTACCGGTCGATCAAGAAGGATCATCCGCGCGATCGCTACCCGCGCCGCCTCGCCTCCGGAGATCGTTCGTACCGGTTGTTGTCGAATCGATGGTGGCAGACCGAGCGCTTCCAGGACCGCGTTGATTCGCGCGTCGGAGAAGCGATCCTGGTTGCTTCGATGCACCCGGTATCGACGCGTCGACAGAAAGGTTTCTTCGACCTCCCCTTCCTCCAGCTGCGGGTTCTGGGCGAGACGGAAAAGAGCGCTCCGATACTGTGCGATCGGGTCCCGTCCCAGAACTCTTCCTGCAACCGTTATCGAGCCGTTCCACGTCAGGACCGCCTGTGCCGCGGCGCGAGACGCCCGCGAGGATGATGACGATGCGGCATCGTCGGTTTTTCGTCGCGACGATTCTTCCGCGGAGACGACCGTCCCGGAGAGGATGTTCAGCACCGTGCTTTTCCCGCTTCCGCTTTCCCCGGAGAGGAACACCGTCTCTCCCGGGACAACCTCTAGAGAAGGCACGCGGAGCAGTTCCCGCCCTCCCGGCAGGGTGACCGACAAATCCCGAACATCGATGCCCCCCGCCACGTGAGGTCAACCTTTTCCGTTGATGATCTCGGTGACCTGCTCCATCGTGAGGTCTTCGATCGCCTCGGGTGAGCGGAACTCTTCGGGGAGGGAATAGTTTTTCGTCCCCGCTTTGATGTATGGACCGTACCGCCCGTCGTGGATCGCGATCTTCCGTTTCTTCTTCGGGTCCTGCCCGAAATCTTTCAGTATTTTCGCGCCCCGGCGCCCCTTCTTCTCTTCCGCGAGGAGTTCGACGGCGCGATCGAGATCGATCGTATAAACGTCGTCATCCTTCTTCAGCGAGCGGTACTCTCCGTTGCATACGACGAACGGGCCGAACCGGCCGATGTTGGCGACGACCTCTTCTCCCGACTCCGGGTGTACCCCCAATGATCGGGGCAGACTCAGAAGCTTGACCGCCAGCTCCATCGTGACTTCACTCGGACGAACCCCCTTGGGAAGGCTTGCCCGTTTCGGTTTCGTCCCGTCCTCCGGCGTCTCTCCGAGTTGCAGGTACGGTCCGAACCGACCGGTGAGGCAGTAGACGTTATCCCCCGTCTCGGGGTGGATCCCGATCGGTTCGGGCCCCTTCTTCTGCACCTCGATCAGCTCCTGGATATCCTCTTCGGTCAGGTCCGCCGGCGCGTACTCTTCCGGAATCGACGCGTGGATCTCGTGATCACCCTCAAAGTGGACGATGTAGGCGCCGTAGCGGCCGATCTTCACCGACTGGTGCTTTGAGAGCTGGGGCAGGGCGATACTGCGGGATTCTTCCGGTTTGATCGCGCTCTCCCGGTGTTCGACGCGGCTGCGGAGCCCCTCGGGACCAAGATAGAACCCCTGCAGGTAGTGGAGGGAGTCTCGCTCACCGACGGCGATCTCGTCGAGAGCGGTCTCCATGTTGCTGGTGAAGCTGTATTCGATCAGCTCTTCGAAGTGGTGTTCCAGCAACTCGACGACCGCCATTCCCGTGAAGGTGGGGACAAGACTACGGTCTTGCCGCCTGATGTAGTTCCGCTCATACAGGGTGTTGATGATCGACGCGTACGTCGAGGGTCGACCGATCCCCTCCTTTTCGAGGCGCTGTACCAGAGACGCCTCGGTGTATCGCGCCGGGGGCTTCGTCTGATGCTGTTCCGGGTCGATCGTTTGAAGAACGAGGTGGTCTCCCTTCTCCAGCGGTGGCAGCGCTACCTCTTTGTCTTCAAGTGCCGCCTCGGGGTTGTCTTTCCCCTCCACGTACACTCGCAGAAACCCGGGAAAGACGATTCGGTTTCCGTTTGCGCTGAACACCGCTTCACCGACGGTTATCTTTACCGACAGAGATCGCTTCTTCGCGTCCGCCATCTGACTTGCAACGGTGCGTTTCCAGATCAGCTCATACAGCGCACGTTCCCGCCCGGAGAGGCCCGTATCCTCCGGGTGCTTGAACTCCGTTCCTGCAGGTCTGATCGCTTCGTGCGCCTCCTGGGCGTCACGACTGGTCGAGGAAAACTGCCGCGGTGTTTCCGACAGGTAATCGGTGCCGTAGAGCTCTTCGATCTGCCGCCGCGCTCCGACGATCGCTTCTCCCGAAAGGGTAGGGCTATCGGTCCGCATGTAGGTGATAAACCCCTCTTCGTAGAGGCGTTGTGCGGTGCGCATCGTCTCACGGGCGCTGAGGCCAAGCTTCCGGTTTCCCTCCTGCTGCAAGGTGGAGGTGATAAAGGGCGGTGCGGGGCGGTTGGTGTACTCTTTGGCGGTGATCTCGTCGACGATCCACGCCTCGTCTGCGATGGTGTCCCGCAACGCGGCGGCCTCTTCCGCAGTGAGCTGAAGCGCCGATGTTCCGCGAAGTGTTCCCGTGATGGAGTCGAAGTCCTTCCCGCCGGCGATCCGCTTTCCCCGATACTCCGTCAGGCGTGCCTCAAAGGAGGGGGTCTCCCCGGTTTTCTCGAGGCGTGCCAGGAGGTCCCAGTACTCCGCGGCACGGAAGCGGATCCGCTCTCGCTCGCGGTCGACTATCATCCGTAAACCCGGAGATTGCACCCGTCCCGCCGATAAACCGTATGCGATCTTCTTCCAGATCAGCGGCGAGAGAGTGTACCCGTAGAGGCGGTCGAGGATACGTCGTGTTTCCTGGGCGCGGACAAGTTTCAGATCAACGGTGCGATAGTTCCGGAGGGCGTTCTGAATCGCGCTTTTCGTGATCTCGTGGAACACGAGGCGACGAACCGGCACTTTCGGTTTCAGGATCTCCAGGAGGTGCCAGGATATGCTCTCTCCCTCCCGGTCTTCGTCGGTCGCGAGATACAGAACATCCGCACCCTTGAGCTGCGCCTTCAGATGCCGGATCACCGAACTCTTCCCTTTGGGGGTGACGTAGAGGGGCGCGAAATCGTGTTCCACATCGATACCGATCTTTGCCCACTCTTCCTTCTTGTATTTCGCGGGAATCTCCGCGGCGGACTGCGGCAGATCGCGGACATGTCCGATACTCGCTTCCACGACAAAATCCTTCGGGAGGAAGCGTTTGATCGTACGTGCTTTCGTAGGTGACTCAACTATAACCAGCGCTTTTTCTGACATCCAGTCCGATTCCTTTCGGGTCGATTGTTGAATGATACGTTCGATTCGTCAACCTTGCGTTCTTGCCGCATTTTCGGATATGATCCGACCCGGAGGCCTCATGGCGATACCCCTTGACAAATTGCTGGAAGACAACAGAAACGTATATCAGGTAACCTCGGCGATCATCCGGCGGGCGCACCAGATCGGTGAGATCCGTCGCGCCTTCAGTTCCGACGAACACGGAAGTGTCAGCGAAGAGGGAGACAAAGTCGTTTCCCAGGCGATCGCGGAGATCATCAATCAGGACGTCCACTTCGAGCTCACCGAATAATACGACAGACAGACCGATCCTTCTCTTCGGTCCCACCGGCTGCGGGAAGACCGACGTACTCTCTCTCCTCGCCCGGACCGGACGGGATCTTTCCCTCGAAGTGATCTCCGCTGATTCGCGACAGGTATATCGTGGATTCGATATCGGTACCGCGAAACCGTCGGAAGGGGAGCGAACAATCGTACCCCACCACCTGATCGATATCTGTGACGGCGACGAACCCTACGATATTGGACGGTTCGTGGCGGCCTGCGACGAGTTGGTCCCGGCGATCTCCGGCAGGGGCGGTACCGCCGTGCTCTCCGGAGGGACCGCGTTCTACCTGCAGGGATACCTCTACGGCTTGCCCGGGACGCCCCACGCGTCGCCTGAGGTTCGTCGCGCTCTGGAGGAGCGGATCCTGCGGGACGGACTCACCGCGCTCCGACGGGAGCTGGCGGAGGTGGATCCCGTCACGGAAGCACGGATCGCCGCTAACGACGCCTACCGGGTGGTTCGGGCCCTTGAGGTGTACTACACCTCCCGTCGACCCCTCTCGTCGTATTCGGTGCCGACGGTTGTTCGCGACCACCTCGATCCGCTGATCATCGGGATCTTCCGGGAGCGGGACGAGTTGTACCGTCGGATCAACGAACGGGTTCGCCGGATGTTTGCAGCAGGTCTCGCAGAAGAGGTGGCCACCCTCCTCAGCCGGGGATACGGGGCGGATTCTCCCGCGTTTGCGGGGATCGGGTACCGGGAGTTTCTCGAGATCGGGGGGACGCCACCGTGGTCCGCTCAGGAGCTGGACGCGATTCAGGAGCGGATCGCCCGGAACACCCGACGTTACGCGAAGCGACAGGAGACCTTTTTTCGCAAGATTCCCCGGGTGCGCTGGATCCACGCCGAAGACGCGGGGGGTATCGCAACGGAAGTGACGCGATGGGTCGCCGCCGTACGGCGCGGGTGACGGCGCGGCGTGTCCTCCTCGATCGCTCTCCGATGCCGCCCTTGACAGGAAGCGGCGCAATACGCATACTGGCGACCCAATTCGATGAAGGAGAACGCTTGTGCCCTGCGGACGGAAACGAAAACGCAAGAAGATTGCCACGCATAAACGAAAGAAGAAACTGCGAAAGAACCGACACAAGAAGCGGAACCGCTGATCCTGCGCCGGGTTCGCATCGTTTCGTGATCGCGACAAGAATCATGGACCATTCTGCGTCCATGATTCTTTTTTTGTCTGACCCGTACATCTACGGATCTCGGTTACAGGAACGCTACCATCCCGGCCCCCCTCCGGTGTACAATATCCGACAGGACGCACCAGGATGACGGCGCTTCAGGATTTACGATTCGTACAGCAGATACTCATTCCGACTCTCGACGTACTTCTCCTCAGCTTTCTGATCTACCGGGGGTACCAGATTCTGGTGCAGACCCGCGCTGTTCAGCTCGTCCGGGGAGCGCTCTTTCTCGGCGTCCTCTACGCGATATCCTTCTTCTTCAACCTTTCCACGGTGCTCTGGATCATCAATCTTCTCGCTCCGAGTTTTGTGATCGGTATCGCGATCATCTTTCAGCCCGAACTTCGCAAGATCTTTACTCGCATCGGACAGGGAACGTGGCTCCACCTCAGTTCAGGGGCGCAGCCGCAGCAGATCGACGCGGTGATGAGCGCCGCGGAGGTGCTCTCGTACCGGAAACGGGGGGCGTTGATCGTGTTTACCCGCTCGGTGGGGCAGAAGAACATCATCGAGACCGGCACATCGATCGACGCCGAGGTGACGTCGGCCCTGATCCTGACGATTTTCAGCCACGACACGGAACTCCACGACGGCGCGGTGGTGATCGAGAACGGGCGGATCGTCTCTGCGGGGTGTTTCCTGCCTCTCTCGGAGCAGATGGACGTACGCCGCAGCTTCGGCACCCGTCACCGCGCGGCCCTCGGACTCGCCGAGGAGAGCGACGCCGTAGTCCTCGTTGTCAGTGAAGAAACGGGAGCGATGACCCTGGCCCACGATGCCAACCTCTTCTACGATCTCAGCAGCGATGAGATCCGGGATCGCCTCTCGGAACTCCTCAACGCCGGGAACAGGGGTGCGGGACAGACGAAGGAGGAGGTAGCGGAACTTGCGGATTAAGCGCCTCCTGGCACGAACGTTTCATAACTGGCCGGCGAAGATCCTCTCCCTCGCGACGG
>JBKHFT010000165.1:0-5961 GCA_046540055.1 Alkalispirochaeta sp.
AACGATCCCGACATCCCATGACACCATCCTCTCAAACTTCGATGTGTCCGGCAAATCCGGGTCGATTTATTCCGGCCCTCTACAGTCCTCGCGTCAGCGCGGTCATGAGATGCCGCAGCGACTCGTCGTCGCCGGCACCTGACACCAGCGACCCGGAAACCAGGCCGGCGAGGCCGTGCACGAAGGCCCACGCCGCGACGGATCCCTCTTCCGGACTCATCCGCGCGTCGTGCCCCTTGTCGTGCCGCGTGGCCTGAAAGGCGGCAACCGCATCCGCGAGGATCGCGTATGCCTCCCGTCCCGCGGCCGCGAGGATCGGATACCTATCGAGTGAGCGCACCGGAACGGCAAACATCGCGCGGTACAGGCTCGGCCGATCGGATGCGAAGCGCACGTACGCCATCCCCAGTCTCTCGAGGAGAGCCCCCGGGCCGGTACCCTCGTCGGCGTCATCGCCGGGCACCGCTTCCCCCGCCCCATCCCCCGAAGAAGCCCGTGAAACGGCGCCGCGCATCCGGTCCACCAGCAGCGAGAATCCGCGCGCCCCGATCGCCGCAATGAGCGCCTCCGCCGTCGGGAAGTGACGATACGGCGCACCGATCGAGACGCCCAGCTCAGTTGCAAGCGCGCGGATACTCAGATCCCCCGCCTCCGCTCCAGCATCGAGCTTCTCGATCGCAAGATCTACCAGACTGTCCCTGAGGCTGCCGTGGTGGTAGCTCTCCGATCTCTTCGGGTTCGCCATCCGTACACGATAATGTAACCGGCGTTCACATTCAACCGGCACACTTCCGAAAACGCTTGACACCTATGTAAACACCTATTACATTGCTGGTGTGTAATCATTGATTACATTTAACTCGGATTCGGCAAGGAGATTGAGATGGCGATCATGAGACGAGCAGGCGTAGTTGCGGCGGCGGTAGCCGTGGCGGTACTGACGGGGTGCTCCACGGCACCGAGCATCGTAGCGGAGTCGAATGCGGCACCGCCGGTGGAGCAACTGGTCTGGGTGGGAACGGGCACCTCCCGGGTCTTCGCGGATGGGGAGTGGCTGCGAACTCCGGAGCAGGACTATCAGTTTCTGGTTCGCCAGAACCGGTATGCCGACCGATGGGAGTCGCTGAAGGTCCAGAATCGCACCCATCCGGCGTACGACGGAACCGCCGGTCCGTCGGACCAGCAGCACTTCTTCGCGATCACCTTCGGCGACGCTGATTCGGACGGGCGGATAGCGACCGCCCTGGCCTCCACGTACGGCGACGGCGGCGGATGGACGGACAGGGAGTATCGCCACTCGGTCCTGGAGTTTGAGGCTGCGGGAGTGAGTCGCTTCGCGCCGTACAACCGCTTCCGCATCACCCAGGAGTATCGCTACGAGGAGGGCGAACTTCGTGAGACCGTCGAACTCTACAAGGTCGACGGCGATGGTCGGGAGCATCCGTTTGCCCGCATCGATGAGGAGGCGCGCATGTTCCGACCCCGGGAGTGATTGTGCCCGGGTCACGAAGTTCGAGATTGCGACCGGATAGAAACCAGTGTATCGTAGTAAGGAATTGGGCGCCGTTGGCTACAGGAGGTTGTAATGAATGCTATTCCGTATCTTACGTTTCCCGGCACATGCGAAGAGGCGCTCACCCTCTACGCGGGGGTTCTCGGGGGTGAAGTCTCGATGATACGCTTCAGCGACATGCCGCCAAACGGCGACATGCCGATCAGCGATGCCTGGAAGAACAAGGTGTTGCACGCGTCGCTGTCACTCGACAACGGGAGCATGCTGTACTTCTCGGACGTCTTCGAAGGCGGGTCGGTCACCGCCGGAGACAACGTTGCGGTCCACCTGGATGTGGATGAGGAGGGCGATGTTCGCCGCTTCTTTGACGGCCTGGCCGACGGTGCAACGGTGACGATGCCGGTGGCGACGCAGTTCTGGGGCGCGGTATACGGCAGCCTGGTCGACCGTTTCGGGATCAACTGGGGATTCCACTTCGAACTCCCGTAAAAGGGTCGGGCGCTACGGCATGGATCAACAGATAGTCTTTCTCAACCGTACCGTTCCAGGTATCGAGGCAGCAATTGAACCGGATCGTTCATCGGGCCGCCGTGGCACACCTCGAGGCGATTCGGGTTGAGCTGTTCCAGAATGCGGGCACTGCGCATTGCCTGGGCCATGTCGGCGGTGAACATCGCGATCGGCGGACGGAGTTCACCCTTGCGGGACATGAAGAGATCCCCCGCGAGGAGCACGCCGTCTTCCGGATGAAACCAGACGGTGTGACCGGGGGTGTGTCCCGGCGTGTGGTACGGAACGAGTCCGTCCGATGGGGACGCGCCGTCGGGGGACAGGGGCGCTCCATCGCCGGCGAGAGGGAGTGGCGTCACAACCCCGGGCCGAACCGTCTGCTGCTCCTTCTTCCGTCCCGGGTAGGGTCGCCGGTCCTCCAGATACGGGATCTCCTCGGGGTGGACAAACACCGAGACTTCATGTTCGCTTCGGACCGCGTCGATCGCACCGACGTGGTCCACGTGACCGTGGGTCAGGAGAATTCGCCGGATCGGTCCATGGCCCAGCTCCTCCACCGTGCGGAGTATCCCCCGCCCCATGAGACCGATCCCCGCGTCCACCAGGGTCAGACCGTCGGCGGCTCTCACCAGCCACACGTGAATCGGGACGATCACCCGGACGCTCAGGGCGTAGATGTGGTCGGATACCTGTCGAAATGTCATACCATAATACCTCCTTCTTCCGCGCCGCGAGTCGAATCCGAATTGCAACCGCGCGGCCCCTGCCTCCGCTCCGTAAGAACCCGATCCTTCACGACACCAGCGTCAACAGTCCGATGTAGCGGTCGTAGACGTCCATGGTGAGGAGGCCGAGGGCGTCGTAGACCGTCAGGACGATCTGGTTGCCCCCGGCGGCTTCGGCGACGCGGGTGAAGCGCTCAAAGCGGGTATTGATGCGATTCTGCTTCTCCACGTCCGTGAGGTCGCGGTCAATCTCGGTACCGTCATCGGGTTTCCGTACCCGCCGATCGATCGCCCTGAGGTGGGCAGCGAGTGCCAGGGCACGCGTCGAATCGACTTTATGCCGTCGGTGTGGAGCATCGGGATGTATGATAGCACGGGTTGATGGGAGAGGCTAAAAACGGTCGGGGGGTTGATATCGTTATACTGAACTCGCGTTCTGCAGCGCCCTGCCTGCCCGACTGCGGTTGATAACCGGATCGGTCGGCGCGGGGGCGCATTCCGTCACCGATGGCCGCTATTTGAGAGGAGACCAGACTTCGTGCATCTCTGAGTTTCTTGCGTGTCCGAAAGTTTTATCGTAGACTGTAATAGATTCGTGTGTATAAGAATCTTTGAGGTGCAGCGATGAACGAAATTGAAAGACCTTCCTACCTGAGACGGATTGTACCATTTTTCGACACACCGGTGATCAAGGTGCTCACCGGTATGCGACGCGTGGGAAAGAGCAGTCTGCTCCGGCTCATGATGCGTCATCTCGTGCAACGGGGTATTTCGGAGTCTCAGATCATTTACATCAACAAGGAATCGATGGAATGGGATTTCATTCGCAGTGACACCGAACTGTACCGATACATCACCGGGCGGATCGACGCCGCTTCCGGTAAACCGTATCTGTTCATTGATGAGGTCCAGGAGGTTTCCGGCTGGGAGCGGGTTGTCAACTCACTGCTTGCCGACAATCGTGCGGACATCACCATCACCGGGTCAAACGCTGATCTTCTGTCTTCGGAGCTCGCAACGCTCATCGCCGGGCGGTACATAGAGTTTCCCGTCTTTCCGTTGAGTTATCGCGAGTTTCTTCTGTTCCGGAGCGTGCATGCCGGTGAGACCGTGGACGACGATCCCGACGAGTTCCGGCTCTTCCTGCGCTACGGAGGACTCCCGGGCATTCACACGCTGGAGCCGGTCGACGCCACCGTCTTTCCGTACCTGAACGCCCTGTACAGCACGATCGTGCTGAAAGACGTGGTGTCCCGTAACCGTATTCAGGACCCCGGTCAACTTGACCGGATCGTACGGTTTATCTTTGATAACGCAGGCAACATCACGACGGCAAAGCGGATCACCGACTTTCTCAGGAATCAGAAGATCACCGCCGGTGTCGACAAAGTTCTCCATTACCTGGCGTGTCTGGAACAGGCGTTTCTCATCCGCCGGGTGCTGCGTTACGATATCAAAGGTCTTCGCCACCTCGAGCTGTACGAAAAGTACTATGTCGGCGACGTGGGCCTCCGCCACGGTTTTCTCGGGTACCGCGACGGCGACATCAGCGGCTTGCTCGAAAACGTCGTCTACCTCGAACTCCTGCACCGGGGATACCGCGTCTCGATCGGGAAGCTTGACGACCGCGAGGTCGATTTCATCGCGGAGCGGCAGGAGGAACGGATGTACATCCAAGTCTCAGTGAATCTCGCATCGGACGAAACGGTGGAGCGGGAGTTCTCCGCGCTGGAGCATATACCCGACAACCACCCCAAGGTGGTGTTGAGCCTCGACGAGTATCAACGGATCAACCGTGGCGGCATCCGTCATGAAAACCTCCGGGAGTGGCTCATGAGCGAAGATGATCCCGCGTAGACGGGAACGTCCGCACCAAGAGTTCGGCCCGGGTCGCGCCTGGTCCCGCAAACCGATCAAGAGTCCGGGGCAGGTGAAGGAGTTGCACACGTCTGTGATCATCCGGCTTATTCCGGTGATTGCGGCTTATTCCGGTGATTGTGGGGTGGGAGAGGATGAGCTGCCGCGGCAGGCGATCGTCGATCGTCGGATACCCGTAGAGCTCGGGTATCACCTATCCGTCGATCTCAACCCCGGCAAGCACGATCCCGCCGGTGGGTAGCGAGTGCCAGGGCACGCGACGAATCGGCTTTATGCCGTCGGTGTGGAGCATCGGGGGGTATGATAGCACGGGTTCGGCGAAAGATCTGAAGCGCTGACTGTTCAGAAGGCTCGAACTCCAGGAATTAGAGGGCACTACATTTTCGTTCTGTCCTCTTCTCCGGTACATCAGGTGCCGCTTCCTCGTCGGGAATACCTTCGGGAGCGCGTTCCGGAATCCGAGTGCGCCTTCCCCCGGTTTTCCCGAGACAGAGGCGGCCTGACGACTGTACATTGTTGAGGTTTCTGCCAAAGCTATCGTTCTCCATATATCTTTCGAATGCGACGACAGGCAGTGTATAATTGCCCCTATGAAAAAGGCGAATCGATCTCCGGTATGGAACCAATCAACCAAAGAGGTAATTCAGAGCTATCAGACGGACGCCGAGGCAGGCCTTTCGACCGACGAAGCGCACCGGCGCCTCGAAGAGTACGGACCAAACCGCATCGATACTGCGCAACGCACGTCCCCCTGGAAGATTCTTCTGCGGCAGTTCGCGAACATTATTATGGTCTTCCTGGCGATTGCGGCAGTCCTCTCCCTCGCATTCGGCCACTACCTGGACGGATTCGCCATCCTGACCTTGATGTTGATCAATACCGCCATCGGGTTCACGACGGAGCTGCAGTCCGCCCGTTCCCTCGAAAGCCTCTCGGAGATGGACACCCGGGAAGCCGCGGTAATCCGGGACGGAGAGCGACGGCAGGTCCCGGCGCAGGAGGTGGTGCCCGGGGACATCTGCATCCTCGACGAAGGAGACGTCGCGCCGGCGGACCTTCGTCTCTTTGAGTCGGAGGGACTCGAAATCGACGAGTCGAGTCTTACCGGCGAATCCCTCTCCGTCGAAAAACAGACATCCGAGGTCCCTTCCGACACGCCCCTCGGGGACCGGACCAACATGGTCTACAAGGGCACGGGTATCCAGAAGGGTGACGGCATCGGTGTGGTGGTCGCCACCGGGATGGATACCGAAGTCGGGACTATCACCCGACTCGCGACGGAGGCGGAAGGAGGGAGCGATCCCTTGACCCGGCAACTCGACGCGCTTACCTCTC
>JBKHFT010000166.1:0-5954 GCA_046540055.1 Alkalispirochaeta sp.
GGAGTCTACTATCCACGAGGCGGGTTTTCGACGATAACCGACGCTATGGTACGGCTGGGATCGGAATTCGGCGTCACCTATCGAACCGAGACGCCGGTATCACGCGTGATCACTCACAACGGCGTCGTACGAGGCGTCGAGACGTCCGAGGGGGAAACGATCGAAGCGAACACCGTGGTGATGAACGCGGATTACCGCCACGCGGAACTGGACCTGCTCTCGGACGGCGACCGTTCCTACGGGGAGTCCTACTGGCGGGGACGGACCCTGGCGCCTGCAATGTTCAAGTTCTGTTTCGCTCTCAACCGGAGGATCAGCGGACTGGCCCACCATAACCTCTCGTTTCCGCGGAACTGGCACGAACACTTCGACAGTATCTTCAGGAATCCCGGCCGGCCGGAACGTCCGGCATTCTACCTGGGCCACCCGAGTCGGACGGACCGCACGATCGTACCCGATGACGGCGATATCCTGTTCTTCCTCGTGCCCGTTGCTCCCGGCCTCGACGATTCTCCGGAACGTAGGCAAGAGTTTCGCGCCCAGGTGCTCCGGCAGTTTACACAGCGTACGGGCGAGCAGATCCGGGAGGGCGATATCGTGTTTGAGCAGATTTGCACGGTGAGTGACTGCGCCCGGTATTTCAACGCTCCCCTCGGATCGGCGCTGGGACTCTCGCACACGCTCTTCCAGACCGCCGTGTTCCGGCCCCATATCAGAAGCCGTCGCGTGCGGGGACTGTACTACACCGGTCAGATGACCCAGCCCGGCGTGGGTCTGCCGATGGTGATGATCTCCGGCGAGATCACCGCCGGCGCGATCGCCGAAGACCGTCGGTCCCGTTCGGTAGCCTGATTCCGTTCGAGTCGATCCGCGGTTCGCCGCTCCGGTTCCCGGTCTGGTCAGTGATTTTCTGCGGTGCTGGGTGCATAGTACACCAAACGTCCTTGCGAGCGTGTTCGGGGCGTACGTCTGAGGACCTGCAAAACGGAAGGGGTGAGAACTCAATGTGTTACCGTCGTGTGTTTCCGCCGCGCCGGCAGCCGGGATCGGAGGCCAATGACGTCGCAAATCACCCGATAAACGAGAGCACCGCCCAGGGAACGATGTTGAAAAAGATGATGAGCATCTTGTAGCCCCCGAGCACGGCGTAGACCACGACCAGGAACTTGTCTTCCGGAATCGCAAACCATTTTTCCCGGGTCTCGTAGAACCATACCCCCGCGACCTTCACCATCCCCGAGGCAACGATGAGGATCACGACGTTAATCAGGGAACACCAGAAGAAGAATGTCGTCAGCATCTCATAGTCCATGATGTGCCTCCTGCAGATAAGCATAGTACAGACGCCGCGATTTTGCCCGTTGATCACGGGGAGGCCGTCCGTTTGGAGTGCGCGCCTTGACTTCCGGCGACGGAGACGGATAGACAGTCGGGTATGAACCGTGGGGATCCCCTCGCCACAGCTGCCCGGGATTACCGGTGGCTCCTTGATCGCGGATACCCCGACCAGGGAAGTATCGCACTGGTCGGCGATCGGTATCGCCTCAATCGCGATGAACGCCACATGCTCTATCGAGGTGTAAGCTCCGCCTCAGCGGCGGCGTGTCGGGCCGCGCGGCTGGTCACTGTCCTGTCTTCCTCTTCGGGTGCTTCCGGGACCACCGCGACGCCGACGGAGAGGGCGGCGCCGCCCGGTCCGACTTCCGTTCTCGGCATCGACGGCCACAACGTTCTTCTGACGGTGGCCAACTACCTTCACGGCATTCCGACCTTCGAATGCGACGACGGACTGATCCGGGATATCGGGGGTATCCACGGTCGGGTCCGGGACGAAACGATGATGCACCGGGCGATCAACCTCTTCGCCGAGTCGATCGCGTCGATCATGTCGGTCGTATCGAACACGGCCGACCCGTCGGTCACTTCCTTCATCGGGGATTCCGCGACGACTCTTGTGTACCTCGACGCACCGGTCTCCCACAGCAGGGAGCACGCCGGGTACCTTCGGAGGGCGCTGAAGGAACACTCGGTGTCGTCTGAAGTCGCCGTTGTACCTTCAGCGGACGCGGCGCTCCGCGCCGAAGCCACGCCTCACGCCGCATCTGTAACGCTCCTGGCGACATCGGATTCGGTGCTGATCGACACGACGACGGTGCCGGTCTTCGATCTTGCCCGGTATGTGATCGAACACCACTTCTCCCCCGCCTTCGAATCGTTCCGGACGATTCTTCCTCTTTCGAAGTGACGGCGGTAACGTTCCAGCACCAACTTGCCTCCTCCAATACGGCTTTCGTGTACTCCCGGGAAACGCACGATATTGCAGATGCGAAACGCCCTGCCGCACCCCCTACCCCCCCCCACCCCCCAGGGGTGGTCACACGACGCACATTGGGTATATGGTAATACCCTATGGCAGGACTCTACATCGTGACCGCCGTTCTGGTGGTTGTCTCCTTTGTTGCCGACCGTGAAAAAACCCTCGCCGGTATTCGCGTCGGGGTAAAAAAGTTCCGGATGATCCTCCCGAACTACATGAAACTCCTGATCTTCATCGCGATCGTGCTTTTCTTCGCCGAGGGGCTGATCGTCCGCTACCTGGGACAGGAAAACTCCCTCGTCGGGCTCGCCGCGGGGCTTCTCCTCGGGTCGGTGACGATCATGCCCGGCTTCATCGCCTATCCCCTGGCGGGGGTCCTGGTGGACCGGGGCGTCCTGTACATGGTCGTCGCCGGATTCGTGATCACCCTCCAGATGGTCGGCGTACTTACCTACCCGGTAGAACGGGAGTACTTCGGCGTCCGGGCAACGATCATCCGCAACATCGTCAGCTTCTCGATCGCCGCGATCATCTCCGTCGCGATCGGCATCGCCTACGGGGAGGTCTTCGTATGAGCATCTCGAAAAGAACACGCAACTACATCTACGCCGGCGTCTTCGCCGCGTTTATCGCCGTCTCCTGGTTTCTCCACTTCGAACCGGGGATCGAAATGGGCCGGAACTTCTACCTCTTTGCGAAAGATATGGTACTGATCCTCCCGCCGGCGTTCATCCTGATCGGCCTCTTCGACGTCTGGGCAAAACGGGAAACGATCGAGCGCCACTTCGGCGAGACCGCCGACGCCCGGGGCTACATCTGGTCGATTCTCCTCGCGGCGACCACCGTCGGCGGCACCTTTGTCGCATTCCCTGTCGCCAACGCGCTCTACCACAAAGGCGCCCGGTACTCGATGATCATGACCTATGTCACCGCCGCTTCCCTCGTGATGATCCCGATGAGCATCATGGAAGCAGCGATCCTCGGCCCCCTCTTCACAGCGCTCCGGATCCTCGTCTCCCTCCCGCTGGTGATCATCGGTTCGATCCTCATCGAAAAGATCCTCCTTCGTCGCGGGTACGAGATGCCCGAAACGACGCGGTAAGGGAAGTATACAGAATCGTGCTACGGATCCGGCACAACGTGTCATACAGACACGGCTTGGCGCTATCCATGCCTGTCCGGCACGGTAACTATGTATCTCCCGAGGATTTGACCTGTGTTTTGCAACAGGATTGTGGATACATTCATCGAAGCGAAGCGCGTCTGCGATGCGTCGGTCCCGCGCAGCCCGGCCCCGCCCGGCTCACGGGGCGCATGGCGGTCGCGGGTCAATACGTGCTGCGGTCCCGAAACACCAGAGCGAGGTCGATCTGCAGTTCCGGGAGTACCGCCGGGGATACCGTGTCATCCGGGCCGTAGGCTCCGATGCGCTCGTAACGCTCTTCTCCGGCGAGACGATACACCTCGACGACTCCACCGGGATCGACGATCCAGTATTCTCCGACACCGTGGGTCCGGTAGAGGTCAAACTTTCGTTTCCGGTCGGTTGTAACGGTACCCGGGGAAATCACCTCGACGCAGAGCTCCGGTGCACCGGTGATACCATGTTCGGTGACCGTCTCGGGCCTGCACGTCAGAGCGAGGTCGGGCTGAACCACCGTGGGCTCGTCGTCGTCTTCCGCGGCAGAAAGCTTCACGTCCACCGGCGCAACGAAGACGCGGCACGTACGGTCAAGGAGAAAGTTCGAGATCTGGCGGCTCAGTTCGACGATTATATCCTGGTGTCCGGTCGTCGGAGCGGGACTCATCGCGTATGCGACACCGTGGATCAGCTCCCACCGTTCCCCCTCAGGCCACTCCGGCCAGGAGAGGTAGTCCTGATAGGTGTAGCGCTCATACTGCTGAGGGATACCCATGTGGTAACAATAGTCCTCGATCCCGCCGTCGTCAACGATCGAGAGGGCCGGTATTCCCCGGGAAAATCGGGTACGATAGGGGAATGATAAACGACGCGTTTCAGGGATTTCCCCCCCTTGCCCGTATCCGGGCACAGGTTCTTGTCGATGGTACCGCCGCGGGCGCGCTGGTTGCGACGGTGCGTGAGCGGATCGCCCGCTTCGATATGGGACCGGAGGGATGGCATTCGTTTCTCAGGGTCAACGACAACGCGGCGGAAGACGCAGGGCAGTTCACAGCACCAACTGATCGTTCCGACGCTCCCGCTTTTCCCCTCGCCGGGGTACCCGTCGCCGTGAAGGACAACATCGATACGGTAGCGCTCGGCTGTACCGCCGGGAGCGTCCTCCTCGAGAACGTACCGGTGGAGTCCGACGCGCCGGTGATCACCGCGCTCATCCGGGCAGGGGCGATCATCATCGGAAAAACGAACCTGAGCGAGTGGGCAAATTTCCGCTCCCGCCGGTCCGTTTCCGGATGGAGCAGCCTCGGTGGCCAGACCGTCAACCCCCTTCACCCCGGCAGGACCCCCTGCGGGTCGAGTTCCGGTAGCGCGACAGCGGTCGCCGGAGGGCTCGTACCCGCAGCGATCGGCACCGAGACGGACGGTTCGATCATCTGTCCCGCTGCTACGCAGGGACTCGTCGGGTTCAAACCGACGGTGGGACGGGTGAGTCAGGCGGGAATCATCCCGATTTCCCGGCGGCAGGATACGGCGGGGCCGATCGCCCGGACCGTGACCGACGCGTGGATCCTCCAGAACGCTCTGGAGCACCCCGAAACAGCGACTCCGGACCTCGATCCGGCACCTCTCGGGGGGGCGCGGATCGGCGTGTACCCGATGGACGCCGCCGGGAGGGATCCGCACCCCGGTGTGCGGGCACTGTTCGACAAGAGCTGCGACGCCCTGCGCCGTGCCGGGGCGGTTCTGGTGGATCTGACACCTCCAGAGGGTATCGACCTGATCAACAGTGCCGAACAGATCGTCCTCCGCCGGGAGTTCCTGACGGGGATCGAGGCGTACCTTGCGACCCGGCGGCGCTCCCCCTTTCGCACACTTCAGGACCTCGTCGCGGCGAACACCGCCCGTTCGGCGGAGACGATGCCTTTCTTCGGCCACGACCTCTGGGAGGGAATCATCACCGATCTCGCGGCGGGGACGCTCGATGAATCGGCCTACCGGGAAGCATGCGAGACGATCGACGAACGGGCCGGACGAAACGGAATCGATCGATGGTTTCGCGACGACGGAGTTAACGTCGTGATCGCTCCGGCGAACGGCCCCGCCTGGACGATCGATACCGTCAACGGCGACCGTTATACGGGAAGCTCCGTCCCCCCTTCGGCGGCGACGGGGTACCCGGCGCTGACGGTGCCGATGGGCACCGTACGGGGGCTGCCGATCGGAATGGGATTCTACGGTCCCGCCGACGGCGATGAGGAGCTCTTTTCATTCGGTCTGGCCTGGGAGCACCTCTTTCGGGAACGTCTTCACCGGAAGGACTCGAGCATCCGGTAAAGAAGGAGACAACTCCGCAGAACGAAGTTCGATTACCGAAATCCCCGACGAAACGCTCCGGGAGAGCAGCGGTAGTACGCCTTGAAGCGGCGCTCGAAGGTCTGGTATTCGACGTAGCCGCAGAGAGCGGCGATGCGGTGGATCGGGCGGTTCGAGTCGCGG
>JBKHFT010000167.1:0-5834 GCA_046540055.1 Alkalispirochaeta sp.
GATGTATACTCGAGTCACACGGTGCTCCGACACGCGGATGGTACGGTCGAGCTGTCCCCCCGCGATTCGTCGTGGATGCCCGGGTTGTCGATGACGGGACAGGTACGGTGATCGTCGAATTGTCGGTGTCGAACAACGGTCGGCCCTTTGCCGGGCCGACCTCGCTGACCGCTCCCTCGACCCTCGGGTTGCGTCTCGTTTCCACCCTGGCGGATCAACTGCACGGTGAGGTTTCCCTCGTCTCGGCATCGGACACCACGTTCCGCGTTCGCTTTCCGTCGGGATGACCGATACCGTAACAAGGCTGTGGATACCGCCACCGCTTTGCACGGGGAGCCGACTCTGTAGTACGCTGTCGGCATCGGGGCACACGATGGAACGCACGGACAATCGCGATCGTTACGAGATACTTCTTTCCGACCCCGCCCTGCGGGACGCCCTCAGCGGTATCGGCATCTACGTTACCGACTACCGGACCGGCCGGACCGTCTCGAGCCGGCTCTGGCGTGAAGAGGGACTGGACCGCCCCGATTCAGACGCACGCCTCGAATGGCTCGATCACGTTCACCCCGAGGATGCAGTGCGTGTGCGGACAGTCGTGGACCGCGTCCTGTCAGGGGTGGTGGATTCCTTCGATGAGGCGTTTCGGTTGCGTCGCCCCGACGGAACATACCGGTGGGTGGTGACCCGGGGTACCACCGTTACGAGGGATGAACACAATCGGCCGGAGCTTTTTGTCGGTCTTGATATCGATATCGGTGCCTTTTCCTCCGTCGAACAGCAGTTACGGCACCAGAATGAACAGCTCGATACGCTGCAGGAGATCGTCGCCGTCATCGGCGCCGCCCTGAACGTGGAGGAGACGGTGAACCGGATCCTCAAGGAGACGAAACGGATTCTCCCCTACGATACCGCGGCGGTACAGCTCCTCGGGGAGGGACGCCTGCAGGTGATCGGGTGTTACGGCTTCCCGAATCCCGACGAGGTGATGCGGTTATCCTTTCCCTATCCCGAGAAGGGGAGTCTCAGTACCCTCGCGATCGACAGCGGCCGCCCCTGCATTTCCCGGAACGTCTCGGAGGATTTCCCCTCTCTCATACAACCCGACCCGGAGCATCCGATCGTCTCGTGGCTCGGAATCCCGCTCATCCGGAACGAACAGGTCTTCGGACTGATGACCCTCGACAGTTACCGGGAGAACACCTACACCGAGGAGCACCGTCGTCTTGCCGAGACGGTAGGTGTCCATATCGCCGTAGCCCTCGAAAACGCCCGCCTCCACGACGAGACGTTTCAGATGGCGATGACCGATACTCTCACCGGGGTGGGGAGCCGTCTCCGCTTCCAGGTGGAAGGGCGCCTTCTCTACGAGAAGGCGCAGCGGGACGAGACGCCACTGTGCGCTCTGATGGTCGATATCGACCACTTCAAACGGGTCAATGATCACTATGGACACGCGATCGGGGATCTCATCCTGAAACGGGTGGCTGCCGCGTGCGCGGCTGAGTTACGCGGGAGCGACCTCTTTGCCCGGTACGGCGGCGAGGAGTTTGTCGTGCTCCTCCCGGGAGGGGGGAACCCGGATGGTGAACACCTTGGTCGACGAATCTGCGCAACGATTGGCGCCTTGCACCACAACGAGATCGGCGGCGCCGTGACGGTGAGCGTCGGTGTTGCCGGAGAGATTCCGCAACGGGGCGGCACTCTCGATTCCCTGGTGCGCCGTGCCGATGCCGCCCTCTACCGCGCGAAGGAAGCGGGACGGAACCGGGTGCATTTCTGAGTGTCGTGCTATACTACTTCCCTGCCGGGTCGTACGACGACGGTGACCGGTCGGTGATCGTGGGACACCGTGGTTACCGCGAGTCGTCCTCCCCGGTATCGGCGGAGGTGCGGGCGATCTCCTCCCAGGCAGATTCGATCGCGGCGTCGAGATACTTCCGCAAGGCGGTGTTGAAGCGCATCCTGAGTTCAGCGGTGCGGTCGTTGCTGCCGGAGATCTTCGGTAACAGGAGCATCCAGGGACGCACGAGGAGCGCCGACGCGATGTTCTCCAGGGTCTGTTCCGATACCCATTTGCGCCCCTGCTCGATATCGTTCATGTGGCCCGTACTGATCTGCGCCTTTTCCGCGAGGGCCTGCTGACTGTACCCGAGGCTCATCCGGGCGATGCGGATGTTGGTACCGAGGATCTGACGGAGACCGGCTTTTTTTTCATCCATTAAACAGACTATCCTGTTAACCGGTCGGCGGGTTGACAACCGGTTTATGGCAACAAACGGGTGTTGCTCACAGCGTAACGATGGTGTATACTCGAAGTATCATCTGCAACTGAAATACCGATGCAGAAATGGAAATTCTGGATTATCGACCGTTCCCGGCCGGTGCCACCATGAATGACGAACAGCGTGTGTTGCCCTCTGACAGTCGGATTTCACCAGGACCTGAGAAAGGAAGAATGACGATGTCCACCCATGGGGTCCACCACGCTACCGCGGAGTCCGTTCGACGCGCCTTCACCGCCGACCTCTGTACGGTACAACTGTATCGCGATGACGGTGGGATTTCTCCGGTCTTCCACTCCGCAGGCGCGGAGGAACGGTTGTCGGAGGTCCTCGAGAGGTTGAAAGACCGGATAGGATACGACGTCACTACACCCGAGACGATCCACCACCGCCGGGCGACTGATCGACCGGTACCGTCGGGACTGATCGTCGACGACACGCTCCTCGTGCCGCTTGTGGTCGCCGAGGAGCTCCTCGGGCATCTGATCGTGTCCGGTATCGCCACCGATGAGGATGAGCTCCCCCGGTTCGCGCCCCTTCTGGAGCACACGGCGACGACGATCGTCGCGATGGAGCGGAATCTCCTCCGCCTCAAAGAGCGTGGAGACGATTGCGCGATCCGCTGTCGGGAGGCGCATCACCGGATGAAGAACAGCCTGCAGACGGTGACCGCCCTCCTTTCGATGCAGGCGGGACGGGCGGGAAACCGGGAGGTATCGGAGCAGCTCCAGGAGGCGGCGGACCGGGTCCGGGCGATCCAGAATCTCTACGACCATCTCGCGTTGTCGGACCGGAGCGGCAATCTTCCGGCACAGCGCTATATCGAATCTCTCCTGGAGTCGCTGATCGCCGCGTGGCAACCGGATCCGCCGGTTGCGGTCGCGATCGACGCCGGTGATCTCGACCTCGACCCGAAGACCCTCGGCACGATCGGTCTGGTGGTCAATGAGCTCGCTACGAACGCTCTCTCCTACGCGTACCGGGAGACCCCGGCGCCGCACCTCTCCGTAGCGATCCGACGATCCGGCCACGCCCTCGAGGTCGTCGTGGCCGATAACGGATGCGGTCTCCCGGATACCTTTGATCCCGTCGACGCCGGAACGACCGGTCTCGGGACGCAGATCGTGCGGCACCTTGCGGGGGACCTCGACGGAACGGTTACCTACCGCAGTAATCCGGGGACGGCGGTCACCATCGCGATCCCCCTCGGGTAGCGGTACCACCCGGCGCGGACGTTGACGTTCCGTACCGACAACCGCCGCCCCGATGCGGAGACGCAAGGAGGCGGGTGCTGCCGACCCCGAAGCGCACTGCAGCTCCTCTCACCGCCGGCGTTCGACTACCAGAGACGATTTGCCCTTTCCGGCGGGAGCGGCTATCGTGTGAGGATGACCGCGCGACGGATGTACCGGGTTGTTCCCTCGATGGTGATGTGGCTGGTGGTGCCGGCGCTGGCCGCTGCGGCGGAGAACGATCCCCACGGGGTCTCTGCGGGGCACTCCCTGGAACACCGGATGACGATGCTGGCGCTGCAGATCGGGGTGATCCTCTTTGCGGGGTACTTCGGGACGCGGATCGCCCGGCGGCTGAAGGTTCCGGTGATCCTCGGGGAGATTCTCGCGGGGATCGTGATCGGGCCCTGGGCTCTTGGAGCGGTGGGGTTTCCGGGGTATCCGGAGGGGCTATTTCCGCCCGCGACAAACGCGCTGTCGATCTCGCCGGAGCTCTACGGGTTTGCCGTGGTGGCGTCGATCGTTCTTCTGTTCCTCATGGGGCTCGAGACCGATATCCGTCTCTTTCTGCGCTTCGCCGTAAAGGGGAGCGTCGTGGGCCTCACCGGGGCGGTCCTCTCCGTGGGGGCGGGGATCCTGATCGGGCGGTTGATGATCGACGCCGGTCCGGGGGATCCCCGAAGTCTCTTTCTCGGGGTTGTCGCGATCGCCACGTCGGTGGATATCACCGGCCGGATTCTCAGCGAGCGGCACAAGATGGCGAGCCCCGAGGGGGTGACGATCCTTTCCGCCTCGGTTATCGAGGACGTGATCGGGATCACCCTGCTTGCGGTGGTCCTTGGGGTGGACGCGATGCGGGATGTCGCCGGGAACGGGGTGGTCTGGCGGGAGGTCCTCGCGATCGCCGGGCGCGCCCTCGGGGTGTGGCTCGGTTTCACCACACTGGGGATCGTCTTCGCCCGGCGGATCGGGTCGCTCCTCAAGGCGGTGCGAAACCCCGCGCAGATCGCGGTGCTCTCCCTCGGACTCGCGCTGATCCTCGCCGGGCTCTTCGAGGCGGCGGGGCTTGCGATGATCATCGGTGCCTACGTGATGGGCCTCTCCCTTGCCAACACCGATATCTCCTACGTGGTGCAGGAGAAGATCGAGACGGTTCACCAGTTCTTCGATCCGATCTTCTTTACCGTGATCGGGATGCTGATCAACGTCTTTATCATCGCCTCGGCGGAGGTGGTGATCTTCGGGTTGCTCTTCGGGGTGCTCGCCGCAGCGAGCAAGCTCATAGGGTGCGGGCTGCCCTCGCTGGGGCTCGGGTTTACCCGCGCCGGGGCGCTGCGGATCGCCACGGGAATGGTCCCTCGAGGAGAGGTGGCGCTGGTGATCGCCTCGATCGGGATCGGCTCGGGGATCCTCGATGACCGGCTCTTCGGGGTGGTTATCTTCATGACCCTCTTTTCCACGCTGATCGGCCCGCCGGTGTTCAACAGGATGCTGCAACGGGATGTGCGGACAACGCGGCGAACCGTCTCCGATGAGGAGATGGTAACCACCGATTTCGAGTTCGGATCGGCGGAGCTGACCCGGTTCCTCCTGAACGACGTGATCGGGACGATGCGGAGCGAGGGGTTCTATGTGAACACCGCCGAGGGAGAGCGGAAGGTGTACCACATGCGTCGGGACTCGGTCTTTATCGCGATGATGGCCACCCCGGTGAGTCTCCATTTTACCACCCGTCGGGACGATGTTACCCTGGTAAATAATCTGATCTACGAGTCGATTCTCAGTCTGCAGCAGCAGGTTGCCCATATCCGGACGATCTCCAAACCGATCGAGCTGCAGCGGCATCTGGTCGAGTCGGAGAGCCGGGCGGTGGTGGACTGGTACCGGCATCTTCCGGTGGAGTGCATCCATCTGTCGATGAAGGCACGGGACAAGGAGTCGGCAATCCGGGAGCTGGTGATGTCGATGGTGCAGGCGGGACGGGTGACCGACCACGAGGGGGTCCTTTCGGCGGTCCTCGAGCGGGAACGGTCGATGAGCACCGGGATGCAGCACGGCGTGGCGATCCCCCACGGACGATCAGACGGGGTGACGGCGCTCAGCGTGGCGGTGGGGATCGTTCCGGATGGAGTCGATTTCCAATCCCTCGACGGGGAGGCGACGACGATCATTTTTCTGGTGGTCTCACCGAAGGACAACCCCGGTCCGCACCTGCAGGTTCTCGCCGGGATCGCGGGGATCGTGAGCAACCAGGCGGCCCGGGAGACGATCATGATCATCCCCTCCCGGGCGGACCTCCTCCGGTTTCTTGCGGGGC
>JBKHFT010000168.1:0-5710 GCA_046540055.1 Alkalispirochaeta sp.
AGAAAGGTATCGTCCGGCTCCTGTTCGCCCGTTTCGCTCAGGAATCTGCTCCCCGCTTCGCCGCTCAGGAGGATCTGGAGACTCGAGAGTTTCGGATTGTGCCAGTCTCCTTCCTGCATCTCTTCGCCGTCTATCCGCAACCACGTCACGTCCCGAACCTCCGTTCCCGGTATCCGTTGGCCGTGGAAGAAGCGGGATCGCCGCAGAACGATGTGCTCCTTTCTGAGGCGGATCATCGTGCGGGTGAACTCGAGAAGCTCCGCCGCCTCGGCGCTGAGCCCTTCCCAGGGCATCCAGCTGATCGGACCGTCCTGACAGTAGGGGTTGTTGTTGCCCTGCTGCGTCCGGCCGACCTCGTCACCGGCGGTGAGCATCGGCACCCCCTGGCTGAGCAACAGCGTTCCCATCAAGTTGCGCATCTGCCGGAGCCGGAGCGCCCGAATCGCCGGGCGGTCCGTAGCACCTTCGACGCCGCAGTTCCAGCTCAGGTTGTGGTCGTGGCCGTCCCGGTTCTCTTCCCCGTTCGCCTCATTATGCTTCTCGTTGTAACTGACGAGGTCGGCGAGGGTGAATCCGTCGTGGGCGGTAACGAAGTTGATCGACGCCCAAGGCCGGCGTCCCTGGCGATTGTAGATATCGCTGGAACCTGCGATCCGGGAAGTCAATTCAGGGAGTTTCCCGTGATCTCCCTTCCAGAAACTTCGCACCGTGTCACGGTACTTGTCGTTCCATTCGCTCCAGCCCGGCGGGAAGTTGCCGACCTGATACCCGTCGGGACCGGTGTCCCACGGTTCGGCGATCAGTTTCACCGACGAGAGGATCGGATCCTGGGCGACGATATCAAAGAACCCCGAGTTTCGATCGTATTTGCCGTGTACCCGCGCAAGGGTCGTCGCAAGGTCGAACCGGAATCCGTCGACCTTCATCTCCTGTGTCCAGTACCGCAGAGAATCGGTGACCATCCGCAGCACCTGAGGATGAAGGAGTTCGAGGCTGTTCCCGGTGCCGGTGTAGTCCTGGTAGTACCGCGGCGCATCGGCCACGAGGGAGTAGTACGACGCGTTGTCGATCCCCCGGAACGAGAGGGTCGGTCCGAGATGGTTCCCTTCGGCGGTGTGGTTGTAGACGACGTCGAGGTAGACTTCGATCCCCGCGTCGTGCATCACCTGCACGTACGTCTTGAAATCCTCGATCTGTCCCCCGGCGAGATACTGGTTGTCCGGGGCGAAGAATCCGATACTGTTGTACCCCCAGTAGTTGGTCAATCCCTGGTCGACGAGATGACGATCCCGGACAAAGGTGTGGACCGGCAGGAGTTCAACGGCGGTGACACCGAGGTCCCTGACGTAGGCCACCACCTCCGGGCGGGCGAGCCCGGAGAAGGTACCCCGTAGCGGTTCGGGTACGTCGGGGTGGAGCATCGTAAATCCCCGGGGGTGCAGTTCGTACACGATACTCCTGTCGAGGGGGGTGTCCGGCTTGGGGCTTCGACCCCAGGTAAAAGCGTCGTCCACGACGCGGCACTTCGGGAGATACGGCGCCGAATCACGGGTATCGAAGGAGAGATCTTCGTCGGGACTGCCGACGGTGTATCCGAAGAGCGCGTCGTGCCAGGTGATCTGTCCGTGGAGGAGGCGCGCATAGGGATCGAGGAGCAACTTGTGGTGGTTGAATCGGTGCCCTGCCTCCGGTGCGTAGGGTCCATGCACCCGGTATCCGTAGAGCTGCCCGGGACGGAGGTCCGGGAAGTATCCGTGCCAGATCTCATTGGTGTATTCCGGCAGGACGATCCGGTCTGTCTCGCGCCGCCCCGACTCATCGAAGAGGCACAGTTCAACGGACTCGGCGTTCTGCGAAAAGAGTGCGAAGTTTACGCCGCTTCCGTCCCATGTTGCCCCCAACGGGTAGGAGCGTCCCGGCCAAATCCGGTAGTGTGGTGTTACAGACATTTCGGTACAAGGGTATGATATCTTCCGCCTCGGGTACAACTGAGGGGCGGCCCGCCCGTTGTTCGAGGTCAACGGTTCGGCGATCGCGTCTAGCCGTCGGATATCCCCTTACCGCCGTTCCGGCACCCCCGCGGTCCGATCAGGGCAACAGCGACCCTTTGGCGAGGAGGAGCTCGAACTCTGACGCCGGAACGGGACGGGAGAAGTAGAACCCCTGGAGATAATCGATCGGGAGCGTCCGAAGCAGCTCGTACTGATCCCGGGTGGTTACACCTTCCACGACGACATGCTTTCCCCGGGACCGGATCGTGTTGATGATCCCCTCGAGGTAGTCGATGTCCTCCTGGTTTTGACCGAGTTCGGCGATGAAGTCCTTGTCGATCTTGACGGTCGAGACCGGCAGATGTTTCAGATAGCTCAACGACGACTGCCCCGTTCCGAAATCGTCGATCCAGATATCGACTCCCATCTCCGTCAGCTCCTCCATTGCCGATCGGGAGTACTTCTGGTTCTCGATCGTCCGGCTTTCGGTGAGTTCCAGCTTGAGGCGCCCCGGGTCGGTGAGGCCGGCGTCGCTTATCGCCTGCTCCACGACGACGGGCAGGCTCGAATCGGAGATGTTCGTCGCACTGATGTTGAGGGTGAGGAACAGGTCGTACTTGTTACTCCAGGCGACGACGGAACGCGCCGCATGGTAAAGCGCTACTTTGTCGATCGGTGCGATCAGGCGACTGTCCTCGGCGATGCCGATGAAATCACCCGGACCGAGGAGTCCCCGATCGGGGTGGTTCCACCGCATCAGCGCCTCGCCGCCACGGATCACACCGTCGAGGTCGACGATCGGCTGGTAGTACAGCTCCAACTCTCCCCGTTCAAAAGCGCGCTGCAGCCCGGTACGCAGGAAGAGGCGATCCGAAGCGGCCTGGTGTGTCTGATGATCGTAATGGAGAACCGGTTGGTGCTGTCGTTCCGCTTCGATCACCGCCGAATTGGCGCAGTTGAACAGCTCGTCCGGGTCGCTTGCGTCGGTGGGGTACAGGGAGATACCGATATGGCACGCCGGTGCGAGGTCCAGGCCGCGGAAGCGATAGGGAACGGTAACGGCGGACTGGATCTTTTCCGCGACGATCAGGGCGTCGAGGGGCGTCGCAAGCTCCGGGAGGAGGACTACCAGGTTGGTGCCCTCCCATCGGAACACATAGTCGCTGTTTCGGATCGTCTCGCGGATCCGGATGCCGGTGTTCTCCAACAGGAGGTCCCCTACGGTGTGACCGTGCATCTGGTTGATCTCCTTGAAGTTCCGGAGCATCACGAAGAGCATCGCCAGCGTCGGGGTCCCCCGATCGGCTCGCTTGATCTCCCGGTCGGTTACGAGACGGATCGAACGACGGTTGAGGAGCCCCGTGACAGGGTCCTGGTATTCAAGGCGTTGCGCGATAGAGATCCCGCCCTCACTCGGGGTGGTCTCCCGCGCGACGATCAGCACCTGTTCAACAGGGGAGTCCGATTCCTCGTCCTGAACAGATACGTTGCCCATTTCCGCTGTACCTGTCGTCAGGGGAGAGCAGGTGATCGTTTCGGTTAGATCCCGTCGATTGAGCACGTTTGATCCCGTGAGTTCACCGATGACCCCGTCAAAGGAGGCCTCGATCGTCTCCACCAGCTCCGCGGAGTTCTCGATATCGCAGACCTCGAGTAATCCTGCACCCTCGACACCTTCGGACGGTGCTTCCAGCTGCATCCGGAACCGGCGATTTGCATATCGGATCACTAGGTCTCTGTCCACTACGACGACGCTGTCGTGCACGTTGTCGAGAAGGTACTCAAGGAACATCGCTTCCATTACGGGAATCATACTATAGAACCCCTGAGTACACAAAAGGGTTTGCCGAGATTCTCTTTAAATCGATCTATTTCGGCAGCAATTCTCCGATCGAGGGGATCACGTAGGTCGGTGCGTCACGCTCATCGATCGCACCGACCGCATCGGGGGCGGTTTCGCCGGTGAGGACAAGGGCCGTATCGATTCCCGCGTCGATCCCCATCCGGATCTCCGTATAGAGGCGGTCGCCGGTTACCAGACAGCGTTTCAGGTCGAAACCCATCGCCCGGGCGATCGTCTCGAGCATCACCGGGCTCGGCTTCCCGCAGTTCACCGCGAGTTTGGTCCGGGTAACGGCTTCGATCGCTGCGATCACCGCTCCGGCATCGACTTCTCCCTGTCCCTCCGGAAAGGGGCAGAACAGATCGGGGTTGGTGGCGATCATATACGCTCGCTTGTAGTACCAGATCGCTTCGAAGGCGATCTGCAGTTTTCGCCAGTGGAGGTCCCGGTCGTAGGAGGCGATGACGATGTCGATCCGCCGGGGATCATCGCTCATCGCGATACCCGCGTCGCCGAGGGACCGGACAAGGGGTTCTTCGGCGATCGGATACACAACTGCGTCCGGGGCGTTCTGCAGGATCCACTGCGTCGTAGTAAACACGGTGGTGATCACCTCGGCGGGCTCGACGGGGAGCCCGAAACCACGGAGTTTGTCCACGTACATCCGGCGGTCCCGGGTCGGGTTGTTCGAGAGATAGATTCGCGGAATGCCGTGACGGTGAAGCGTCCCGATCGTTTCGGCAGCCCCCGGGAGCAACTGGTCTCCCAGGTATATGGTACCGTCGAGGTCGAGGATATATCCGTCGTACCACCCGTCGATCGTCGTCGCCGGAACGTGAACCGTTGCCGACGAACCGTCGAGGTCGTCCTGTTCGCTCATCACCTCCGACGATACCGGAAAATCCCACTCCAGGGTAGGTCCCTTGATCCCCGTGGGTCGGGTGGGATTAGATGAACACGTGAGGATATCGACGATAGACGACCGTTTCGCCGCGCAGCGATCCCGAAGCAGGACGCGTCTCCGGGAGGTGTTACCGGCAATCGCCGAAGCCTCCGAGCTGTCTCGTGTCCCGGAACTGGTCGGACGGTGGGGAACGGAGTTCGTAGCGTGTGAAGACCTGTCGTCGACGATGGTGGCGGCAGTGTGTCGTGCAGGATATCTGCCGATGGCTCTCGATCTGCCGGGGCTCCCGGTTCTTCTCGTCAAGTCGCACCACCTTCGTGCGGTTCTGCGCTTTTCCGCACTCCACGTCACCCGGAATGCGGGACGCTACGCCCGGGGATTGCGTATGTTTGTAGACAGACATCCCCGGCGAACACTCGAAACGATCGTGGAGAGCTACGAGGATCGGTGGCTGACGCCGGCGCTGGTCGAAACGCTGATGGAGATCGCGAAGAGACCGACGGAGGGTATGACGGTACACTCCGTAGAGATCTACAACGGCGATCGCTTCGTAGCGGGAGAGTTGGGGTACGTGGTGGGGCGGGTATACACGAGCCTCTCGGGCTTCCACCGGCAGAACGGAGCGGGTACGGTGCAGTTGATCGCTCTCGCAGAGGTGCTGCGGACCGGGGGAGCTGCGTTCTGGGATCTCGGGATGCCGGCGGAATACAAACTCAACCTTGGCGCTGAGCTCCTTCCCCGGACGGAGTTCCTGGCAACCTATCGACGGCAGCTGGAGACAGGGGGTGACGGGAGAATCGTGTTTCCCCGGGAACCGGTAGCGTGTGACGCCGTTGTTGACGCCGCGAGAGGGAGGGAGGTCTCCGCCCGCCGCGACGGGACGCGCACACCTGCGGCGGCGGACGAGGAGCGCACATGACGACAGGGCAGGAGCGCCCGCGCCGGCGACGGCAGGAGCGCCCGCGCCGGCGA
>JBKHFT010000169.1:0-5639 GCA_046540055.1 Alkalispirochaeta sp.
CTCCGGCGGTTCAGGGAACAACGTCCCTTTGACCGGACCCTCCAGGGGTACCGTCTCGAGTACCATAAAAAGTTCAGTATTCCCTTTGCAGCGGTATCGTTTGTGATCCTCGCGTTTCCCCTCGGCCTCTACTCCCGGCGAAGCGGCCGTGGTGTCGGGTTCGGGATCGGTCTCCTCATCGCCACGGTCTACTGGGCGATGCTGATCGGGGGCCAGACCTTCGGGACCCAGCGACCCAACGTCCCCCCTGCCGGGGCGATGTGGGCTCCGAACGTTCTCTTTCTCGTGATTGGAACGATCGTGTTGTTCCGGAGGTCGCACCGATGACCGTTCTCGATCGTCTGTTGTTGAAGACCTTTTTTCCCGTATTCGGACTTGCCCTGTCGTTCTTCGTACTGATCATCGAACTGATGGATCTCTTTTCGAACCTTGTGCGGTATCTCAATCTCGGCGTCCCCGCCGCTGCAATCGTGCAGGTGCAACTCCTCTTTGCTCCCCGGGCGACGGCGTTCGCGCTTCCCGTTGCGGTTCTGTTCGCCGCGGCGTACGCCCTCGGAACGCTGTACAGCAACAATGAGCTTATCGCAGTGTTTGGTGCCGGTATTTCGGTCCGGCGGTTCACAGCCCCTCTCGTCGCGGTCGGGATCCTCCTCAGCGTGGGACTCTTCCTCTTCCAGGAATACGTCGTCATCGATACGTACCAGCGAAAAAACGAGATGACCAGGGAGCTCTTGAACATCTCTCGTTCCTTCAGCAACACGAACGTAGCGATTCGGACTCCCGACGGCACCCTCATCTACTCTGCGGAGTACTACAACGACGTAAATCGGGAGTTATCCGGCATTCTCATTCTGCGACGCAGTAGCGACGGTGCGTTTCTCGAACGGATCGATGCCCAGCGCGCGCAGTGGTCTGACGAGGAGATGCGGTGGATCCTTCTGAACGGCACGGCATACCGCGTCGACGGAGACGGCGCGATCACCTCGGAGCGGTTCGATCGGTTCAGCGATCCCGACGTGGCGATCCCTCCCCGCCGATTCCGCCGAAGCGGGCGCACCGTTGAAGAACTCCCGTTCTATGAAGCGCGGGAGTGGGTAGGGGAACTTCAGGAAGCAGGCCAACCGTATCGTCGGCAATTGACCGAGTATTACGGACGATTCTCCTTTGCCCTTACGCCGTTTATCGTTGTTCTTCTCTCGAGCGGGCTTGGTGGACGGTTCAAAAAAAACGTACTCCTCTTGAGCCTCTTTTTCTCCCTCGTGGCGGCGGTAGTGTATTACGTCACCGGGATGGTAACCGAAATCCTCGCCGGAGACGGTGTCATACCACCTATGGTAGGAGCGTGGGCGGGAGTGGTACTCTTTACTGCCGTCGGTATCGTCCTTGTACGTACCGCACCGACGTAACGGAAACCGCGATGACACTGAACACCACGATGAACAACAACGCACTGTTTACAGAAAGATACCGGGATTCGACAACGTCCGCACGGACCGGAGTACTGAACCTCCCCCACGGAGCGGTGGAGACTCCGGCGTTCATGCCCGTCGGAACCGCAGGAGCGGTGAAGGCGATCGACCACAACACCCTCGATGCGATCGGATATCGCCTGATCCTTGCGAACACGTACCATCTTTTTTTACGCCCCGGCGTGGACGTTCTCGGCCATTATGGCGGACTTCACCGGTTCTCCACATGGGAACACAATATTCTGACCGACTCCGGCGGGTATCAGATCTTCAGCCTCGCCCCGTTCCGCAAGATCGAGCCTGAGGGCGCAGTGTTTCAGTCACACATCGACGGAAGTCGCCACTCCCTGACTCCGGAACGCACTGTGGAGATCCAGGAGACGATCGGTTCCGATATTCAGATGGTCCTTGACGTGTGCACCGGTGCGCATGAAGGCAGATCCGCCGCGGAAGCCGCCCTCGAGACAACGACGCGGTGGGCGGAACGGGCAAAACGGCGTTGGCTCGCGGCGCAGGCGGAGGGCTATCGCGGGCACCTTTTCGGAATCGTTCAGGGAAACATCTTTCCCGACCTACGGAGTATCGCCGTGGAGCGCACCCTCGAGATCGGCTTTCCCGGCATCGCGATCGGAGGCCTCTCCGTAGGGGAGACCTACGAACAGTACTGTGAGGTCCTCGCCCACACGGCGCCCCGGATCCCAGATGAGTATCCTCGTTATGTGATGGGTATCGGTACCCCCGAGTACATCCTTACTGCAATTGAGCACGGAATCGACATGTTCGATTGTGTATTTCCCACCAGAGCGGGACGGAACGGCACTCTGTTTACCACCGAAGGGCGTATCAACCTCAAAAACGCGCGGTTCTCTCACGACGATGACCCGCCGGATCCGCGGATCGATTCGTTCGGGAATCGACGGTACTCTCTCGGGTATCTTCGTCATCTGGTGAAAGCCGGGGAGATACTCGGAATGATGCTCGCTACGGAGCACAACCTCCGATTCATGTACTGGCTGGTCCAGGAGAGCCGTCGATCGATCCAAAGCGGAACCTTTTCATCCTTCAAGCGGGAGTTCCTCGACCGATACGCTCCACGGCGGGAGTCCGAATGAAGTCCAGCTCCGGAACGGTACGCTCTACCGCGGTGGTCATGATCTCCACCCTCGTCTCTCGTCTTCTCGGGTTCGTCCGAATCGCCGTCATCGGCGCGATATTCGGCGCCTCGGGAAGCGCCGACGTTCTGAACGTGGTGTTCAATATTCCGAACAACCTGAGAAAACTTCTCGCAGAGGGAGCTCTGTCGTCGGCATTTATTCCCGCCTTGTCCCGGAGCCACGTTGAGGACGCCTCCGGCACGACCGCCAAAGGTCTTGTGCGACGGCTGATCGGTTTTCAGCTCGTCATTCTGGTACCGATCATTACGATCTCGATGCTCGCACCGCAGTTGATCGTTGACGTAATACTCGATTTTCCCGAGGAGGAACGTCAGCTTCTCGCTGCACAGCTCTTCCGCTGGTTTATCCTGTACCTCCTGCTGATCTCGATTGCGGCGGTGTTGATGGGAACACTGAACGCTCATGGTCAATTTCTTGTTCCAGCGGTATCACCCCTCTGGTTTTCGGTTGCGGTTATCGGATCGATTCTCCTTCTGCACCGTTACCTCGGCGTCTATTCGATGGTCGTCGGCGTCCTTTTGGGGGGAACCGGTCAGTTGACGATGCAGGTCCCGTCGATTATTGCCCGGGGATACTCGTTGGTACCCTCCCTGGAGCTTCGGGACCCGGTATTCAGGCGAGTACTCCGACAGTGGATTCCGGTGGTTTCGACTGCCAGCGTCTTTACGATCAACCAACAGATCGCGCTCTTTTTTGCCAGCGGTCTCGCCGACGGAAGCAGTTCGGCGATGACGAACGCTATCGTATTCTGGCAACTGCCGTTCGGCATATTCGCCGCTTCGATCACTACCGTTCTTTTTCCGGCGATGAGTCGACGCCATGCCGCAGGGAACACGGAAGAGCTTGCCCGGGATATTGAAAACGGTGTTCGTAGTATCCTGATGCTTCTCCTTCCTGCCGGGGTGGGCCTGATGGTCCTGGGCCATGAGATGATCGCCGTCGCTCTCCAGCGAGGAGCGTTCACGTTGGCTGCCACGCGAGAGACCGCACGGGTCCTGGCGTATTACAGCGTCGGCCTCTTCAGTGTCGGTGCGTTCACCTTCCTGCAACGCGTATCCTATGCGTGTGACGACTATCGCACGCCTCTCCGTGCGGCGATCATCACCGTAGTGATCGATGTCGTTCTCAGCCTCTGGTTGAAGGAGACGGTTCTCGGCGTGGCCGGCCTTGCCCTTGCGAATACGATCGCCTTCACTGCCGGTCTTGTTCTGTACATCCCGCCGTTACGTCGATACGCTCCGGAGATCTCTTTTCCCCGGGTCGGACGAGCGGTGTTCCCTGCCGTGGCCGCATCAACCGCTGCGGTCGCCATGGTGGGAGTGGTTCGCCTGATCTTCGCGGCGTTCAACGTTTCCGGCGAATGGTGGGCCCGGGGCAGCTCGTGGCCGGCTCTCGCACTGTTTCTCTGCGAGGCGATTCCGGCTCTCGCGACGCTCGTCGGGGTATACCACCTCTTCGGATTCAGCATCGGGGCGTTGCGCCGGGGGAATACCGAACCGAGTGGTCAGGTTCATGACGAGAACAGTCGAAATTTATAAAGGTATGCCCAACATGTCGCCCTACAGACGTTTTCAGCTTTTTGTCGTTTATCTTCCCGTGTTTCTCCTCGTACCGCTTTTTCTTGCGACACCTCAGGAACAGGATCCGCCTCGCTCGTCTCTCGACGAGTGGCGGGATACCCTTCTGTACGGTATCAACTCGGAGATCGCCGAACTGTTACCGACGTTGACGGAGAACAGAACTGAAGAACTCGCGCCGGAGGTGGTCACCCTCCTGGAAAACACCTCAGACAGTGATGTCCTGACTGAGGGGCTCCGGTTCCTTACGGAGCTCGATATCGCCGACGGCGGTGACGTTGCCGAGACGATCGTACAAACAGCCGAGGACCGACCCGACTCTCTGGTAGTTTCCGCACTCGTGTATCTCGACGATATCGTCGGCGAGGTCGGGACGTCGACGGAAGATGCGTTGTTCCGCCTCGCCCGGGAGGGGGCGGTTGGTCCCGCGTCGGCGGCGGTGAGCCTCCTCGCGACCACAGGCGTCCCGTCGGAAGAACTGATCGAGTTGTATCGCGAAGGGGTTCTTTCCGAAGACGTGCGGGGGCGGATCCTCGTGGAACTCGGCAAGCGAGGCGATCCGGAGGTCCTTCCCTTTATCGAGGATGTGATCGGCGAAGACGAGGAAGCGACAACAACGCTCCAACGATACGCGATAGACACCCTCGGCAAGCTGGGTGTAGAGGAGGCGTTGCCGACGATCCTGAGACAGCTCGGGTCCGATGATGCGATGACCAGGGCCTACGCGGTGAACGCCTTGCGCCGGTTCGATTCGCCCGATGCGCAGGAGGCCCTCCTCACCGCCCTGCGAGACGAGTTCTGGCGGGTGCGTGTAGCCGCTCTCGAAACGATCGCCGAACGGCAGATGGCCGACGCGCTACCGGCGGTGATGTACAAAGTACGCCGCGACCCGGAGCGGCGGGTTCGCCTCGAAGCGGTGGATACCCTCGCCGAACTCGATGAGGCCGACGGGTGGGCATTACTCGAAGAGATCGTCACCGAAACCGGTGCCGGTATCGACGTCCGAAGTTCAGCCCTGGATCATCTGATCCGACAACGTCCCCGACAAAGCCGGGAGGTCGTGATGCAAGTGATCGATTCGGAGTGGGACCGGAGTAACAGTCGCCTTCTTGACGTGATCGGTCGCGTCGTCTCCCGGATGACGGATCAGCAGGTCGAACCTATCGTTGCCCGCCTCCTCGACCATCCGAACTATATCCTCCAGATCTACGGCCTCCGGGCGATCGGAACGAGCAAACTGATGAGTCTCCATGAGATCGCAAGGGACCGGGCCGGGGAGGGGAATCACTCCGCCGTACGGTCTGCGGCGCTCCGAAGCCTTGAGCAACTTGGCGTTGCACCACCTTCAGAGAAGGAGGAGGCGTCGGATGATGCAACGGGATCGTCGGACGAAGAGTCCTCAGATACCACCGAATCCT
>JBKHFT010000170.1:0-5601 GCA_046540055.1 Alkalispirochaeta sp.
CCGGTGCCGCCGCGCCCCTCGCCGTCGACGAAGGCGGATCCTCCGCGATGGCGCTTGCGATCGAGTTCGTACCCAATCAGGGGGACGCCTGGAGCTACACCCGGGACGGGATCGACCGCTTCTTCGAAACGGTCCTCGTCGGGAGCGACTCTCCGGACACCCTGGGAAAGATTCCGTCGTCCCTCCTCGATATCCGTCCCGCCGAGATCCCGGACGCGTTCCTGGAGCGAGTCGACGGCTTTTTCCTCGAGATGATGGAGCTCCTCGGCCGGCGGACGGGGGAGTTGCATCGCGCCCTCGCCGCGGAACAGGGCGATCCGGCGTTCGCGCCGGAGCCGTTCTCCAAACTCTACCAGCGCTCTCTGTACCAGTCGCTCCGGAGTCTCACCCGGCGCGTCACCAGTACGATACGAAAGGGACGTACCCGTCTCCCCGAGGAGATTCGCCCTGGAGCGGAGGAGTTTCTCGAACGGGAGGGGGAGATCCTTGAGCGCTTCGCCGGGATCACGGCGACGAAGATCGACGCCCGGAAGATCCGGATCCACGGGGACTACCATCTCGGACAGGTGCTCTTCACCGGACGTGATTACAGGATCATCGACCTCGAAGGCGAACCTGCCCGGACGTTGGGTGAGCGACGCCTGAAGTTTTCGGCGTTTCGTGACGTCGCGGGAATGCTGCGATCGTTCCACTATGCGGTCTACAGTCGCTATCTCGAAACGGTGGAGATTCGCCCCGAGGACGGGGAACGCCTCAAGGGATGGATCCGACCGTGGTATACCCTCGTGGGGGGAACGTTTCTCTACGGATACCTCGAGAGCGTTGCCGGGACGTCCTTTGTGCCGAGAGATCCGGAGGCGATCGCCACCGCCCTGGAGATCTTCCTGCTGGAGAAAGCGGTATACGAGGTAGGATACGAGGCGAACAACCGCCCCGACTGGCTGCAGATTCCCCTGGACGGGATCGCATTCGTCCTCGACGGCGGTGGCGTCCGCTCCGGGGCGGAGTAGCGGCGACTACTCCGGGAAGCAGCGATGTCAGCTCCGCGGCGGAGTAGCGGAGTCCACTCCGGGAAGCAGCGTCGTCCCTGGGCCGACCGGTGGGGGAGAGGCACGCGCCGGAGGGATCGCTCCGGCGCGAAAACGAGACATGCCCCGGTTTCTGAAAAAGCTCCGCCACGGAAGTGTTAGGCACCGCGATTTCTATAACAGCTCCGCCGCGAGCTCCGAGAGGCGGCTGCGTTCGGAGCGCGTCATCAGGACGTGTCCGAACAACGACTGCCCCTTGAACGCCTCAACGAGATAGGTCAGCCCGTTGGAGTTCGCGTCGAGGTAGGGGCTGTCGATCTGGTAGGGATCCCCGGTGAGGACGACCTTTGCCTCGGCCCCCGCTCGGGAAACGATCGTCTTCACCTCGTGGGGCGAAAGGTTCTGCGCCTCGTCGATGATGATGAACTGGCTCGGAAGGGAACGCCCCCGGATGTAGCTCAGCGCCTCGACCTCGATAATACTGCTGTTGATCACCTGTTCCGGTTGTTTGAGATTCTGCTTGTGGTACACGCTGGTGATCAGTTCCAGATTGTCGAAGAGCGGTTGCATCCAGTGGGACAGCTTCTCGTCCTTCGCCCCCGGAAGGTATCCGATATCCTTGCCCATCGGGATAACCGGGCGACTCACGAGAACGCGCTTGTACGTCTTGTCCTCAACAGTCTGTTTGAGCCCTGCGGCGATCGCGAGGAGTGTTTTCCCCGTCCCCGCTTTTCCCACGAGGGTGACGAGCTGGATCGCCGGATCGAGCAACAGATCCAGGGCGATCCGTTGCTCGTCGTTCAGCGGACGAATCCCGGCCACGGACTGCATCTTGTGATCCACGTAGCGGACGGTTCGGGACGCGGCGTCGTATCGCCCGATGATCTCTTCGTCGTGGGTTTTGTCGCGGAAGATGAGGTGGTGGTTCGGCGGAAGCTCCTCCAGCCAGGGGAGTTCCCCTGCGCTCTGGAGCTCCCCGTACCACTCGGTCCGGACGTCCGTCGCGGTAACGCCGGTGTAGAGCTTGGTAATATCCACCGTCTGTTTCTTGTAGTCCACCGCCTTGATTCCCAGCGCCGTCGCCTTTACCCGGGCGTTGATATCCTTACTGACAAAAAAGACCTGTCCACCCTCCTCCTGAATCTGCCACGCTGCAAGGATGATCTTGTTATCCGCCTTGTCCTGGAGAAAGTCGTTGGGGACACGCCCCGGTTGCGTCGATACGACGCGGAGGATCGACCCGTTCTCAATCTTGACCCCGTCGGCGAGGTTCCCGTGGCGCCCGGCGTCATCGAGAAAGCGGATCGCCTGTCGTGCGTTTCGTCCCCGTTCGTCGGAGAACGTCTTCAGGCGGTCGAGTTCCTCGAGAACCCACATCGGTACGACGATCTCGCTGTCCCGAAAGCTCAGGATCGCGTCGGGCCGATGTATCAGAACGTTGGTGTCAACGACGAACGTCTTGGCGTCGCTTCGTGGTTTCTGCTTCCCGCTGTCGTGTTTTCGTGCCATGAAACACCTCTTACCCTCAGTTTAGACCGAAAGCGCTTAAATTTTCATGAGAAATCGTGTACACCGGTAGGAATGTCACACCCGCTGATCGTACAGGGAGACAACACGATCCTCCTCGACGTCCACGATGAGGACGCCGATCGTGCCCGAAACGGGATCGTCCCCTTCACGGAGCTCGAAAAATCACCGGAGCACTTTCATACCTACCGGATCTCCCCCCTCTCACTCTGGAACGCCGCCTCCGCGGGTATGACCGCCGACGAGGTGATCGAGCGGTTGCGGGAACACAGTCGCTTTCCGATCCCCTCCCACATCGAGTCGTCGATCCGCGAGCTGATCGACCGGTACGGCACGATCCGCCTCGAGGCAACAGAGGATTCCTACGTTCTTCGCCTCGTTGTTCCCGACGAGATGGTGCGTCGGGAGCTCCGGTCGCGTCCGGCAATTGCGAAGCTCCTGACGGAACCGTCAGGCGACGAAGCGGTCGTCGACAGTGACAGCTTCCTGGTGAATCTCGTCGACCGGGGGACGATCAAACAGGAGCTGATACGGATCGGCTACCCCGTCGACGACCGGGCTCCCCTCACCGAGGGGGAGGCGGTCTCCTTCACCCTCCGTTCGGAGACGCAGGCGGGGAAAGCGTTCCACCTTCGGGGATACCAGGAGGAGGCGGCGCAGACGTTTTTCGGCGGCGGTCTGCCCGGTGCCGGATACGGTACGGTTGTTCTCCCCTGCGGTGCCGGGAAAACGGTAGTCGGGATGGCAGCGATGAACCTCCTTCAGACGAGCACGCTGATTCTGACGACGAACGTTGCTGCCGTGCACCAGTGGGTCGACGAGCTCCTCGACAAGACGACTCTGACCGACGAAGAGATCGGAGAGTATACCGGTCATGCGAAGATGATCCGCCCGGTGACGGTGGCTACGTACCAGATCCTCGTGTGGCGCCCCGACCGGGACTCGGTGTTTCCCCACTTCGACATCTTCCGGAAGCACCGGTGGGGGCTCATCATCTACGACGAGGTCCATCTCCTGCCGGCTCCGATATTCCGGGTCACCGCGGAGATCCAGGCGATCCGGCGCCTCGGGCTTACGGCGACGCTGGTGCGGGAGGACGGCCGGGAACGGGACGTCTTCTCTCTGGTCGGTCCGAAGCGATACGACGTTCCCTGGAAGGAACTGGAGCAGAAAGGGTGGATCGCCGAGGCGGTGTGTTACGAGATCCGCCTCGATCTTCCCCGGGATGTCCGGGGAGAGTACGCCGCCGCGGACAAGAGGCGAAAGTTTCGCATCGCCGGGGAGAATCCCCGCAAGGTAGACGCCGCGGCGCAGATCGTCGAGAATCACCCCGACGAGTCGATCATCGTCATCGGACAGTACCTGACCCAACTCGACGAACTTGCCGAACGCCTTCAGGCGCCGCTGATCACCGGAAAGACACCGAACGCGCGGCGGGAGGAGATCTATTCGGCGTTCCGGAAGGGGGAATTCTCCGTGATCGTCGTGAGCAAAGTTGCGAACTTCGCGATCGACCTGCCCGACGCATCGGTGGCGGTGCAGGTTTCCGGCAGTTTCGGTTCCCGCCAGGAAGAGGCGCAGCGCCTGGGACGGATCCTCCGCCCCAAGTCGGGGCAACACCATAACTCCCACTTCTATACCCTCGTCTCGAACCGGACGATCGAGGAGGGGTTCGCGGCGAACCGGCAGAAGTTTCTCACCGAACAGGGGTACGCCTACCACATCGAGCACTGGGAAGACGAGATCGGGGAAACACCAGGATGACGGCAACAGCGGAATTCGCGGCGTACCTGCTCTCCCTCGAAGATGATTCGTTCTTTGCGGTGTACCGGAATTATCTGGGATCGGTCCGGACCCCCTACAATAAGCACGAAATGATCCAGCGGCTGACCGACTTCTTCAGCCGCCCCGATACCGGCGCCGCCGTCCGGGACCTGCTTACGAGGGAAGACCTCACGGTGCTATCGGCAATCCACCTCCTGGGAACGCCGACGGATGAGCAACTTCGCCGTTTCCTTGCCGATGAGTTCGAGTACGCCGCGATGCAGAGTATCATTCTGAATCACAAGGACCGCCTCCTGGTGATCGACGGCCCCCGGAGCGGAACGGTTCGAATCAATCCGGTGATCCTCCCCGCTCTCGAGCCCCTCAGGCTGGGTACCCCGTACCTCCTGGAAGGGCGTCCCCTTGGTGACGCGGAGAACGAGCCCCCGTACCAGGCGACGCACCCGTGGTTGTCGCCGGCTCTTGCAGCTGCGATCTACGCGTTTCTCCGGGACCATCCCGATCCGTTCACCCGAGGCGGCACGTTGCGTCGTCGCGTCGCCGTCGACCTCGAATCAGCATTCGCAGCGACCACGGGATCGGAGGACACCGCAGGATTGTTCCGTTTCCTTCTGGTCGTATGTGAATCGATCGGTCTTGTGTCGCGGTCCGATACGGATGGAACGGTAACGCTCCGAACCGAAAGCTGGCAGCATTTCGCAGCTCTACCGGAGCGGTGGGTTCGATTGCTCCTCTTGACGGGCGGTCTGACCAGTTCGGTCGAACGCGCCTTCGCATACGCTGAACTCCTCACCGCTGTGATCGAATGGCTCCCGGAGGATCGTGCGTTTACGCCGGGTGAGCTGGTCCGACTCTTCCAGCTGAGCGGCCCCGGGCAAAACCTTCCGGTGGACCGTGACACGGTAGAACGTCTCTCTCGTGTCGGCGTCTTTCGCGAGATCGACAAAACCGACCACGACGGTCGATCCGACGAGACGCCACGTTACGCGGTGAACCCGATCCTCCGCTCCTGGCTCAATGCCGAAGCGACCCCCGGCGCGATCCGCGTCCACGCGAGTATGGAGGTCAGCGTTCCCCCGGGGGCTCCCTTCGAAGAGGCCCTCACCGTCGCACGCCTCGCACAGCTCCGGCGGTACGACACCGTTGCGACATACACCCTCACGGAACGTTCGATCGCCGATGCGAGGCGCGAAGGGATCGAGCGTCCCACCGCACTCCTCACGGGCGCTGCGGGAGCGCTGCCACAGAACGTCCGGTTCCT
>JBKHFT010000171.1:0-5584 GCA_046540055.1 Alkalispirochaeta sp.
ACATCCACCTGGATGAGCCCGAGCTCATTGCAGACGAAAGCAGACCGCTTATCGAAGCATCCCTCACAGGCGACTACTGAACCGGCACCGGCGTCGTGATCATCGCGATCGTTCGCGAGTCCTTGCGAGGCGGGTGACGCTTCGCTGAACGCTCCAACACTCCGCAGACCCGGATGGTTCTTTTAATAAACAGAATCGTGTTTCAAAAAACGGCTCGATGTCGTTACCGTAGGGGCCTTGGCGACCGATGCCCTCCTTCTGTTATACTCTCGGGTGTGAAAGACGCTGGAACCCGGAACAAGAACTATGACAATCCTCTCTTTGCACTTGAACGGGGGCGCGTCTCTGAGCTCGAACGATACGGAATCGTTGGAACTCCGGCTGAACGGGAGTTTGACGACGTTGCGGAGGTTGCCGCGTATCTCGCGGGGACGCCGATGGCGTACATCAGTTTCCTTGACCAGACTCACCTGTGGTTCAAGGCGACCTATGGTTTTGAGGGGCACACGCTCCAGCGGGAGCAGACGTACTGCCATTTCGTCGTGACCGATGAGCGTCCGGTGGCGATTCCGGATACACGGGACGAGACGGTGTACGTGCCCGACTCCCTGGACGAGCTGGGAGAGAAGATCCGTTTCTACGTGGGAGTTCCTCTCCGATCAAAAGGGGGGCAGATTCTCGGTACCCTGTGTGTTGTCGACGGTAAACCACGGGAGGTTCCGGAACCGTTGATTCCGATGCTCGAGAAGCTGGCGGCTCAGGTCTCGGGACAGCTCGAACTCCGGCGGACGAACCGGATGCTCCTGGAAGAGCGGGATACGTTTTCGACCCTCTTTGAGGCCGCCCCGGCGCCGTTGATCCTCGCCGAAGAGGGTAAGATCGTCCGGTGTAACTACGCGTTTTCGGGCCTCGTCACCGACGGGGATTCGGATGAGTTGATAGGTCTCGATCTTTCCGGGTTTCTCCAGGAGGTGCCGGACAGACCCGGAACGACCTACGAGACGCGGATGACCAATGTCGTCGGGGTCTCGACACCGGTTCTCGTGACCCTTACGCGGCTGTATCGGGATCAGAGAGTCTATGATCTTGTCGCCCTTACGGATATCGCCGATCGGAAGGAGAAGGAACGGATCCTTCGGGACCAGCGGATCGCCGCGGAGAACGCGAATCGCATCAAGGACACCTTTCTGTCTCTCGTATCCCACGATCTTCGGTCACCCCTCTCGGGTATATCGACGATGCTGGAGCTTCTGGACCGCGGAGACGCTACGTTTACCGAAGACGAGCGTCGCGAGGCGATCCGGGATCTCCGGGAAGCGACGGCGGTACTCCTGGAAATGATCAACCAGCTTTTAAACATCCACCGCCTGCAGTCGGGACGAATCGAGATCAACAGAGAGCCGGTATCGGTGCATCTGATCGCCCGACAGGTGATTCTGAGCCTCGGGAAGCAGATCAAGGACAAGGAGGTCGAGGTTGTTCTCGACGTGACCGATACGTTCGTTGTCGAGGCAGATATGGGACTGTTCCGGGAGGCGCTGTTCAATCTCGTATCAAATGCGATCAAATTCTCTCCTCACCACGGTGTTATCCGGATACGGGAGGACGCGAATAGCGTGATCGTTGAAGACGAGGGGGAGGGTGTACCCCCGGAGGACGTACCCAATCTCTTCCGTCACGACGTAAAGACGAGTCGCTTTGGTACCGACGGGGAGCGGGGAACCGGGTTGGGGTTACCTCTTGTCTCGGATATTATGCGAGCCCACGGCGGTTCGGTGGTCCTTGACTTGTCCTACACCGCGGGGGCGCGATTCGTCCTTGATTTCGGGACAGCGGAATCGACGGAGGAGTGACCGGCGCGGGTTGACCCCGAAGGATGGCCGCCGCGAGTGCTCACGGCGGTACGTGGATACCGCATGAAAAAACCCGTTATCGGACGAACCGATAACGGGTTTTTTGTTTTTTTCCGTCTCGAGACGCGCCACAGGCGGACCCGCAACGGAGTGCCTCCCGACCCCAATCGGAGTCGGGGGCCTGCAATAACGGATCAGTTTCCTTCGGCGAGCTTCTTCAGGTCGGTGAAACGACGCTTGTTGTCTTCTTTCGCCAGCGCCTGGAGCCGTTCCGCTTCTTCCGGCTTTGCAAGTTCCAGTGCGCGATATCGGATCTCCGCACCGGTATACACTTTGAAGTCCACCGTCGGTTCCGGAGTCTCCCAGATGAAGGGCTCCTTCCCGACGAGTTCGTTCGCGGGGTTGTACCGGTACATCGGCCAGTATCCCGACTGCGCCGCGTTCTGCGACTGCTTGACGGATATCTTCATGTCGTAGCCGTGAGCGATACAGGCACTGTAGGCGAGGATGATCGACGGTCCGTCGTAGGACTCCGCCTCAACGATCGCCTGGAGAACCTGTTCCCGACTCTGCGCCATGTTGACGCTTGCCACGTAGACGTGACCGTAGGTGGTCATCATGAGACCGAGGTTTTTCTTCCCGGTCTTCTTCCCGTCGGCGGCAAACTTCGCGATCGCACCCCGAGGGGTCGATTTGGACGCCTGACCACCGGTGTTCGAGTAGACCTCGGTGTCGAGGACGAGAACGTTAACGTTCTTCTGCTGCGCCATCACGTGGTCGAGACCGCCGTATCCGATGTCGTAGGCCCATCCGTCACCACCGAAGATCCAGACCGATTTGTTGATGAAGTAATCACCGAGCTCGATGATCTTGGCGATGATCGGCTTCGTTTCCGTCGTCGCGTTTTTCAGCGCCGCCGGCAGAAGTTCCCGCGTTTTCTCCGCAGCTTCTTTGGCCTCGCGACTGACCGACTTCCAGAGCTCGAGGTTCTTCTTGAGCGCAGCCGTCAGTTCTCCGCCGGTACCCTTTTCGAGAAGGGCTTCCACGTTTGCTTTGAGCTGGCGACGGTTGCTGTCGACGGCGAGGCGCATCCCGAAGCCGTATTCGGCGTTGTCCTCAAAGAGGCTGTTTGCCCAGATCGGGCCGTACCCCTTGCTGTCCGTAGTATACGGTACCGCCGGGAACGTTCCGCCGTAGATGGAGGAACAGCCGGTGGCATTGGCGATCATCATCCGGTCACCGTAGAGCTGCGTAATCAGGTGAACGTAAGGAACCTCACCACACCCCATACAACTTCCGGGATACTCGAAGTAGGGTTCGTCCCACTGGACGTCCAGGTTCTGGGTGAGCTCGTTCTTCGCGGCCCACTTGGTGATCACCGGACCCGGACGACCGCCCTGTTCGATCCGCTTGGTGCCGCTCGGAATACGTCCGTCCACCGGCATCTGCGCAACGCTGATTTCGTCACCTTTCATGCGCCAGATCGGTTCGACGATCGTCTTTCCGAACTCGTTTCCACCTTCCGATACGAGGACGATGTTCTCGGCGGAGCGCTCGACTTTTTCCGGAATCGGTACTTCCCGAACGGCGTCGACGGCCATGTCGATCGCCTTCCAGTTCATCTCGACGATATCCTTGCCCTTCGAAATGAACTGCTTCTCAACGTACTTCTTGACCAGTTCAATCGCTTTGTCGGGGGCGATGACGTTGGCGAGTTTGAAGAACGCCACCTGCATGACCGTGTTGATCCGGTTTCCGAGACCCGCTTCTTTCGCGAGTTTGAACCCGTCAACGGCGTAGACCTTCACCTTCTTCTTGATGATTTCGTCCTGCATCTCTTTGGTGAAGGTGTTGAAGACGTTCTCCGGTTCTTCGGTGGTGTTGATCAGGAACGTACCGCCGTCGGCGATTCCTTCGAGGATGTCGAAGCGACCGATGTACTGCGGTCGGTGGAGGGCGATAAAATCGCTCTTCGTGAGGAGGTACTCCGACCGGATCGGTTTGTCACCGAACCGAAGGTGGCTGACGGTGAACCCCCCGGACTTGTTGGAGTCGTAGCTGAAGTACGCCTGGACGTACTTGTCCGTCTCGGCGCCGATGATCTTGATCGAGTTCTTGTTGGCGCTGACGGTTCCATCGGAACCGTATCCCCAGAACTTACACCGGACGATCCCTTCCTGCTCGACGTCGATGTTCTCCTTGACAGGGATGCTCCGTTTGGAGAGGTCATCGGTGATACCGACGGTGAAGTCGTGGAAGCCGTCGGCGTTGACGTGATCGTACACCGCCTTCACCATCGCCGGAGTGAACTCTTTGCTGGAAAGCCCGTAGCGACCACCAATGATCCGGACATTCCGGCCCACCATCGTATGGACAACATCGAGGTACAGCGGCTCGCCGGGTGCACCCGGTTCTTTGGTCCGGTCGAGTACTGCGATCTTCTTGACCGAGTCGGGGATCACCTTGAGGAGATCTTCCGAGGACCAGGGGCGGTAGAGGTGGACGATAACCGCACCGACTTTCTCACCCTTGGCTACGAGGTAATCCACCGTCTCCCTGACGGTGTCCATACCGCTGCCCATACCGATGACGATCGTCTCGGCGTCGGGAGCTCCGACGTACTCGAAGAGATCGTAATGGCGTCCCGTCTTCTTTTCGAAGAGTTTCATGTACTTCCGGACGATCTCGGGCGTGGCGGCGTAGAAGTTGTTCACCGTCTCCCTGCCCTGGAAGTAGACGTCGGGGTTCTGGGCGCCGACCTTGACCCTCGGGTTTTCCGGGCGAAGACCGACTTCGCGGAACGACTCGACGTACTTCATGTCGAGCATGTCCCGGAGGGTGTCGTAATCGAGGTCCTCGATCTTCTGCATCGAGTGGCTGGTGCGGAACCCGTCGAAGAAGTGCACGAAAGGAACCCGTGACTCCAGCGACGCCAGGTGGGCGATCGCCGCGATGTCCTGCGCTTCCTGGACGTTGTTACTCGCGATCAGGCCGAATCCGGTCTGGCGGACGCCCATCACATCGGAGTGGTCACCGAAGATCGAGAGGGACTGTGCAGCGACGGACCGCGCGGAAACGTGAAACACCGTCGGAAGGAGCTCACCGGCGATCTTGTACATATTGGGGATCATCAGAAGGAGACCTTGACTGGCGGTGTAAGTCGTCGTCAGGGCACCTCCGGTGAGAGAACCGTGGACGGCACCCGCCGCACCCGCTTCACTCTGCATCTCGATGATCTCAAGGGGTTGTCCGAAGAGGTTTTTCTTTCCCTCGGCGGCCCAGGCATCAGCGTGTTCACCCATCGGTGAACTGGGTGTGATGGGGTAGATCGCGGCTACTTCACTGAACGCGTAAGCGATACGCGAGGCGGCCTCGTTCCCATCGATCGTAATAAAGTTTTTCGGCATAACGCTTCCTTTGATAACAGGATTTTCCCCGCAGCCAACTTCGTGTTGGTGCATGAGGAAGGACTTGTTAGGGAGATTTGCTGACTCCACTATAGACCGATACCGTGATTATTGCAAGTATATGCGGCGCTCGCGCCATTATGTTGCACCAAATTTCACGATATTCGTAAATTGGTGACGATAATAGTTATATTAAACCCGCAGGACCGGGCGGGAGGCTGCGAATACGTCGGGAAGCGGGATCGCCGGTACTACTCGTACAGGAGCCGCTGGTAACCGATCTCGGCGAAACGAGCCAGTATTGTTTCCGCCGATGGAAGAGCA
>JBKHFT010000172.1:0-5543 GCA_046540055.1 Alkalispirochaeta sp.
CCGGTCGGGACAACCGCTGGAGTCCCTCGCGACGTGGCCGGTGATCAACAGTCTGCTCTTCCTCTTCACCTCCGTCGCGCTCTCGTATCAGGAGGCGGTGGTGGCGAAGATGAGCGAGGACCGTCGGACGGAGAGTGTGCTGATACGCTTCGGGGTGTTGCTCACCGGAGTGCTGACGGTGCTGTTCGGGGTGATCGCGTTGACCGGGGGCGCCGGGTTCTGGTTTCGCACCGTGGCGGGGCTGGAGCCGGCGCTGGTGGCGTTGGCACGACCGGCGATGGTGGTGCTGGTGGTGATGCCCCTGGCGGTTACCGGACGGACTCTGTTCAGCGGGATGCTCGTCGCCGCGGAGCGCACCTCATTTCTGTCGTTCGCTGTTCTGGCGAATACCGTGGTGCTGTTGACCCTCGTTATGGTGTTGCCGGCGGTGACCGACCTCGTCGGAACCATTACCGCCGCGATCGCCTTTGCCGCGGCGAACGTCGCGCAACTGGTCGTTCTCTGGGGCGGTTATCGTTGGAGCCGTCACCGGAGCATCGTGCGCTTGTGAAACCTCACCACCATGTGGACCACCGCCGGACCCTCACCGACGTTCTCGATATCGTGATCGACGTCACATTGATACCGGATGAAATCCCCCTCTGAGACGACGGCGTCACGGTCTCCCGCCCGGACCCGGATCGCGCCGGTTACGACGGTGAGAAACTCCTCGGTCTGGGGAAAGTGAGGAGCGGAGCGCAACGTGCCGCCGGGAGCGAAGGTCAGCAGGTACATCTCGAGATCCTCCACCATCTGAATCGGTGTCAGAACCTTGATATGCAGCCCTTCCTCATCGGTGTCGAGGACGGTCATGTTGTCCTTACCGGTCATGTGAAATGTGCGCACCGGGGCTGTGCTCCCGGCGAGGAGCTCGTTGATCTCCACCCCCAGACCCTGGGCGATCTTCCACACCGTTGCGACGGTAGGGTTTACTTTTTCCGACTCGATCTGCGAGAGCATCGCCTTGGAAACACCGCTCCGTTCGGCCAGAACATCGAGGGTCAACGACGCATCGCGGCGAAGACGTTTCATGTTGATACCGACCGGTGGCGGCGTATGGTGTTCGTTCATAATCGTCCTCTCGATGTATGGTATAATAAACGTTGAGTTTAATATACTGTAATCGTACCATGAAACGGAGAAAAGCGACAGCGAGAGAGGTCGTATGAAACGAATACTGATTACGGGAGCCCTCGGACAGCTCGGCTCGGAGATCGCCGAATTTCTTCATGAGCGATACGGGGCGGAAGAGGTTGTGTGTTCCGACATCCGGGAGGACCAGTACGGCGTTCTGGAGGGGTACGGACCGTTCTACATCGTCGACGTCCGGGACGGTGAACGCCTTCTCGAGGTCATCCGCGCTCACCGGATCGACACGATCTACCACCTGGCGGCGCTCCTCTCGGCAACCGCCGAGTCACGACCGCAGTTCGCATGGGATCTGAACATGTCGGGGCTCACGACGGTTCTCGAAGTGGCGCGGCAGGAGGGCTGCGCGGTATTCACCCCCAGTTCGATCGGTTCCTTTGGTCCGACGACGCCTCGGGACTGGACCCCACAGGACACCCTGCAGCGTCCGACCTCGATGTATGGTGTCACGAAAGTCGCCGGCGAGCTTCTCTGCGACTATTACTTTCACAAGTTCGGCGTCGACACCCGGGGCGTGCGGTATCCGGGACTGATCTCGAACAAGACGCCTCCCGGCGGCGGTACGACGGACTACGCCGTGGAGATCTATTATGACGCGGTGCGGCATGGTCGGTACCGCTGTTTTCTCAAAGGTGACACCTATCTGGACATGATGTATATGCCCGATGCGGTCCGGGCGGCGGTGGAACTTATGGATGCCGACTCCGAACGCCTTCGTCACCGGAACGCGTTCAACGTGTCCGCCATGAGCTTCTGCCCCGAGGATATCGCCGCGTGGATCCGGCGATTTATCCCTACCTTCGAGATAGAATACGAGGTGGACGCGGTACGTCAGGGGATCGCCAACTCCTGGCCGAATCGTATGGAGGATTACGCCGCCCGGGTAGAGTGGCGGTGGGAGCCGCGGTACGATCTTGAGTCGATGACCCGGGACATGTTGACCGTCTTGTCCCAACGATTGGAGGATGCACGGTATGTATGGATCGATCAGGGACCATCTGAAGCGGGAGCTTGAGACGCTCCGGGAGCGAGGACTGTACAAGGAGGAACGAATCATCACCTCCCCGCAAGGTGCGGAGATCATCGTCCGGGGCGGCGACGGAGAGACTCGCCGGGTTCTCAACTTCTGTGCCAACAACTACCTCGGACTCGCCGGGGATCCGGATATCGTCGCCGCCGCAGGGGAGGCGATGGAAACCCACGGCTTCGGATACGCCTCGGTACGGTTTATCTGCGGTACCAGCGACCTCCACACCGAACTCGAGCGTCGCCTGAGCGGTTTTCTCGGCACCGACGACACGATTCTCTACGCCGCCGCCTTCGACGCCAACGGCGGCGTCTTCGAACCCCTGCTGGGGAGCGACGACGCGATCGTCTCCGACGAGCTCAACCACGCATCGATCATCGACGGGGTACGCCTCTGCAAAGCGAAACGATACCGCTACGCCCACGGCGATCTCGACGACCTGGAACGGAAACTCCGGGACGCCCGGGCTGAAGGCGCGCGGTTCATCGTGATTGCCACCGACGGAGTCTTCTCCATGGACGGTGATATCGCGCCCCTCCCGGGGATCGTCGAGCTGGCACGGCGGTACGAGGCCCTGGTTATGGTCGACGATTGTCACGCTACGGGTTACCTCGGGGAAAACGGCGGTGGCACTGTCGACTACTGGGGGCTTCGTGGAGAGGTCGATATCATTACCGGTACCCTCGGGAAAGCGCTCGGCGGTGGTTCCGGTGGGTTCGTCTCGGGGCGACGGGAGATCGTCGAGATGCTCCGGCAGCGCTCCCGGCCCTACCTCTTCTCCAACACCCTCGCTCCGGCGATCGCCGGTGCAGGAATCCGCGCGCTCGAGATGATCGCGGGCGACCGGGAACGCCGGGAGCGGCCGGTGCGCCTGGCGAAAAAGATGCGGGCCGCTCTCAGGGACCTCGGGTTTGATCTCCTGCCGTCGGAGACGGCGATTATTGCGGTGATGCTCTACGATGCACCGAAGGCGGTCCGCATGGCGAAAGAACTCCTCGACGAGGGGATCTACGTGATCGGCTTCGCCTTCCCGGTGGTGCCCGAGGGCAAAGCACGCATTCGGATCCAGCTCTCAGCGGCGCATACGGAAGAGCAGATCGATTCCGCCGTCGATGCGTTTCGGCGGGTCGGCAGTCGCCTCGGCGTGATCAACCCGGCGTGACCGGTTCGTCGTGATCTTCCGACGGCCCTGACCGCCACGGGAGCGACAGATGGCAGACACCGTTCCGTACCGGCATCTTTCGACGATCTACGACGGGGGATGGAGCGACTACAGCGAGTATATCCACCACCTGATCCGGGAGATCGAACGGGAGAGCCGCCGGAACTTCCGGTCCGTATGCGACGCCGCCTGCGGCACCGGCCTGCTGATGCAACTCCTGCGGAATGACACGATCGATCGTGAAGTGCTCGGATACGACCGGTCACCGGAGATGATCGCTCTTGCCCGGGAACGGAACGGAGACGACCGGGTCGTCCGGGGGGACCTGCGGGATCCGATCCCAGTGGCAGGCCCCTTCGACCTGATCACCTGCGTATACGACTCCCTCAATTACCTGACCGAACCGGACGAGATCGGTTCGTTCCTGGCCGCCGCGCGGGAGCGAATCGCCGGGGACGGACTCCTGCTTGTCGATTTTAATTCCCGGGAACTCTACGAACGCCGCCGGGGACAGCGACGTTCCCGTCTGGTAGGGGGCGTGCCGTTTCGGGAGACGCTATCTTTCGATCCCGGCCCGCCACCGGTGGCGACTACCACCTTCGAATTCGACGACGCGTCGGAAACGCATATCCAGCGGCCCTGGGACCCCGATGAAGTCGAGGAACTCATGGCGACGACGGGGTGGAAGGAGATCGATGCGCTGGATGTGGTCGACGAGGAGAACGACGAGGCAAGCGGCAAGATCGTGTATCTCGCGGTGCCGGCGGAACACAGCAAATAGTCGGACCGGCGCGGCGGGACACGGGACCAGGGCGGCGAGGGGACCCGGCGCGGCGGGGTGGCCGTCGGAGACCGGAATCGCGAGATTGTCACGGACCGGCGTCCGTAAAACGCCGCGCCTGGACAGTCCGGGCGCCGGGAAATCCCGGCGCCTCTCGGGACGAATCCCGGGAAGATTGTTATATTTCCTGCATGACACGTGGCCTCCGACCGCACGGATTTGAACGTCTTCTGTTGCTTTTCATCGCCGCCGCCACCGTTTCCGCGGCGGAGCCGCGAACATCACTGATCTCTCTCCCCGGGGGAGAAGAGCTGCAGGCACTTCGCACCGCGTTCCCCGAACGGGTCGGTGCCGTCGCGATTCGCCATGGAGAGTGGGCCCTCGAGATCGACGGTATCTGGTATTACTGGGCGGAAGGGCGAATCCTGCCGGAAGAGAATCGACTCCAGTGGGAGCAGTTCGTTCCGATCCGCTTCTACAACTATCGCCTTGGCAGGTGGGAGCAACCGTTCATTCCGCCGGAACTCGAGGCGCGACTGCAGGAGCGCACCGCGACGCGGAATAACGACGACCGTATCCGGTTCAACTCATTTCTCGATAACCTGTACGGCGTGTCCTCCCGGGCGGAGGCAGACAGACTGATGGAACGGGTTTCATTCTTCGGAATGAGCACCCACGTACATCCTCTCGTTGTCGAACCGCTGCAGCGTGTTGAGACGCGCATCCGGGAGACGATGATGGTCAACGAAGAGGTCCGCCGGTTCATCGCGGACCTTGCTTCGGTCCACGGATACAACTGGCGAGTCATCGCCGGAACCCGACGCCGGAGCTACCACGCCTACGGGATGGCGGTTGACCTCGTGCCCCGGAGCTATCGGAACCGGTGGGCCTACTGGCGATGGGCTGCCGACAGCGGCGTCACCACATGGTGGCGTCTCGGTGGCGACGAACGGTGGGGAATACCTCAGACGGTGATCGACGCCTTTGAGGCGGAGGGGTTCGTCTGGGGAGGCAAGTGGCTTTTCTTTGACAACGTCCACTTTGAATATCGCCCCGAAGTAATCCTCATCGCCCGGAGCACGAGTGAATGAGGTTTTACAGCCGCTAAACAGACCGGGACACAGATGGATGAAGTGCGGGAGATCGACTGAGCGGTTCCCCGTTGATTGCCGGGGGCGCTGAGGGCGGTGTACAGGAACCGCGCCCCGTGACCGCTTCCAGGCGGTGAGAGTGGCGTACAGGAACGGCGCACCGGGGCCGCTCCCCGTTGACCGCCGGAGGGCGCTTTCATATACTCTCGGCACACAGACACGGGATGTAGCCTAGTGGCTAAGGCGCCTGCTTTGGGAGCAGGAGACCGCCGGTTCGAGTCCGGCCATCCCGAG
>JBKHFT010000173.1:0-5506 GCA_046540055.1 Alkalispirochaeta sp.
CGTCTGTTTTCGCGACGTACTCGTGCGCCTTCTTCCGCGCCCGGAGGAGATTGTCCTTTATCGTCGTGACCTCGATGTTGATCCCCCGAAGCTGTCCCCGTTGTTCCCGGGGAACTTCGGTCCTGAAGTACGTATCGAGGGATTCGAATCGACGAACGATCGTATAGAGTTCTTCAATATCTTTGGTCACAAACTGGAGGATCGACTCTTCCGACGAATCGAGCAGCTTTTTCCACGATGCTCCCCCCTTGCTGAGAATCCCGCCGTAGAGCCTCGCCCGCCTGCGAACCGTCGCGATAAACTCTTCAAAGCGGATCTCGTCGCTTCGTCGGGTATTCGATTTCTCATCCAGGTAGTCCACGACGTAGGTGTGTCCGTCTTCGTCCTCACCGCGGATATGGTTCCAGATCTTTCGAAGCATCTCCCCGAAGGTGAGCTTTCTGCTCTCGAGAACCAGGGCGTTATCCTCGAGTTTCTGCGCCGCTTCGTCGAGAGAGCGGCTGCTTCCGGCAAGGGCGCGAGCGGCATCGAGGAGGATCGGTTTCAACTCGGGGCCCTGCTTTTTCGGTGTCTCTTCCGCGTCCGAGACGGCCAGACTCTGGAGCAGCGTCTCCCGGGCGGCCTCCCCGCCGTCGTCGCTGTTCTCGGCGAAGATTTCGAGGACGAGCTCTCGCGCGAAGGGCTGACCCGGCAACGCTTTGGGGAAGAGCGATTTCGCCTTCCGCGCCAGGGCGTCGTACTGGTCAGGTGTCGGAGACGAGGGAAACGGGCCGTCGTTGAGGATGTGCAGGCGGACCTGAAGCTTGTACCACTCCCGGTAGTAGAATGTGATCTCTTTCAGCAGATTCTGTAACGACCCGGAGATCCGATTCAACTGCTCCTGTGCGTCTTTTACGATGTTTGCCGAGAGCTGTTCGGACCCGCGCTTCACTTTCAACGCCTGTTCTGCGATACCCCGCGTGGTCGGCTGCGTCGCCGTATCGGAAAGGTTGCGCCAGTTGATGTACTTGACGAAGCGAACAAGGGTCTTCAGGCGCTTCAGATTAAGGTACGGAAAGGAGAAATCGTAGTAATCGGTGAGGTGTTCGAGGCGCAACTGGTACTGGTTCATCCGAACGCTGAGCTGGGTGTCCCGCTCACTGTCGAGGTACGGTGCATCGGAGGGAACGTCGAGTTCGGAGATCCGCTCTTCGTACCGATACGGGTCCTCCTTGATCAGACCCTTCTTGCGCAACACGTTGTGGATCGCTTCGTAACTGGAGCGCATCGCGCGAAACTGGTCCTTGAGCTGCGGCAACACCCGGGTTTCCACGTAGACACCCCGGCTTTCCACCGCACGCTCTAATCGCGTCGTAAACTCCTGCAGATCCGTCATAGAGAGCATCATACGGTATCTCCCGCTCATCTGTCACTTCCCGAAGCACCATGCCAAAACGCGCTGTATTACAGGAAGGATGGAAAGCAGACCGTATATGACAGGACTCTTCGTGCTCGCTTCGACCGCGCTGTTCATGAGCGGATGTACCGGCTCGTTGTTACCGGACCGTGGAATTCCTCCCTCCTCGATCGCGATGTCGATACCCGCTCTCCCGGACGAGTACGGGACGCCGGGGGTGGAGTGGAGAATACGGTGGTGGGACGGACAACGCGTCGACACGACGACCGTCAGATCCGAAAAGAATGGAACGGTCCGATTCGATGCGACGATCGCCGAAAGCGGGGCGGAGGTAATCGTTGTGTCGGCAGTGCCGACGGTGGTGTCTGCGGGGGTGACCCTTCGCTCCCTTGGAGGGTGGGTTCGTCCGCCGGGTCGCGAGATCTCCCTGCGTCTGGAGGCGGGGGTACTTGCCGACGTCGTCCTCGACGTGTGCCGGGACGGTCTTGATCCGTCTCTGGTGAACCTGGAGCGGATGCAGGAGACGATAGAACGTGAGTACCGGTACGGGGCACGGCGGATCGATCGCACCCGCCTTGAGGAAGGACTCCGCTCCACCGAGTTCCGCACCTACCATATTCGTCCCGCGGAGGACGCGATTCTGGAGGTCCGGATCCTCGACGAGGAGAGCGTCGACACCGGTCCGGAACCCGGCGCGCCGTGGTTCACCGACGACCAGAGCGCCCCGGTGTGTCCGGTGGTGGAGGCAGGAGCGTATCTGATCTGGGGATTTCCGATCACCCCCGGGACGGTCCGCCACGCCTGGCGCAGTTCCCCCACCGGAGAGATTCAGAGAATTGCCCTCGCGATGTCCGTGGAAGGCAATGGAAGGTACATGATCTATACGGTCACCCCCGACACCGGGCCGCCGTGAACGTCCTTCGGGGAATCGTTCCGTACAACGTCGCGTGCGACGGACGGGCGGTCGGCAGCACGACCGGTGCGTGGACTATCGAACGACGAAGTTTACCAGCTTGTCAGGAACGGCGACCACCTTGATCACCGTCTTCCCGTCGATCAGTTCCCGTATCCGCTCGAGCTCCTGTGCCGTCTCGGTAAGTGTCTCTTTCCCCGTCCCCGCTTCGACGTTGAATCGGGCGCGGATTTTGCCGTTTACCTGGACGACGATCTCGACCGTTTCATCCCGAGTGAGCTCCTCGTCCCAGGATGGCCACTGTGAGAGGGAAACCGGTGCCTCCCGACCAAGCATCTCCCAGAGCTCCTCCGCGAGATGCGGAGCGTAGGGAGCGAGGATCTGCACGAAGGGCTCCCACACCGTTCGTGGAAGGGCCTCCCGCTTGTACAGCTCGTTGACGAGAATCATCATCTGGCTGATCGCCGTGTTGAACGCGAGCTTGCTGGTATCGTTCCCGACCTTTTTGATCGTCTTGTGCAGCGTCCGGAGAAGTTCCTCATCGGGCTGGTCGTCGACGATTTCCCGCTCGGTGAGGCGCCACACCCTGTCGAGGAAGCGATAGACGCCGGTGAGCCCCTGGGTTGACCACGGCTTCTCCTGCTGGAGGGGGCCCATGAACATCTCGTAGACCCGCATGCTGTCCGCACCGAACTCGCGAACGATATCGTCGGGGTTGATCACGTTTCCGAGACTCTTCGACATCTTGACGCCATTCTCTCCGAGGATCATCCCCTGATTGACGAGTCGCAGGAACGGTTCGTCGGTGTTTACCACGCCGATATCGTAGAGCACCTTGTGCCAGAACCGCGCGTACAGAAGGTGAAGCACCGCGTGTTCCGCACCGCCGACGTAGAGATCCACCGGCATCCAGTAATCGATCTTCTCCCGGGCTGCCAACTCGGTGTCGTTCCGGGGATCGAGGTATCGAAGATAATACCAGCAGCTCCCGGCCCACTGGGGCATCGTGTTGGTCTCCCGCCGCCCGGTGCGACCGCTTCCGTCGGGGCACTCGCATTGCACCCACTCGGTGACTGCGGCGAGGGGACTTTCACCGGTACCGGTTGGCTTGTAGCTTTCCACCTCCGGCAGCGTCAGGGGCAGTTCGTCGTAGGGGATCGGGTAGTACGTTCCGTCACACTCGACGAGGGGGATCGGTTCTCCCCAGTAGCGCTGGCGGCTGAAGATCCAGTCCCGGAGCTTGTAGTTGATCGCCCGCTTTCCGTCGCCCCGTTCCTCGAGCCAGTCGATGATCGCCGCCTTCGCATCCGCCGTCGGCATTCCGCTGAAGCGGTCGCTGTTCACGGAGTATCCGTACTCCGGGGTTGCCCGTTCCAGGGGTTCCGCAGGATCCTCGTCGGGCGTGGCGGCAACGACTTTCAGGATCGGCAGATCGAACTTCGTAGCGAACTCCCAGTCCCGTTCGTCGTGTCCCGGTACCGCCATGATCGCTCCGGTCCCGTAGCTGGAAAGGACGTAGTCGGAGATCCAGATCGGCATCAGTGTGCCGTTAACCGGATTTATGGCGTAGGAGCCGAGGAACACACCGGTCTTCTCCTTCGAAAGCTCCGTTCGCTCCAGATCGCTCTTCAGGCGCGTTGCATCCACGTACGCCCGTACCTCCGTCGCGTACTCCGGTGTGGTCAGGGCGGGGACCAGCGTATGCTCCGGTGCCATCACCATGTAGGTAGCGCCAAAGAGCGTGTCCGGCCGGGTTGTGTATACCTCAAGGTGCCATTCCGACTCGGGAATACCTGCCTTTGCCGCCAGTTCCTTGTCGGCGAGAGGGAAGATCACGTTCGCTCCCTCGGAACGTCCGATCCAGTTGCGCTGCATCGCCTTGATCGACTCCGGCCAGTCGAGTCGGTCGAGTCCCTCCAGGAGGCGGTCGGCGTACTCGGTGATCCGGAGCATCCACTGTTTCAGAGGGCGTCGTACAACGGGGTAGTTCCCCCGTTCACTTCGGGGTCCTTCCGGTGTGGCGATCACCTCTTCGTTGGCAAGGACCGTTCCGAGTTCCTCACAGTACCACATCGGAATCTCTGCGATGTACGCGAGTCCCTGCTCCCAGAGTTTGAGGAAGATCCACTGCGTCCACTTGTAGTAGTCACGTTCGTGGGTGCTGACCTCCCGGTCCCAGTCGTAACTGAACCCCAGGCTCTGGATTTGCTCGCGAAAGCGCTTTATATTCGCTTCGGTGGTGGTTTTCGGATGCGTACCGGTCTGTACCGCGTAGTTCTCGGCGGGGAGACCAAAGCTGTCGAACCCCATCGGATGGAGGACGTTGTACCCGTTCATCCGGAGATACCGGCAGTAGATGTCGGTTGCGGTGTACCCTTCCGGGTGTCCGACGTGAAGACCCGCGGCGGAGGGGTAGGGAAACATGTCGAGAACGTACCGTCGTTTTTCTTCAGGATACGACGGGTCTTCGGTCGCACGAAAGGTAGCGTTTTCTTTCCAGTATCGTTGCCACTTTCGTTCGATCTCGTGGAACGGGTATTTCTTCATGGGCGGCATGGTACCCAATGCGTCGTTGTACCGTCAATGAGAGCATTAACCACCTCCGACGAGGTGTCGACAATAGATAAGGGAGGAACGAACTGATGCGATGCACACCAACCAGAATTCTCGGGATTCTTGTCTTTGCGATGCTCCTTGCCGCACCGGTCGCCGCGGAGAGCTCGATCTCCGCCGGCATAGGGGTCAACTTTTTCCGATATGACACGACCTATCTCACCGCCTTATCGGCGGCGTACCATCATGAGCTGCAGGACGGGCTGGAACTGAACGTCGGTGGCGATTTCAATATCACCACCCGGGAAGACGAAGACGGCGAGACGAAGCCTCGTTTCGTCATTCCCGCAAACCTCGGATTGAACTTCACCTTTCCCCAGGATCGCGTCACCTTTCTCTTCGGTACCGGGCTTACGCCGGTGTTCAATATCAACACCGACGAGAGCGGAAGCGACGGGTTCGCGTTCTACATGGGCCCCTACGTGAAGGGGGCGGCGCGGGTGAAGGTACACCCGATCATGAGCTGGTTCCTGGAATACCAACAGGACCTTCTGATCGGAGGTGATACCTGGATCAACAGCTCTTCCCGGGTCCTGACCGGTATCAACTTCGCTCTTTCCCGGTAACGTGCTCGACACAAAAAA
>JBKHFT010000174.1:0-5500 GCA_046540055.1 Alkalispirochaeta sp.
CGGATCATCCGTCGGTCTTGAACCTGCCGACCTCGACGTTGAGACTCGCCACCGCCTCGTGGAGGCGCGCGTTTTCGTCCGCCAGGGAGAGCATCGATTTCCGGATCTCTCCGGAGCCGGTCACGATCTCCCGGATTCCGTCGGTGACGCTTGCGGAGATCTCCTGCAGGGTAGACTGCGTCTCGAGCATGCTGCGGGTACCGTTCTGGATTTCGTCCGATCCGTTCTTGATGTGTGCGGTCACTGCGTTCAGCTCGGTCACGGCGTTGTTGATCTCCCTGGCGCCGACGTTGAGTTCACGGGTGGTCTCGTTGATCTCGGTAAAGGCGCCACCCGCGGCGGACACCTCTTCAATGATCGTATCGTACTCCCGGGTTGTCGCTTCCTGGTTCGTGCGGGTGTCGTTTACCGATGCGACGATCTCTTTAAGGGTTCGGGAGATCCTCTTCGAACTCTCCGAGGCACTTTCCGCCAGTTTCCGGATCTCTTCGGCGACGACGGCGAACCCGCGCCCCGCATCACCGGCGTGGGCAGCTTCGATCGCAGCGTTCATGCTGAGAAGGTTCGTCTGCGCGGCGATCCCTTCGATCGCGGAGGTCATCTCCTGGATCTCGTCCATCCTGCCGACAACGCCCTCGAAGAAGGTACGGTTCGTCTCTTCGAGCTGCTCTTTTCCGCGTGCGGCGGATGCGGTGAGGTTCTCGATACTACGGGTCTTTTTCTCGGTGATCGTCGCGACGTTGTGGATCGAGCTCATCATCTCGGTTATCGCCGCGCCGGTCTCTTCGACCATACTCGCCTGATTGCCGATCTGTTCGATCATACTCCGGATGTTTCCGGTGATCTCCTCGACGGAGGCAACGGAATCACCTACCGATCGGTCCATTCTGCCGATCTGCCGTTCGATCGATTCGATGTTGGAGACGATCTGGTGCATCGCGGCGTTGGTCTCGGTAATCGAGGCGGTGAGTTCCTCCGAAACCGAGTCCTGCGCCGCCGCGGCGACCTTGATCTCCCGGACCATCCCGCGGATTTTCGAGACAAATTCGTTGAAGTTGTCGGCGAGCCTGCGAATATCGTCGCGGGTCCCGACCTCTACCGTCACGGTCAGGTCTCCCTCGCCTTCAGCGAGTTCTTTCAGGTTTGCGCTGACCGAGTTGAGGGGTCTGAGGATTCCCATCACTGCGATTCCGAAGGAGGCGCCGAGAACGATCAGAAAGACGATCCCCGCGAGTAACAACGGTTGGATCACTGCGTCGAAGATGCGCGATGCGACGACTTTTTTATCGGCGATCAGGAAGACGCCCCACTCGGGAGCGGAGGGAACGCGGTTGGTCTGGAGCATCGCTTCACCACGGGTCTGCGCGGAACTACCCTCGAAATAGTAGGCGGGATCGTCCCGGAGCTCTTCGAGGAGTCCCGACATCGCGGACTCGTCGTATCCGAGGTCCTCACCCAACGCAGAGAGGGGAATTCCCCATAACGCACGGTCAGGACTCCAGATAATCTGGTCGTTTCGGAGGGAAAAGAGAGACAACCCGACCTGATGTCGTTCTGCAACCGCTCCGGCGATCTCGGCGATGCGATCAAACCCCGTATCGAGGGCGGCAACACCGAGGAGTCGGTCGTCTCGTACGATCGGGTAGGCGACGCTGATCACCTGTTCATCCTCCCGACCCTCTTCGGCGGTGAGGTAGGGGTCGGTGACGTAGAGCTCGCCGGTATCCGCGGGTGCGCTGTACCACGGGCGGGTACGGGCATCGTAATCGGCGGGGAGATCGACCCACCGGTTAGGCAGGAGCCCTCCGGCGTTCCGGGATGCAACATAGAGAATATCGATCGCCGAATCCCGGGCGAACCCTTCCAGGATCGATCGCGGCACGTCGAGTTCTTCGGACAGGTAGACCTCCTGATCCAGCCCGGGAATGGTATCGAGGGCATCAACGACGGGGTCCATGCGAGAAAGGTCGATTAGGATCTGACCGTACTCCCGCAGTGCGCCGTCGATACGCCGTACCGCGTCTTCCGAAGCGAGAAGCAACCGCTCCCGCTCTGCCGAGAACACCTGCCGGTAGTTTATCAATCCGAGGATAACCGCGATGCCGACAAATACCAGTACAGGGAGGATCAGATTGAAGAGCAGCAGTTTGTACAGGGTAGGCCGATACGTTTTCATCTCCGCCTCCTGACGCTTCTGTTTTCACCGTCAACGGTACGGCGAACGTGGTGCTTTGGCAACGGTTCGATGGCCAATAATTGTGGTTTCGGAACGGGTTTCGGTGGCTCAGGGGCGGGGCTCAACGGATTTCATCGCACGGGGAGCAAACCCGGTCCCGCCCCGATTTCTTGGCTTTGTACAGGCAGGTATCGGCACGGGCGATCGCTTCTTTCAGCATGGTGGTGATATCGTTTTCGGACGTGGTGGCTGCGGTCGAGGCGACGGACGGCTCGACGGGGGGACGGACCGACGGATGCGATGCGGTACCGAGGAAGATTTCCGATACCCCGGTACTACAGGTGATCCGCTCCCCCGGAACGAGATCCGTCGTTGCGACCTGGACGCGGAAGCGTTCGGCGAACTGTCGCGCCTCCATACACTCCGTTCCGGGAAGGATCACGACGAACTCTTCACCGCCGTACCGCGCGACCAGATCGTCCTCGCGGCACGTTGCCGTGAGCATCGCGGCAAACGCGGTGAGAACGCGGTCCCCCGTTTCGTGCCCGTAGGTATCGTTGATCCGTTTGAAACGATCGATGTCGATCATGAGCACCGAACAGGGACGTTCGCTGAGGGCGCATCGGCGAACGAGATGAACTCCGACCGTGTCGAGGAAGCGACGGTTCGCGATCTGCGTCAGTGGATCGGTGTACGACTCTTTTCGGAGCCTCAGCTGTCGGTAGGAGATTACCGTCGCCATCTCGATGAGAGAGGTCTTCAGGTTGTGAAGTTCGACCGGCGCCCGGCGCGGAAAACGGGCGCCGAGTTCCTCCGGCGTACGGCCGGTGCCGATCGTTCGACCCATCCGCTCGAGGAGGGTTATCGGACGGACGATCGAGCGGGTGATCCATAGCGCGATGAACGTGAAGACAACGGCGACACCGAGGAGGCTCATGAGCATCGTTGAGCTGTAGATTCGAAAAATCCGGGTGAGATCCGATAGCCGGGCTTCAACGATGAGGGACCATCCGGCGGTGGCGATATCGCGTCGTCCCGCGATGAACTCGAGGTCCGGCGCCGCGGTGTAGAGATTCGCGCCGTTGTTGGCTGCGGAATATGGTTCGCTCCGTTCCGCGACATCGACGAGCGATGCAGGCAGGTTGGTCGCAACCGGAACGCCCCGGCGGTCGACGAGGGTTGTGTAGATGGCGGTGCGGATCGAAAGGTCGACGATAATGCTCTCGATCGTGTCGAGTCCGATGGGGGCGAAGACCATGCCGATCACTTCTTCGTCTGTGTCCCGGACGGGAGCGGCGAAGATGACGATTTTCTTGCCGGTGGTGCGACCGGTGAGAACCTCACTGACGTTTGGTCTGCCGTCAATGGCCGTGCGGAAGTACCCGCGATCTCCGACGAATCCTCCCGGTCGCCCCTGCGAATCCGCCACGACCTCTCCGGAGGGATCGACGAACACCGCAGCGGTGAACTCCGGAAAGGACGAGACGAAACGATTGCTCGATTCGTTCATCTCGTGGATAGTCCAGCTTCGCGCGGCGGGAGTGCGGCTCAGGTACTCCACCATCTGAAGACGTTCCTGCACCCATTGCTCGATAAAGAACTGTTTCAGGTCGAGGGTTGCTTCGATATCCTTCCCGTATTCTCCGACGATGAATGGTCGTGCCTGAAGCCGGTAGACGAGAAACCCCGTGATGACGACCAGCACGAGAGGGAGTATCGTTGCGATCGTCAGTCGGGTTCCTACGGTGTTCATTCGTTCCGTGTCCCTGCGGTACGTATCCGTATCCGGTGCTGATGTACACCGATTATTCGTTATTTGTCGAGTATATGGTACGCAGGGCCCGGCGTCCAACGGTCGCGTCCATTTCGAAGACTCCCGAAACGGGGAACATAAAAACGGGATTGCGGTGTTATATGAAGGGAGAAGGAGTATACAGAATAGTATGAACCAGGCATCGTTCGATTATCCGGCAACGCTTCGTGTTGACCCTCAGGAGCGTTCCGACAGGCTTACCGTACTGTTTCGTCTCGTTGCGGCGATTCCGATTCTCATCGTTCTGGGGCTGATCGTAGCCGGGGGTGGTGACGGGGATGCAAGTACGTCGGAACACGTTCGGTTCGTGGGGACCGCCGGGGTGCTCTTCCTGCCGGTTGCGGTGATGCTTGTATTTCGTCGCAAGTATCCGCGATGGTGGTTCGACTGGAACCTCGAGTTCACGAGATTCTCCAACCGGATCGGCGCCTACCTGTTTCTGTTGCGGGACGAGTACCCGTCGACCGACGAGGAACAGTCGGTCCACATCGATATCGTCTACCCCGACGCGACGATGGAGCTCAACCGGTGGTTACCCCTGGTGAAGTGGCTCCTGCTGCTGCCCCATATCGTGATTCTGGTGTTTCTCTGGATCGCGGTTCTGTTCTGCACCGTCTTTGCCTGGTTCGCGATTCTTATTACGGGACGATACCCGCGGGAGCTTCATCCCTTCGTGGAAGGGGTGATGCGGTGGTCCCTGCGAGTGGGGGCGTACGGGTTTCTGCTGACCACCGATCGGTATCCGCCCTTTTCGCTGCGGGAGTAGCGGCGTAGCCCGCCCTGGATCGACCCGTGCGGTCGAGTCCGGAAAGAGACGCGAACACCTCCGTCAGGATCGTGTCGTCCCTCTTCACGAGGGAGCAAAAGGGTTCTATCCCGGAGAGAACGCCGTGGACATCGCCGCCGCCATCTTCGGGGACCGGCGATACGGTCGCGTCTTCGTATTTCACAACAGAGCTCCCTCGTTCTACGCGTCGCGGGGCTTCCGGGGGCTGCTCAGGGTGTAGAAGAAGCGTCGGGCACCAGACCGGACCGCATTTCAGACGATCTCCTGATGATGACGTTCCCCGTCGGTCACGCGTGATGCGTTCCGGTATGGTACGATACGGACTGTATGGTTTTCAGTAGACTCTTTCTGTTATTTACCGTCGTTCCCCTGATCGAACTCTTCATTCTGATCCGGCTCGGTACGGTTATCGGGGCGGCCTGGACGGTGCTGCTGGTGGTGGGCACCGGCGCCCTGGGGGCGTATCTTGCGCGGCATCAGGGGTGGTTTGTCTGGCGGGATATCCAGGCGGAACTGAACATCGGACGCTTCCCCGGTGAGCAGATGCTGGACGCGCTGTTGCTGCTTATTGCCGGCGTAGTGCTCATCACCCCCGGGATCATCACGGATCTTTTCGGAATCGTCCTGCTCGTTCCGGTTACACGTGCGCCGATCCGGCGCTTCATTTCCAGCCGTCTCCGCCGTATGAGCGACGACGGGACGATCACATTTCACGGGCCGGATT
>JBKHFT010000175.1:0-5457 GCA_046540055.1 Alkalispirochaeta sp.
CCACATCGGCAACTACGGGGTACTCCGGGAGTGGTCAGAGTCGAACCCCGAGGGCGCACCGCGGCCGCGTCCGGTCACACCGGCGGGGTTCGTGGTCCGCTCGGTCTACGACGGCCCCGTCCCGTCCGGCCGGCAGCGTCTCTCGGAGTTTCTGGCGGACGCCGGAATCCCGGGGATCACCGGGGTGGACACCCGGGCTCTCACGCTCCACCTCCGCGACAAGGGGAGCCGGAACGGCCTGATCTGCCGGCCCGCCGGGGCATCCTCGGGTGCCACGCACCTCACCGATGAAGAGCTGACCGCCGCCGTCGATATCCTCGCCGCCTTTCCCGCGATGGAGGGCCGCGGCCTGATCGGGGAGGTGGGCTCCCGGGAATCACGGACCCTTACGCCTGCCAGGAAGGGCGGCCCTCACCTGGTGCTCTACGACTGCGGCGCCAAGGAGAACATCATCCGCGAGCTCCACGCCCTGGGGTGCACCCTGACCCTCATGCCCTCGGAGTCGACGGCGGAGGAGATCCGCGCGGTCGGTGCCGACGCGGTGATGATCTCCAACGGCCCGGGGGACCCGGCGGTGCTGGAGCACCAGGTACAGCAGACGCGGGAACTCATCGGAGAGATGCCGGTTCTCGGGATCTGTCTGGGACACCAGATCATCGCCGAGGCGGCGGGGGCGAAAACCGGCAAGATGAAGTTCGGTCACCACGGGGTGAATCACCCGGTCCGGGACGAGATCACCCGGCGCGTCTTCGTCACCAGTCAGAACCACGGCTTCTCGGTGGAGGAGAAGACGCTGCCGAAGGGGCTTGATGTATGGTTCCGGAACGCCAACGACCAAAGCGTCGAGGGCCTCCGGGACGAGAAGCGACGGATCAGGACGACCCAGTTCCATCCGGAAAGCGCCCCGGGCCCCACCGACAGTCGGTGGATCTTCACGTCGTTCCTCGAGGCGATCCCGGGGTACGGGGCCGCTGCAGGGGCCCCCGACGATCCGGGCGGCGCCGCCCCCGACACGCGGACGGGCCGGGCGGAACGCTCGCGTTCGACTTCCCCCGGGAAATCCCGTAAGAAGGACAGATAACGATGCCGAAGCGAAACGATATCTCGTCGATCCTGCTGATCGGCAGTGGACCGATCGTGATCGGTCAGGCGTGTGAGTTTGATTACTCGGGAAACCAGGCGGTGAAGGCGCTGAAAGAAGAGGGGTACCGGGTGATCCTGGTCAACCCGAATCCTGCGACGGTGATGACCACACCGGGGACCGCCGATGCGATCTACATGGACCCTCTGGAGGTCCCGTATGTAGAAAAAATCATACAACGTGAGAAGCCTGATGCCGTTCTGGCGACGATGGGGGGGCAGACGGCGCTCAACCTTGCGATGGATCTGGAAGCGGCGGGGGTGTTCGAGCGCTACGGTGTCGAGGTGATCGGGGCGTCGATCGAATCGATCCGTCTTGCCGAGGACCGGGGGGAGTTCAAGGAGCTGGTGGCACGGTTGGGCCTCGAGAGTCCGCGGTCGGCGCTGGTGACCAATATCGACGAAGCGATGTCGGTGAAGGCGGAGTTCGGACTGCCCCTGATTATCCGTCCCAGTTACACCCTCGGAGGTAAGGGCGGAAGTATCGCCTACACCGAGGATGAAGCGCACGACGCGATCGAGCACGCCCTGGTGGAGAGTCCGGTCCATACGGCGCTGATCGAGGAGAGTCTGATCGGATGGCAGGAGTTCGAGCTGGAGGTGATGCGGGACGCCGCGGACAACGCGGTAATCGTCTGTTCCATCGAGAATATCGACCCGATGGGAGTGCACACCGGGGACAGTATCACCGTGGCGCCGGCGCAGACGCTCTCGGACCGGGAGTACCAGCGGATGCGGACCGCCTCGATCGATATCCTCCGGGGTGTCGGCGTAGACTGCGGCGGGTCGAACGTGCAGTTCGCCTACAACCCGGCGGACGGCCGGATGATCGTGATCGAGATGAACCCCCGGGTATCCCGCAGTTCCGCCCTGGCGAGCAAGGCGACGGGGTTTCCGATCGCCAGGGCGTCGGCGCGGCTGGCGGTGGGGTACACCCTGGACGAGGTGATCAACGATATCACCGGGAAGACGGTGTCGAGCTTTGAACCGGCCCTGGACTATGTGGCGGTGAAGGTGCCGCGCTTCGAGCTGGAGAAGTTTCCCCAGGGGTACGCGTCGCTGGGAACGCAGATGAAGAGCGTCGGCGAATCCCTGGCGCTGGGGCGCACCTTTCCGGAGGCGCTGAACAAAGCGATCCGCGCGGCGGAGTACGGCTTCGACGGGCTGGAGGAGTTGCCGCCGGGGGCGAGGAGCCGCATGGGGGCCGCCGCGAACGCGCCAACCGACGGACAGGAGACCGGAGGAATGTCCGCAACCGGACCCGGCACCGACGCCACAGGGGCCGGCGACGGCGGAAGGGACGAGGAGCTCCGGAGGATCGTCTCCTCCCTGCATCCCCGGCGGATCTTCGCGATCTATTCGCTGCTTCGGGCCGCGGTGGCGCGGGCGATGGCGTTGCATGCGGCGGGCGGGGAAGAAACACCGAGCAGTGGTGCACTCGATGCGGGACGATCCGTAGAAGAAGAACTCCAGTGGATCGAGGAAACGAGCGGGTATCACCGATGGTTCCTCGCGGAGTTTCTCGAGATCGCCCGTCTCGAGGCGCGGATCGGCGCGGAAGTTACCGCCGCCGGTACCGGAGCGCTCGAGTCCGACCGCAGAGCCTCTCCGGAACCACCGGAACGGGCTGCGTCGCTGCCGCGGATCTCTCCGGCGTTGCTCCTGGAGGCGAAGCAGGCGGGACTGACGGACCGGCGGATCGCCGCGCTCCTCAGCGCCGCTATCGACGCAGTAGTTACACCCGCAGAGATCGCCGAGGCCCGGGAACGGGCGGGGATCGTTGCGTCCTACCATTTTGTCGATACCTGTGCGGGCGAGTTCGAGGCGGATACCCCCTATTTCTACTCCTCCTGGGGCGAAGAGGATGAAGGCGCACCCGTCGGGGAGGCGGGGGTGCTTATCGTCGGGTCCGGGCCCAACCGGATCGGTCAGGGCCTCGAATTCGATACGTGTTGTACCCTCTCATCCCTCGCGTATCGCCGCCTGGGGCGCAAGACGGTGATGGTGAACTCGAACCCCGAGACGGTATCCACCGACTTCAACGTCTCCGACCGGCTCTACATCGAACCGTTGACGCCGGAGGATGTGATCCACGTGATGAAGAAGGAGAAGGTGCGGGAGGTGGTGGTCCAGCTCGGTGGCCAGACCCCTCTCAACATGGCTTCGGACCTTGAGGCCGCGGGAGCGCGGATCGTGGGTACCTCCCTTTCGGGGATTCTCGACGCCGAGGACCGGGAGAAGTTCTCGGCCCTCGTCCGGCGCCTCGGACTGCGGCAGCCTGACAACCGGATGGCGGGCACTCCCGAGGCGGTTCGCGCCGCCGCCGAGGAGATCGGGTATCCCGTTCTTCTGCGACCCTCCTTCGTCCTCGGTGGCAGGAGCATGACGATCGCCTACAACCGAGGCGAACTGGATGTGTTCCTCGATACCGCCCCGGTGCTCTCCGCGGAGCGCCCGGTCCTGGTGGATCAGTTTCTCGAGGACGCTTTCGAGTACGATGTGGACGCCGTCAGCGACGGCGAGAACGTCTATGTCGGAGGGATCATGCAGCACATCGAGGCCGCGGGAGTGCACTCCGGCGACTCGGCGTGCGTCTTTCCACCCTTCAAGAGCGACCGTACCCTCGAGACGGAGATGGTTACAGCCACCGCGGCGATCGCCCGGGAGATCGGGGTAAAAGGATTTCTGAATATCCAGTTCGCGGTGCAGGCGGGAACGCTCTACATCCTGGAGGTGAACCCCCGGGCGAGCCGGACGGTACCGTTTCTCTCGAAAGCGTCGGGAGTCGACCTCGTCGAGGCGGCGGTGTCGGTCTGGACCGGCCGTTCCCTCCGGGAGCAGGGGCTGGTTGCGCCCGACGGCGACGGGATCGGTGTCGGTTCCTGCGTGACCGGCTGGGCGGTGAAAGAGGCGATGTTCAGCTTCGACCGCTTCACCGGCCACGATCCCCTTCTGGGTCCGGAGATGCGTTCGACCGGCGAGGCGATCGGGATCGGCGCCGACTTCGGCGAGGCCTTCGCGAAAGCGACGATCGCCACGGGAACACAGTTACCCCACCGGGGGCGCGTCTTTGTCGCCGTCAACGACTATGACAAACAGACGGTCCTGCCGATCGTCCGGGAACTGCTGGAGATGGGGTTTGTGATCTCCGCCACCCGGGGTACCGCGTCGTTTCTCTATGAACACGGGATCATGGCGGAGGTGATCCTGAAGGTCCACGAGGGACACCCGAACGTGATCGACCACATCCGCTCTGGGCGGATCGATCTGATGATCAACACCCCCCTCGGCCGCTACACCCGCAGCGATGACGGGTATCTCAGGGTGGAGGCGCTGCGCCACCGCATCCCGTACACCACCACGACCTCCGCTGCCCGGGCGGCGGTAGAGGCGATCCGACACCTTCGGCGGGACGAGACGATTCCGAGACCGCTGCCGTAGGGAAGCGGTCGCAACGGCTCATCTGTGGAACCGATGCGATACGCATACGACAGAAGCCGAGGTTCCCCCCGTCCGGTGTGGATCGTTACTCCGACTGCGGTCGACGGGAGAACCGCACCGTCAGAATTCTGCTTTCGCTCACCTCACCGATAAAAAAGATACCCGAAGGAATCGGAAATGATGATCCCGAAGGGGGAATGTCGCCGTACTCCTCGGTCAGATACCCACCGATCGTCTGGGCGTCTCCTTCGACGGGGATCTCGATATCGAGCTGGTCCTTCACAACGTGGATCGGTGTGTCACCGGCGATCGAGTACTCTCCCTCCCCGGTCTTGAGGATAGCTTTGGTCTTGGCGATCTCGTTCTCGTCGTAGAGCTCGCCGACGAACTCTTCCACGAGGTCCTCAATCGTAACCAGCCCGGAAAGCCCGCCGTACTCGTCGAGAACGATCGCCATATTGGCGTGTTCCCGCTGCAATCGGGCAAGCATCTCGTGAAGCGTCCTGTTTTCGGGAACGAAGATCGGTTCACCCATGACGCGGCTGATCGGCGCATCCGCCTCGCCCCTGGTCGTGAGGGCAACGATATCTCTGAGAATGACGATACCGACGATGTACTCCGGGTCACCGTCATAGACAGGACAGCGGGAAAACCCGGACTCGAGCATCCTGGCGAGGGCGACGTCTGCCGGCTCACGCTTATCGAGGCTGAAGATCTTGGTTCGATGGGTCATCAGAGCTTCGACACGGACCTCGTGGGAACGGATCGCGTTTTTCACGATCGCCGCGTGGAGGGGATTCAGGATGCCGGTTCGTCCCGCGTAGCGTGCGAGGTGCCGCAACCCTTCCGCGGTCACTTTGGGACGTTTCTCACCGC
>JBKHFT010000176.1:0-5434 GCA_046540055.1 Alkalispirochaeta sp.
CGTAGAGCGCTTTGAGAATCTCCCGATCCAGCACCAGCCCCCGAAAGTCGCAGAGTTCCCTCACCCGCCGCGTTCTCGCGTACGCCTCGATATTCGTGGCGTCCGGGCCGGTACCGGCAAAGACGGCGCGCACTTTCCGCGCTACCTCCGGGCGCAGCGCCGCGAGGCCGTCGATTACCAGGCGGAGATTCTTCTCCCACCGGTGCTGCCCGACGAAGAGAAGAACGAAGGGTCCGGTGCCGGGCTCTCGTTCCGCCCCGTCGGACGCAACGGGGGGAGACACGCCGAGCAACTCCGCCCCCCGGCGGCGATACTCCTCATACCTCGCCTCATCCGGCGGGTCGAGATCCGCCCCGTTCGGCACTATCGTCACCTCCCCGGTGAAGCCGTAGGAACGCAGTGTCTCCGCGGTAGCCTCACTCGGCGTCCAGACCGCGTCGGCGGCGTCGTAAAACCGGACGATCCGGCGTACGAGCAGGCCCGCCAACGTGCTGGAGGGAACGCTCTTCATGAAGTCATCCCGGTATTTGGTGTGAAAGGTCGTCACGTGAAGCGCCCCGTGGCGTTCCGCGAGACGCCGGCCGAGCTTCCCCGCTACGAAGGGCGAGTGGGTGTGGACAATGTCCACCCGCCTCCGGGGTCTTCCACCCCCAGCGCCCGTCTCCAGGGCGTCGGCTGTCCACCGGTACAGGCGGGTACAGAAGCTGAAGTCCAGCCAGGGAACCCCGAGACGATAGGGCTTCCATCCCGGGAGTGGAATGGAGGCGAAGCGGAAAAGCTCGAAGGGACCATCCCCATCGTCGCTCCCCGGCGCCCAGGGCGCGGCAACGGCGACGTGATGCCCCTGAAGCCCGAGATGGCGGGCGTAATTCTCCACGCAGACTCCCACACCGTCCATAATGGGGCGAAAACTGTCGTTGCACTGCAGAATTCTCATTCGACCGGTGTACCGAGATCAACGAGGGAAAGCTCTTCCAGGGTCTTCTCGGAGAGCTCCGGCGGTTCCAGGAGGCTTTCGGGTTTTTGAATGTAGTCCCGAAAGAGAGCGAGGGCCTTGGCGGCGTAAAACCCTTCGGAGATACGGTCGTCGACGGTGTACTTCAGTTCGATAGCCAGACGGGGCTCGAAGTGGCTGTTTCCCACGGGCAGGAGGTGGCGCCTGGGCCTCCCGATGACGGTGAAGATACCGGCGTTTCCCCACTCGTAGAGGTGGTGAAAGGGGGCGTCAAGCCCCAGGCTGCCGAGGTTCGCGAAGTAGACGCTGGTGTACAGCGGATCGAGCTCGATCATCTTCTTCGGGGCGATGCCGTAGTGATCGAGAAATCGCCACCCTTTCACGATCATGTTTACGAGTATCCTTGGAAGCTTCGTGACAAAGCCAATCTCCCGGTCGCCTGCATTCCCCTCTTTCCTTCGGGCGTCCTCAACATGCCTGTTGATCCGCCTTCGGGCGGTTTCGAGGGTGTCGTAGGGACTGAAAGTAATCTTGGCGTTGGTCTCCTCGCCGTCGTCGGAGAGATCTTTCTTGACGATAAAGGAGAGCTGGATGCGGTTGCGCTGGTAGATGCGCTGTCCCGAGACGAAGCGGTTGAGCTGCGGTCGCTGTGCGAGAACCCGAACGGCGGAGCACAGAATGATGTGGAAGAGGGTAAGCCGGTCTTCCCGCTCCTTCCCCCGGTTGTACCCTCTCAGAAACTCGTGAGTATCCTGAATGTCAACGATCTGGGTGTAGTAGATGGCTGACTCGTTGCGCCCGCGCATCACAAAAGGGTTGATCTTTCTAAAGGCGGGAAGGTCCTTTAGCAACTTGCCGTCGTACCGCTGTCGCGTGCCCATCCTGTCGTTCCCTTTCGAAGCCTATCCTAATACGAAAGAGCCCGGCGTAGCTACGTGACCGAAGGGGGGCGGACGGTTCGCAGGTCCCGACGGGAAGGTGAAAACGCGACCCCTACCCAGGTGCTGTATCTGATCATCGAACCGAATACCGTGTTGTCCGTCCCGATCGTGCTTCAGAGGGTCCAATCGTGCTCTTCCGGCATACCGCCGAGGGTCGGTCCGGGTCGCCGCCAACGACACACTCCATGGAACTGTCTTCCGGTGGGCGCCTGGCGTACCTCGCAGAGGCCAACGGGCTCATACCGTCACGTCTTTTCCGTCAGCCCGAGACGGCGATCGATCGCGTCCCGGTAGCGGTGAGCGACAAAGAGCAACGCGGCCGAGGTGACGCCGATCGCTACCCATCCCCACCAGGGGATCTCGATGACGCCCGATCCGAGGAGGGTGCTCACGAACATACCCGGCGGACGTGCGACGATCACCAGCACGAAAAACGCCGGCGCCGGGAGAGACGAGAGGCCCACGAGAAAGCTGAGGACGTCGTCCGGCAAAAAGGGAACGAGGAAGATCGCCGTCAGAACGATGAAATGGCGGTTGACGACTCCGTCGAAGTACCGGTCGATGAGCTCCGGTTGCACCAGGGACTCCACGACGGGACGTCCCCAGACGCGGGCAAGGCCGAAGGCGATCATTGAACCGATGATGAGACCCGTCGAGCTCAGAAGAAACCCCGGCCAGAGACCGAACAGCGCTCCCCCGGCGAAGGCGATCGCGTTGGCCGGGATCGGTGCGACGACGACTTGCAGCACCTGAAAAAGGACAAAAGCGACGGGACCCCACGCACCCAGGGGTTGCAGTACCCCCCGGAGCGCCTCCGGCGAGGTGAGCGTGGCGCGCCAGCCCAACTCTGGTTCGAGCGACCGGAAAACGTACCAGACCGCGAGGGCGAGAGCCACAAGAGGAAGGAGGGATACCAGTCGAACAAAGGCTCGCCGGTTTCGCATCATGAGACCACCAAAATATGCTGTTCGAGACGATGAATCAACCGAACCGCCTCGGATTTGCCGAAGCGCCTCGGGCGTTATCCTGTTGATTCGGAGCAACGCGCCGATCCCGTGCTGCCTCCCGTACCGGCAACAGACCTGCTCATCGCCGCAACGGCAAAGGTGCACCGGTTGGAACTCCTCGAAGCGGACGGTCACTTCCGGATGATTCCAACCGATCCGGAAGTGTAGATGTCACGCGATTTCCGCCACGTCCAGCAGGAACCGCCAGGCGGGCTTGGGTCGAAAGAAGATAGGCCATTCTGTCTGTCACAGGTTGAGACGATCCACAAATTGTCGCGGCGTGACCTCCGTGATCCCCTGGACCACCGCCATCTCGGCCAGATGAGCGTCACCGCTGACGATGTACTGCGAGCCTGACTCTACCGCGCAGTCGACCACCGCATCATCATCCGGGTCACGAGCTACTACCTGAAGGCGTTTTCGTGGGTACACAATCGTAGCAGAGTCCTCTATGCCATCCATCAGCAACCGTACCGCATCCGGAGTGAGCCCGAGCTTCGCCCGCGCAAACACCTCTCGGAGCTCAATCAGCAGGGGCGGCGTTGTCGCGAGAGTGAACACTCCTTCGCGCGCTGCCGTCAGGATTTTTCCCGGAACGCCACCAAAGAACACACCGGACACAAGTACGTTCGTGTCTACGGTGGCGATCACGATGTACGCTGTGCTCGTTCAGCCCGAACCGCAGCAACTTCAGCAATCTCCGATGTCCATGCGTTCCGCCAGGTCCGCGCGTTAAACGGATAATACTGTTTAGCAGTCATGCCCGCGGAGTCCCTGATGGCGAGAGCGATATAGATCTGCCGGTTATCGACGATTCCGGCCGAGACAAGAGAACCGTTTCTCTTGAAATAAGTCGGGCTCTTTTTCCGAGAGACTACGGTCTGGACATTCCGGTTGAATCATCGGAAGATCTGGAATCCTGAACGGAGATCGAGGAAAGCGAAGCCTGTTCCAGCTTTGACACGCGACTGCGCTATCGCCGCAAACGCACGAACCATTCCTTTCTGAGCGTACCAGGTGACCACACAGGCATCTCCAGGGAAGGGGCAAGCTCGTGGAGGTGCCCGTCACCGCTGACCAGCACATCGACTCGCGCCAGTACCGCCGCATCGACAAAGATCTGATCGTGAGGATCGCGACAACGGGGCGTCTCGTTGTCTTCCGGGATCTCGGCGCGTTCCGTATACGGTACATAGTCGCCGAGAAGCTCTTCCCGATCGTCAGGAGTTAAGCGAAATTTCGGATATGTGAGTACTCGAATCAACTCCTTCAGCATCTCGCGGCTGACAACGGGGACGATCGCTGCTCCTGCCCAGGCGTCACGTAACCACGCGACACTCCCGCGGGGAAACAGAAGCGCCGATACCACAACATTGGTATCAAATACGGCGCGCAGAGGATCATTCATCGGTACCGGAACGAGCCCAGTCGACAGCATCGTCAATGTCGTCCGCCGAGATTCCGTACTCAACGAGTCGTTCACGCACCGCATCGGCACGGCTGGGTTTCAGCGGCGTCAAAACGACCTTGCCGCGATCGGTTGTCACATCAAAATACTCCACCCCCGGAAATTGCCGGGCGATCTCCTTGGGGATAGTAAGCTGGTTTCGTACGGTAAGTTTTGCAAGCATTGCAGGAAATAAGATATCACGTAATCAAGACGATGTCACCATGAACTTCGTGTGCGTTTCTATCAAACCCGCCTATCGTCGCTTCGTACATCTCCACAGTCGTGGTGATCGTCTCTTCGATGTTTCCGATCACCCCTTGATCGAGCGTCCAGGGACCGCTGGTCAGACCGGAGCCCGCTTCAAGCGTGATATGGTAGTACATGTCCCACTCCGGATGGATCACGGGTGGCTCGATAGTAATCCCGGGAAGCATCCCGGAGAACTCCTCCGCGGAAACGATCCTGAACAGAAAGGACGGATCGGTATTCTCGGGGAGTCCGAGAAAGAACTCGCGCGTGAACATGGGCCCCCCGCGGGACCGGATAAGGGAGCCTCGGAGTATTGCTCCGTTCAGTTGGTCAAACAGCATAAACGTGAGCGCTCTCCCCAGCCCAAAGCCCTCCGTCGAACTGCTAATCGGGATACGCCCGCCGTCCACTGAGCTGAAGGGATAGCCCGTTTTCCGAAGCGCAGGCCGGATGGGTGGATAGTATTTTTCTATGAGAATCGTATACAGTTCTGCTATCACCTCGAATTTCTAAAGGACGAAAGCGATGCATGCTCCATCTTCGACACGCGACTCTGGGTACAACCCATCCGTTCTGCAAGCTGTGCCTGGGTCAGCCCTTCCCGATTGTGCGAGAGGAAAGCGTCATAGCCATGCGCTGTTCGCATGTGTGTACTCATATCCCTCTCCGTTGCCGCTCGATATCCCGCTCTGGTCGATCACGTTGCCCCCCTTCTTATCTGGTTGAATATACCCGTCCGCATCGACCACGGACCACATCGACGTTTGACGCGAAAATGAACCGACCCGGGTTTGCCGGACACATCGAAGTTTGAGAGGATGGTGTCATGGGA
>JBKHFT010000177.1:0-5426 GCA_046540055.1 Alkalispirochaeta sp.
GTACTCGGTCTTGCGTTCAGGGTCATTTTCGATCTGTAACCCCCGGACGGATCGACTCCCCCGTCTCCTCGTCGGTTCCTATCGAGTACTCGTACTCGATCCGGTACTCGCCATCGGAAAGCGAAATGTACCACCACTCTCCCTCCGTCTCGCGGGAGAGGAACGTCTGTTCCGTATGGATGGAATCCTCCGTTCCATCGACGTCGCGCCACACACGGCGTGCTGCCCCCGGGGCGACTTCTGCCCGATTTCGCATATATACGAGAGACCGATTATCGGGTACACTGACACTCCCCCCAACACAACGTGGAGTGATCAATGAACCGAGTGGTAGAGAAACAGCAGTTGTCCGACGACGTGTTCCGGATGACCTTCGAGGCGCCCTACATCGCGGAAGCGCGAAAACCGGGGCAGTTCATCATCCTGCAGCTGGACGACAACTACGGCGAACGGATACCTCTGACGATCGCCGACGCAGACGCCAAGGCGGGAACGGTAACGATCATCTTCCAGGCCGTAGGAAAGACGACGATCACCCTTGCGGCGAAAGCTCCGGGCGATTCGATCGCCAACGTTCTCGGTCCGTTGGGTAATCCGACGCATATCGAAAAGGCCGGCACCGCGGTGTGCGTTGGAGGAGGAATCGGTGTCGCTCCGATGCATCCGATCGTCCAGGCCCTCAAGCAGGCGGGCAACCGGGTTATCACGATCATGGGAGCCCGGACGAAGAAGCTGTTGATTCTCCAGGAGGAGATGCAGCGGTGGAGCGACGAGGTGATCGTCTGCACCGACGACGGCAGCTACGGGAGAAAAGACCTGGTCACTGCTCCGTTGAAGGAACTGTGTGAAGCGGGGGTTCCGGACCAGGTCTTCGCGATCGGCCCACCGATCATGATGAAGTTCGCCGCGGAAACGACTCGGCCCTACGGGGTTCCTACGGTGGTGAGCCTGAATACGATCATGGTCGACGGTACCGGGATGTGCGGCGGGTGTCGCGTTACCGTCGGGGATGAGACGAAGTTCGTCTGTATGGACGGCCCCGAATTTGACGGTCACCTCGTCGATTTTGACAACATGATGCGCCGCCAGAAAGCGTACCTCGATCAGGAACGGAAGGCGCGGGAGGCGTGTCGCCTGGACGGACTGATCGAAAAAGCGGAACGGGAGAAAAACGATGGATAACCACCGGTCGATCGACGAACTGCAACGCGAGGCGATCCTGCTCTGGAGCACCTACGGCCCCCGGGAGCTCGAGGGAACGCTGAAAAACAAAGAGCGCCGGGATATCCCGCAGATGGAGATGCCTGCCCAGGACCCGGAGATCCGGAGGTGCAATCAGGGTGAGGTGGCGCTGGGGTACACCCCGGAGCAGGCGCAGGTGGAGGCGCTCCGGTGTCTCAACTGCCCCACCGCGCCATGCGTGAAGGGGTGCCCCGTCTCGATCGATATCCCCCGGTTCGTGAAGCTCGCCGCCGTCGGCGAGTTCCAGGAATCGGTGAACGTGATCAAGGAGTCGAGTCTCCTCCCGGCGATATGCGGCCGCGTCTGCCCCCAGGAGAGCCAGTGCATGCTCGAGTGTACCGTCGGAAAGGCGGCGAGGGACCCGATGCAGTCCGTCGCGATCGGCCGGATCGAGCGGTTTGTCGCCGACCGTGAACGGGAAGGGGGGCACGTCGAGACGCCGACGGTTGCACCGGATACCGGGTTCCGTGTCGCCGTCGTCGGTTCGGGACCGGCGGGACTCACCGCCGCCGCCGATCTGCGAAAAGCGGGGCACCATGTGGAGATCTTCGAGGCGTTCCACAAACCCGGGGGGGTGATGATCTACGGTATCCCCGAATTCCGGCTGCCGAAAGAGATCGTTCAGGCGGAGGTCTCGGGCCTCGAGGCGATGGGGGTCGAGATCCATACCAACTTCCTGATCGGCCGGACCCGAACGATCGAGGACCTCCTGCAGAAGGACAACTTCGACGCGATCTTCATCGGGAGTGGTGCGGGGTTACCCCGGTTCATGAGCATCCCCGGAGAGAACCTTGTCGGTGTCTTCAGCGCCAACGAGTACCTCACGAGGGCAAATCTGATGAAAGCCTACGATCGTGACCACGTCGATACTCCGATCTACGATTCGAAGATCGTCGCGGTTCTCGGCGGAGGCAACGTCGCGATGGACGCCGCCCGGATGGCGCTCCGCCTCGGTGCCGAGGAGGTCCACGTGGTGTACCGCCGGACCCGGACCGAGATGCCCGCCCGGGTGGAAGAGGTAGATCACGCCGAAGAGGAGGGGATCATCTTCCACTTCCTGAGCAGCCCCGTGGAGATCTACGGGAATGACGACGGTCGCGTGACGGGAATACGGTGTCAGCGGTACGAGCTCGGAGAGCCCGACGATTCGGGGCGACGACGGCCGGTACCTATCGAGGGAGACTATTTCGAGATGACCGTTGATACGGTGATTCCCGCCCTGGGCAACGTTGCCAACCCGCTGATCAAGAAGACCACCAGCGAGCTCGAAACGAACCGGTGGGGCAATATCGTTGTCGACGAGCATAACCGCACAAGCATGCCCCGGGTATACGCCGGGGGGGATATCGTCCTCGGTGCGGCGACGGTGATTCTCGCGATGGGGGAGGGGCGCCGCGCCGCCGCGGCGATCACCGCCGACCTCGTTACCGGCCGCTGGGATCGATAACCGGCAGGGTCGCTTCCACTCGCCGCGCCGCCGCGGCGATCACCGGCGAGTGGGGACAACCACCAGGGCCTCGGCGCCCGGGTTGTTTCCGTTACGTGCGTCCCCGAATCTCTTTCACCTGTGCGATCGCGTCCCGGGATAGTCTCGTAACCACAGCAAAGTCACCCGCTGCGATCGCATCGGAGGGGACGATCCAGCTTCCTCCTATTGCTGCCACGTTCCTGAGGGCGAGGTACTCCGCGAGATTTTTCGGGCCGACCCCGCCGGTGGGAACGAAAGAGACGTGACCGTAGGGGCCCGCCAGCGCTTTCAGCATCGCGATGCCCCCGGATGCCTCTGCGGGAAAAAACTTCAACAGGGTAAGACCAGACTCGAGAGCCTGTTCCACCGTGGTGGGGCTGTTTACCCCGGGGGTGACGGGAATGCTGTGATCGATGCAGAAGGTGACCACCTTCGGGTTGAACCCGGGGGTCACGATGAACTGCGCTCCCGCGTCGGCAGCGCGCTTCACCTGGTCGACGGTGAGGACCGTACCGGCCCCGACGAGGATCTCCGGAAGCTCCGCGGCGACGCGGCGGATCGATTCCTCCGCGGCGTCGGTGCGGAAGGTGATCTCTGCGATCGGAATCCCTCCCTCGGCGAGGGCCGTTGTGAGGGGGATCGCCTGGTCGGGGGTGTCGAGTTTGATAACCGGGACGATGCCGGTCGTTGTGATGATCTCGTACGGGTTCTGTCTCATCTGTGTTCCTTTCGTGAGTTCCTTTCGTGTGTTCTGTGCCGCCCTCCGCGGCGTGTTCTACCGGTCGACCCGGGCGCCGCCACCGGAAACGAGTTTCTCCACCTCTTTCAGGGACACCGTAGAGGTATCCCCGGGTGTCGTCATCGCGAGGGCACCGTGGGCAACCCCGAAATCGAGGCACCTCTGGGGATCCATCCCCTGGAGAAAGCCATAGATCATTCCGGAGGCGAAACTGTCGCCTCCCCCGACGCGGTCGAGAATCTCCAGGCCGGGAAGCTCCATGGAGCGGTAGAATGTACCTCCCGTCCAGAGCAGCGCCCGCCAGTCGTTCACCGTCGCGGAGTGTACCTCCCGAAGAGTGGTCGCCACCACCTGCACGTTCGGGTAGGTCGCAGTGACCGACTCGATCATCCCTTCGTAACTCGAGGTGTCGAGGCCCGTGAGGTCCGCGGACTGCGTTCCGATATCGAATCCGAGGCCGACGTGAAAATCCTCTTCGTTCCCGATAAGAACGTCCACGTAGGGTGCGATCGCCTTGTTCACCTGTTGCGCCGCTTCGGGACCGCCCAGCGCTTTCCAGAGGGACCCGCGGTAGTTGAGATCGTAGCTCACGATCGTACCGTACTTCTTCGCCGCCTTGACCGCCTCGATCAACACCTCCGGGGTCGTTTCGGAAAGTCCTGCGTAGATCCCGCCGGTATGAAACCACCGGGCACCCTCTTTGCCGAAGATCTCTTCCCAGTCGATATCTCCCGCTTTGAGAGCGCTCGCTGCGGACCGCGCGCGGTCGGAGGTTCCGACGGCGCCGCGGACACCAAAACCCCGTTCGGTGAAGTTGAGACCGATCCGAACGTCCCGACCGATGCCGTCGTAGGGCATCCACCGAACGTGCCGCAGGTCGACACCGCCCTGGAGCATCAGGTCTTCGAGGAGATATCCGACCTCGTTTTCCACAAGGGCGGTGACGACGGCGGTACGCAATCGGAAAGCGCGACGAAGGCCTCGAGCGACGTTATACTCGCCGCCCCCTTCCCAGGCGTGAAAGGTGCGTGCATTGCGAACCCGGACTTCCCCCGGATCGAGCCTGATCATAACCTCACCGAGGGACACCTCATCCCAGAGACAAGCACTTTCATCTTTTACGTTCATAGCTACCTCACCGGTTGTTACGTGCGTTCTATCTGAGCTTCTACGACGCGGTCCCGGGACATGCCCGGTCTACCGCCTCCTGCATCTCACCGTAAGGATACACTGCGGAGACCATATCTGCGATACCAATACGATCGAATCGCATCATTTCGAGAACCGTTGGATATACGTAAGCGTCCCGAAACGATCCTGTTGCCCACTACTCCCGGGGGACGTAGTGAGTATGCAACAGATGGTGTGACCGCTCCCCGAGGGGCTCGCCCAGATAATTTCGGTACAGTTCGATCACCGCCGGGTTGGTGTGGGAGGTCCGTAACGGTTTTCCCTCGTCTTCCCGGTATATTGCGGCGATCCGCGCCTCCCGAACGGAGTCGTCGGTGAATCGGGGCTGGCCGCCGCCGCCGATGCATCCACCGGGGCAGGTCATCACTTCGACGAAATGGTACGTCTCTTCACCGTCCCTGATCCGCTGCAGGAGTTTTGCGGCGTTCCCGAGTCCGTGGGCTACCGCGACGCGGACCTCAACCCCCTCAAGAAAGGACCAGTCCTGGACGGCGCCGGTTATCGTCACCGCCGCTTCTTTTACACCGGTCAGTCCCGCGATCTCCTGAACGTGGAGGTCCTTCCCCGGGAGGGGGCGACCGGTGACGATCTCGTGGACCGTCCGGAGCGCCGCCTCCATGACACCGCCGGTGTTGGCGAAGATGTCCGCCGCGCCGGAGGAGAGGCCGAGAGGGGTGTCCATCGTTCCCTCCGGCAGGGAAGGGAGGTCGATGCCGTACCCTTTGATCAAGTGCGCCAGCTCCCGGGTGGTGAGGACGTAGTCAACGTCGGTAATCCCGCTCGCGT
>JBKHFT010000178.1:0-5422 GCA_046540055.1 Alkalispirochaeta sp.
CCGGCGGCCCCGTCCGTGCCGGGGGCGCTCTCCCCCGCGTCTCCCACTGCGACGAGGGGATCCTTCACGGGCACCTCATCGCCTTCTTCGGCGTACCGCTTGAGGACGGTCCCCGCCGCGGTGGATTCCACTTCTATCGTCGCCTTGTCGGTCTCGATCTCGCACAGGATATCCCCAACCGCGACGGTGTCACCTTCGGACACACGCCAGGAAACGACGATGCAGCTCTCTACGCTGTTTCCCGCCTGGGGCATTACTACGATTTCTGCCATTACTGCTCCTCCACGGGCAGGTCTACTACCCGTACGTCGACGCCCACCTCTATGAGGGCGGTTTTCACATCCACGGGAATCCCCGAGTCGGTGATCAGGACGTCCACCTCACCGGCTTCGAGAACGCGGACGAATCCCTTCCGACCGCATTTCGTACTGTCCGCGACGGCGACGGTCGTCTCCGCCTGGTCTGCCATCTTCCGTACAATCTCCGCTCCCTCGACGAGGTGCGTTGTGAATCCCGCATCCACCGAGAACCCGTCGGTCCCTACAAAGGCGAGACGTACGTGAAAGCGTGCGAGATCCTCCACCGCGAGGGGACCCACGAGGCTCTCCGTAGCGGGGCGATACTCACCGCCGATCACCGTCATCCTGAGCCCGGGATTCCCTCGTCCCGAGGCGAGGGCCAGCGTGTTGTTGGTCACCACCATCACATCCCGTTTTCCAAGGAGATATCGCGCGATCAGCGCCGTGGTGGTTCCCGCCTCTATCATGATCGTATCGCCGTCCCGTACGATCCCCGCAGCAGCTTTCGCAATGAGGCGCTTCCGCCGCTCTTCGGCCTGCTGCCGTTCAAGAATCCGGGGGTGAAAAGTCGTCATCGCACCGCCGTGGGTGCGGATCAGATACCCCTTCTCTTCAAGGGCATTGAGGTATGACCGGATACTGACCTGGGACACCCCGAGGATCTCCGCCAGACGGGTTACTCCCGTTGAGGGATCGTCAGCCAGGACGGTAAGGATGTCGCGTTCGCGGTCCGTTACGTTTGGTGTCATCTTTACGCGATATCATAACCAATTCGTAAACTAATCGCAAGTTTTTCGCATGTGTTTCTTCGGGATTTCGCAATAAAAATGCCCGCATCGTGATGCGGGCGGGTCGCACGGCGCTGCGGACGGTCCGCATTATAGCGCCGGCGGGTCCCGGGGAGTGCGGGGAATCCGAACTCCAGGGACAGATAATCGTGATTACCCCGGCTCCGCCCCCGAAGGAGCGGGCCGGTACGGATCAATCGTAGAGAAGCTGCGCGAGATCGGGATCGTCCATGTTGTCGGCGTCGTAGAACTTCGCACCGGTATCAACATCGGAGACCGATTCGCCCATGGCGGCCTGGTAGGCAAGCTCAACAGCCTTGTACCCGATCTGGTAGGGATCCTGGGTGATCGAGCCGAGTCGGTACGTACAACCCCAGTATCTCCTCATCCACGGTGATATTGAAATCGAGTTTATCCCGGTAGCGCATCTTCTGGATCGTCAGGTAATGACCGATGTGGGCGATCTCGTCACGGATCGTCACGAATTCCTCACCGCGGCTGATCGAAAGGCGCAGAAGCCGTGCCAGGGCGGAGACCATCTTTACCACCTCTTCGTTCTGTCCGCCCTCCGCCATCCAGACGATCGAGTCGAGCGTGTTGTAGAGGAAGTGCGGGGTAATCTGATTCTGGAGCGCCATCAGTTCGCTTTTCCGCTTCTCTTCCTGCTCCTCCGCGTTCGTCTGGACCAGCTCCTTGATACGCGCCATCATGATATTGAAATCCCGGGCAAGATCACCGATCTCGTCGCGGCGGGTGATATCGGCGGTAACATCGAAATTTCCCTGTTCAACGACGCGCATCGTCGTTCGGAGGCGAAGGATCGGCATCGAGAGGCGTTGAGAGATCAACACCGCCACGAAGACGGCAAGGACGATGCAGATCACCGTCCACGAGATGTAGTACCCCTGGATCGTACGCCGGTTCTGCACCAGTTCCGAGACGTAGTTGACCCCTACCGTCCGCCACCCCGTTCGCGGCGAGGTACTGACCGTATATAACCGTTCCCTCTTCTCGTCGGTAACGGAGAAGGAGCCGTTGCGCGTTGCCACTGCGGTTTCGATGTATTCCCGCTCGAGCTCGCTGTAGATCAGCTCCTGTCGGGGGTGGTACACGATGCCACCCTCGGCGTCGACAACGAAGAGGTATCCCCGGGGACCAAGAACCACCCGGCTCAGGAGGCTGCGAATCACCGAGAAGTTGAGATCCACCAGCATCACACCGTACTCCTCTCCGGTAGCGGGGTCATTGATCGTGCGACTCAGGGTGATCACCCACCGGTAGCGCCCGTCGATCACGTTCTGAACGGTAGAAGAGGAGACCACGGCACGACCGGGGTCATCGATCGCCCGACGGTACCACTCCCGGGTGGGGATATCGACCACCGGGTTCAGTCTCAGCGTCGGGTCGTGGGTCAGAACCTCGTCGTTGTGGCCGGCGATCAGAATAAGAGAGATGTCATTTCTCGTCCGGGAGATCGAGTTGAGAAACGCCGTGATCCGACGCCGGTACTCCTCTGCCACGGAAGGCAGGACCGGACCGGTCCGACCGAGGTATTCCTGTACCCGCTCGTTCAGTTGAACCACTTCGGCGATGCTCTCCATGTGAGTGATATACGAATCGATCCCCTCATGAACCTGATCGATGAGTTGCACCGTATAGTCCCGGGAGGTCTGACGCACCGCCTGGGCAGTGAACGCATAGGAGATGAGAGCCATTACCAGGGCCGTGGCGAAGACAAGTACCGCGAAGGCGAGGGTGATCGTTGCCTGCAGTCTCCGGGATCGCTCTTTCATCGGCTTCCGACCGCCACCGAATCCTGGTATTCCCTGGGTGTCACGCCGGTCTGCTTCTTGAAAGTCATGCTGAAATAATGGGCGTCCCGGAACCCCACTCGTTCGGCAATCTCATAGATCCTGTACCGTTCCGACGCGAGGAGAATCTTCGCCTCTTCCGTACGACGGAAGGTGACGTACTCGACGAAAGTCATCCCCGTGTGCGCTTTGAAGATCGGGCTGAGATAGCTTTTGCTCATCCCCAGGGTGGAACAGACGGCCTGCAACGACAGATCCGGATCGGCGTAGTGGGTGTCGACATATTCGGCGGCGGCGATCGCCTTCCGCAGCGAGTGTTGCACCCGCCGGGAGCCGAGCAGCGTGAGGGTCTCCTCGACGACTCTGTAAAACTAACGCTCCATCTCACCGAGGGTCTTCATCTCGCTAAGACGTTCAAAGGGATTCCGACCGAGGGAGGAAACCTCGCGATAATCCACCCCGAGCGCCTCGATCGCGTGCAGTGCGTCGGCGAGGAGTCGGTGCATGAACACGACGGAACCGTTGACGTCATCGCTCTCCCGGCGGAGGGCGGCGACAACCTCGGAGAGCGCCGCTTCCACCTCCGGTCCGACCCCCGCGGTCATCGCCTGAAGCACCCGCGCCCGGGATACCGTCTCCGGGACGGTGACCTCCGGCGTGCCACCCCGCACCTGCTGGATCGTGATGATCTGACCCGGTCCGAGAACGAGCCGGTGATCCAGTGCGCTCATCGCTCCCCGGAAGGAACGAACGATCGCCGTCGCATCTGTAACCACCTCACCGACCCCGATCGAAACGGTGTGTCCGAGTTCCCGGAGTGCCGCGTCCGAAATAGCCTCGGCGATCGCCAGCGCCCTGGACGTCGCCGCCGCACCATCGGAGAGGGAAAGAAGGACAACCGTCTCCTCCCGGGGAGTCGCGAAGGAAACCGCCCCGTCGATCGGTGCCACGGCGCGGTCAACGAGGTCGTGGACCGCCACGGCGATGATGCGCTCGTCGACATCGGGACCGATCGGTTCATCTTCGTCCGGCGCCGTCGCGTCCGGGTCCACCACAAGGGCAATGTAGGCGGGCCCGGGCAGTTGCAGATCGAGTAGCTCGAACGCCCGTCTCCGTTCAGCTTCCGCCGGCGTGTCCTGGACGAGCCTGTTCAGAAAACGCTCCCGGTAGACCGGGAGGCTCGCCTGCACCTGTTCCACCAGCCGGTCGATACGACTGCGACTCTCCCGTTCCCGGTCCATCTCTACCCTGAGCGCGTCCAGGACACCCCGAAGCTCCTCGGCGGTGATCGGCTTCAGGAGAAAATCCTGCACCTTCAGCTTGATCGCCGCCTGGGCATACTCGAACTCGTCGTGACCGGTAAGGAGCAGGGTCCGCACCGCGGGATACTCCTCACCGATCGCCGCGGCGAGTTCAAGCGCGTCGACAAAGGGCATGCATATGTCGGTGAGAACCACTTCGGGACGAAGGTCTTCAATCGCCTGAAGGCCCTCCCGGCCGTGCCGGCAGGCCCCGACCAACTCGAATCCGTGGGCTTCCCAGTCGATCGAGGTGGAGATCCCCTCGCGAACGACCGGCTCGTCGTCGATGATCAGAAATCGGTATGCCATCGGTTCTATGGTATACCACATTCCCGGCGCAGGTTCACCGGTCGTGGCCGGTCCGTGCTATAATCGCCGCCGATGAACGTCGCGATCGTTACATCCTGCACCGACGAGTCCCGGGCATCGATCCAACGGTGTATCGATGCCGTTCGTGCCCAGACCGTCCCGGCAACGCACATCGTCGTCACCGACGGCGCGAAACAGGAGTGGATCGACGCGATCCCGGGGGTGCGACAGATCCCCCTCGATACGCCCCATCCCTCCCGCCCCCTGGCGCCTTTCGCAATCGGTGCGTCGATCGCCGCAGGAGAATCCTTCGACGCGATCGGAATCGTCGAGGTGGACACCGTCGTTGTTCCCGATTACGTCGAATCCTGTATCGAAACGGCGGAACGGGAGTACCGGGTTCACTTTGTTCTGGTGGAAGGAGAGCCCTCGACGACCGACACGCCCGCCACCGAACAGCCACAGCCCCCTGTCGATCGGGTCGGGTCTCTCTTCGTACTGCGTCGCGGGTTCCCCGCTCTGCCGGGACTCGCTCTCATCCCGACGCCCCTGGCGCTGATGGGCCTCGAGCTTGTGGTCGAGAAGTTCCGTATCCTCGAGTACCACGGGGTCGCGACGGAGTATCCACTGGTCACCCGGCACAATACTGCGGCGGTGCCGATCGGGATGATCCGGGAATGGTGGAGATCCCTTGGGGAGAAAGACCGTCGGATGGTCCAGCGCCACCTCGGCGGAACGTTATCCTTCTAACGTATCTAATAGCCTGTTGATGCGGACACGGACGCGAGAAGGTCGCGCTTGGCGTAAGCCGGATGCCGGCACCCGTCTTGCCTGCTATTGGAGCGATGAAGTGGCTACAAACAGGGTTGGACCAATGGGCAGGAATGGGCAAAGTGACCTCCAGAGCGTAGGAT
>JBKHFT010000179.1:0-5343 GCA_046540055.1 Alkalispirochaeta sp.
TGCGCCAGCTCCCGGGTGGTGAGGACGTAGTCAACGTCGGTAATCCCGCTCGCGTTCATCTCCGGCCGCTGAGCCTCGAACTTCTTTGCCGTGCAGGGCATCACCGAGACGACGGTGATCTTCTCCGGCGGCATCGCAAGCTGTTCTGCGAAGTACGTCTTCGCAAGAGCGCCGAACATCTGTTGGGGCGATTTACACGACGAGATGTGATCGAGGATCTCCGGATAAAAGTGTTCGGCAAATTTGATCCATCCCGGTGAGCAGCTGGTAAACTGGGGCAGGGGGACCGTCTCTCCGTCCACGAGAGCGCGTTTGAGACGGGTGAGCAGCTCCGTTCCTTCCTCGAGGATTGTGAGGTCTGCGGTAAAGTTGGTGTCGAAGACGTAATCGAATCCGAGCTCCCGGAGGGCGCTGACCATCCGGCCCGTCACGAGCGTTCCCGGAGGATAGCCGAACTCCTCCCCCAGAGCGGCACGGATCGCCGGTGCCGTCTGAACGACGACGATCCGGTCTGGATCGTCGAGGGCCCGAAGTACGCCGTCGATGTGGCGCACCTCGGTGATCGCACTGGTGGGACACACCGCGGCGCATTGCCCGCACTGGACGCACGCGACGGTCGCCAGATCCTGGGCGAAGGCCGGGGCGATCTGGGTCGCGTACCCCCGATATTGCGGGAAGAGGGCCCCTACGTGCTGAATCTCGTTGCACGCGGTGACGCAGCGCCGGCACTTGATGCACTTCGCCGGGTCCCGGGAGAGCGCCGCGGTGGTGCGGTCGGGATGGGCAGGGGGCTTCTCGCCGTGGTAGGGGAGCTCCCGAACACCCGTCAGGTACGCGAGATTCTTCAGTTCACAGTCTTCACCGCGATCGCAGGAGGTGCAGTCGCCGTCGTGCTCGCTCAACAGGAGCTCCATCACCGTCTTGCGCGCCTCCCTGACGCGACGGGAGGTCGTCCGGACCGTCATTCCCTCCCGAACCGGGGTAGCGCAGGCGGCGACGAGATTCCGTGCTCCCTCGACTTCAACGGTGCACACGCGACACGCGCCGAGAGGATCGTGCCCGTGGAGGTAACAGAGGGTCGGAATGTGGATCCCCGCTTCGAGCGCTGCGTCGAGGATCGTTGATCCGTCGGGAACGTGGACCGTCTTCGAATTGATCGTAACCTCAGGCATTGCTCTCCTCCTTCACGGGTGCCGATCCGCCGTTCCGGACGGCGGGAATCGATGTACCGTAGTCGCAGCGCAGGCACCGCTTTGCCTGCCGGAGCGCCACCGCCTCGCACCACGGTTGCTCGACTTCGGCAAAGGTGCGCTTTCTTCGATCCACCGGGAGGGTCGGAATCGGCTCCCGTGCGTACGGCGCCGGATCGGCGGTGGGGTCGTACTCGGTGTCTACCGGGACCGGGTCCCGCCAGAACGCGTGGTCTCCGCCGGTCAGGTAGTGATCGATCCCGAAGGCGCCACGCTCACCGGCTGCGATCGCCCTGACAACGCTGGACGGCCCCGATGTAGCGTCACCGCCGGCGAAGAGCCACTCCATCGTTGTTACGCCGGTCTGGGGATCGGCATGGACGAACCCTGCCGCGTTAGGCTCCAGCTCGACGTCCCGGGTGATCGAGGAGAGATCCAGGCGCTGCCCGATCGCGACGATCACCTGATCCGTCTCTATCAGAATCTCCTCGTCCCCCTGCGCCCGGGGGCGTCGACGTCCACTCCGGTCGAACTCCCCGAGGGTCATGCGGGTACATCTGATACCGGTGACGCTTCCGCTCTCATTCGTGACGATCTCCGTCGGCTGGGTGAGAGTCTCAAGGGTAACTCCCTCCAGGAGCGCCTGGTCCACCTCCTCCTCGTATGCGGGCATCTGGTCCCGGGTACGACGGTAGATCACGGTCACCTCCGCACCGAGGCGGACCGCGGTGCGTGCGGCGTCGATCGCCGCGTTTCCACCGCCGACGACCACGACGCGATCGCCTACCGGAACGGAACCACGTATGTTGTACTCCTTGAGAAATTCGATCGCGTTGACCACCTGCGGCGCCTGTTCGCCGGGGATTCCCATCCCGAGACTGTCCGGTGCTCCGACACCGAGGAACACTGCGTCGTATCCTTCGCCCCGGAGGTCCGAGAGCGTGAAGTCCCGACCGAGGACGCGGTTCGTCCGAATTTCGACGCCCATCTGTTCGATCATGCGGATTTCGAGGGCAAGGGTTTCACGAGGCAGCCGGTACTCCGGAATCGTCTGTACCAGCATTCCCCCCGGTCGGGGTCCACCCTCGAAAATGACCGGTCGGTACCCGAGGCGGGCGAGGAAGTACGCACACGAGAGTCCCGCGGGCCCTGCGCCGACGATCGCGATCTTCCGCTCCGCGTTCCTCTCGTTTTCCCGCACCTCAGGGAGCTGGAGGGTCACCTCCTGATCCACCATGAACCGTTTCACCGCCCTGATCGAGACGGGGGCATCCAGGGACGCCCGGCGGCACTTGTTCTCACAGGTATGGAAACAGACTCGGGCACATACCGCCGCAAAAGGGTTGCGGTTCCGGTGCAGCCGAAGCGCTTCGGCGTACCGCTGTTCTCCGACGAGACTGATGTATCCGGGAATATCGACACCGGCGGGGCATCCCGACTGGCAGGGTGCCCGAACCAGGCCGGGACATACCCCGGCGGTGCACCGGCGGTCGCGAATGTGCTCCTCATACTCGTCGCGGAAGTGACGGATCGTCGAGAGAACCGGGTTCGGCGCGGTCTGTCCCAACCCGCAGAGCGCGGTATCGCGAATCCGCTCACCCAGTCGTTCGAGCTCTTCGATATCACCCTCTTCGCCCTCGCCGTTGCAGATGCGTTCGAGAATCTCGAGCATCCGCTTCGTACCCACCCGGCAGGGAGCGCATTTCCCGCAGGACTCTTCCTGGATAAACTCGAGGAAGAACCGCGCGACGTCGACCATACAGGTATCCTCATCCATCACAATGAGGCCCCCGGAGCCCATGATCGCCCCGAGTTTGTTCAGTTCCGCATAGTCCAGAGGTACGTTGAGAAACTCTTTCGGGATACACCCTCCCGAGGGCCCTCCGATCTGCGCCGCCTTGAACTCCTTCCCGTTCCGGATACCGCCGCCGATATCGTAGATCAGCTCTCCCAGGGGAGTGCCGATCGGCACTTCCACGAGGCCCGTGTTGACCACCGTTCCCGCCAGGGCGAATACTTTCGTTCCCGGGGATTCGGGTGTCCCGATTCCACGGAACCACTCAACGCCGTTGGTGATGATCGGGGGAACGTTGGCGTAGGTCTCGACGTTGTTCAGGAGCGTCGGTTTTCCCCAGAGACCCGCCTCTGCGGGAAAGGGCGGACGAGGACGCGGTTCGCCCCTGCGACCCTCTATGCTGTTGATCAGTGCCGTCTCTTCGCCGCAGACGAAGGCGCCGCTGCCCATCCGGATCTCGAGGTCGAAGGAGAAGGGCGTGCCGAGAATGGACTCTCCGAGAAGCCCGTACTGCCGTGCCTGGGCGAGGGCTCGCTCCAGGCGCTCCACCGCGAGGGGGTATTCGGCTCGTACGTAGACGTACCCGCGACGGGCACCGACGGCGTACGCCGCGATCGTCATCCCCTCGATGAGCGTGTGAGGATCGCCCTCGAGAACGCTGCGGTCCATGAACGCCCCGGGGTCTCCCTCGTCGGCGTTACAGAGGACGTACTTCTCGTCTCCTTCGGCAGCGGCACACGCCTGCCACTTCTTCCCCGTCGGGAACCCGGCTCCACCGCGGCCACGCAGTCCTGACGCAAGAATCGTCTCGACCACCTCGTCCGGGGCTCCCCTGTCCAGAACGGTCACCAGCCCCCGGTACGCTCCCGCGGCGAGGGCACTCTCGATCACCTCCGGATTCACCTTCCCGCAGTTCCGCAGCACGATCCGCGTCTGTGCCTCGAAGAAGTCGATGTCGTCCTCGACGGCGGCGATCTCTCCGGATCCGATGTTCCGGTGAAGGAGGCGCGTTACCGGCGTCCCCTGGAGGATATGTTTTTCGAAGACCTCCGAGGCGTCCTCCTGGTGGACGTTCTCGTAGAACACCCGTTCCGGGTCAACCGCAAGCACCGGTCCCGCAACGCAGGGCCCCATACACCCCGTCGGCTCGATGACCAGATCCGTACCGTTCCGTTCCGCGGCGGCGGCAAACACACGGGAGAGCTCACACGCGCCGGAGGCGAGACACCCACCCCCGTGGCAGATGCGGATTCTTCGCTGCGCTCCGGCAGACGTCGGTGTGGACGCTCCCGCATCGTTTCGGATGCGCGCGAGCAGACGGTCAAAATCGGCCGGACTGTCGAGGCGCGTCCGGGTTCCCGATGTTTCGCGGTTCTGATCGGTTCCGTTCATCGCATCGCCTCCCCGGTTGTTCCGTTAATTTCGTCGCCCTTGTGACCTGCCACGCCGGTGCCCGCCGATGCCTGCTCACCGTCCCCGTCGGGAACCCCTGCCGCAACGACCTCCCGGTATCCTTCGATAATCTCCCTGACGCAGGCGGCGCCGACGCGCTGGTGCACGGTGTCGTCCACCATTACAACCGGAGCAAGACCGCACGCGCCGAAGCAGCGGCCGATCTCGAGAGTGAATATCCGGTCTTCCGTCGTATTTCCCACCTCGATTCCCAGTTCTTTCGTGATCGCCGAAAGCACTTCTTTTCCGCCACGAACGTAACATGCCGTCCCGAGGCAGACCCGGACGGTATGAGCACCCCGGGGAACCCGGGTGAAGTAGGAGTAAAAGGAGACTACCCCGGCGACCTCGCTGTAGGGAATCTTGAGTTCCCGGGATACCGTTTCCAGCGCTGCGTCCGGGAGGTATCCGAATCTCGCCTGAACACGCTGAAGAGCCGGTATCAGTCCGCCCGGGGTGTCCCGGAGGGTGTCGACGATATCCCTGGTAGCGGTGATCACTTCCTGCGTTGACGGGAGAGGGGGTGGGACGTGTGACATACGCAACTCCTGTAGTCCGTGTTGCGCCGATCCCGAAGGTGTGACTCATGGTGCCCAGCAGAAGGCCCGGCTGCTACTATGATAGCCCTGATCTAAACAGTTGTCAAAATATCGATATAATAAAATCGATAAAAACAAATCTATTGGTACGGTGTGCAGTAAAGTAGTGCGAGACAAACCGGTGATAGGGCGTACCGGTCGGGCGGCGTGCCGGTTCGGGCGGCGTACCGGTCGGGCGGCGTACCGGTTCGGGCGACGTACCGGTTCGGGCGGCGTACCGGTTCGGGCGGCGTACCAGCCGGGCGGCGTACCAGCCGGGCGACGTACCGGTTCAGGCGGCGTACCGGTCGGTCGACAATCTGGAGTC
>JBKHFT010000180.1:0-5142 GCA_046540055.1 Alkalispirochaeta sp.
ACCGTTTCTACCGACGCGATCGACGAGTTCGAGGGGCGATACCGGACGATCCGGCAAGGGATCGACGACCACGAGTCGACGATCGGCGAACGCCTCGACGATCGGGCCGCCGATTTCCGGTCCCTCATCGACGACACCCACGGGCAGTTTCAGGCGATGCGGGAGAAGCTTCTCGGCAAGCTCGAGGAAGAGGCTCGCACCCTCCAGACGACCCTCAACGAGATCGACAAACGTCAGAAGGCGTTTGTCGAGCAGACGAAAGTGTTCGAGCGGGCGGACACGATGAAAATGGCGCTCCAGGAGAGTATCGAGAACCTCCGGGAAGAGATTTCGAGGGTTGAGGCGTTTCGCGGCGAGGTTCGGGAGATCGAGGGACAGTTTATCAAGATCAGAAAGATGTCCGCCGACGTCGGGGAAAAGATGGCGCGCTTTACCGCCGACAAGCGACGGATTGATCTCCTCGAGGAGGACTACAAGCGCCTGATCGGACTGGCCCAGTCGGTTGAACAGAAGATCGAACACGTCGGCAGCAGCGACGAGCAGCTACAGGAGATCACCGCGCGCCTGCGTAGTCTCGACGAGCTGCAGGAAGAGGTGGAATCGCGATTCGACCGTCTCGAAAAGCGCCGGGGACTGATCGATCAGACCACCGACAGCCTGGAGCAGAACAGCCAGGCGCTGACCGCAATAGAGATACGGATGAATGAACTCACCGGCCGCATCGAGACGATGCCGCGGCAGGTCGAGGCGCTGGCGGTACAGTTGAAGAAAGTTGCGGCGGCGCGGAAAGAAACCGACTCGGCGGTCAGCCAACTGGCGAAGCTGGAAGAGACCCTCGCAGATGTGGAATCCCGGATGCAGGAGCTGCAGACCGCGCGGGAGTGGCTCGCCCGCACGGAAACACGACTCGAAGAGATTCGCCGGGATGCGGGAGAACAGGTGAAGCTCCTCGGTTCACTGATGCGGGAGGAGACACGGAAAAACCCCGTCGACGGTGGCGCGCCGTCGATGTCCGCCCGTGAAACGGTGCAAAAACTGGCACACCAGGGGTGGAACGTCGACGACATCGCCCGGGCGACGAAGGTCAGCAAAGGGGAGGTCGAGCTGATCCTCGAACTCACCGGCAAAAAATGATATCCCCCCGGCACCAACAGTACTCCGGCGGTTGACTTGCCGCCGGGGTATTTGTATTTTCTTTTTCAATCACTGAAAGCTACGTAGAGGAACTTTATGGCAGAACAGGAGAAAACGGACCCGGTCGAAGCCGGCGTTGAACCTGCTCCGGAGGATATGACCGAACATGCCGAAGGTGTCGACGCCGTCGCGAAAGATACTCCGATCGACGACAGCGATACCGTCGAACTCGACGAGACTGCTCTCCTGCGGGAGCGGATCGCGGAGCTCGAGTCGGAGAACTCGGAGTTGAAGAACCAGTATCTCCGGAAACAGGCTGATATGGAAAACTACCGGAAGCGAATGGTCCGGGATAAAGAGAGCGCCGTGCAGTTCGCGAATCAGCAACTGCTTCTTGACTTGACCTCGGTCATTGACGATTTTGAACGTGCGATACGTTCCGCTGAAGAGTCTCGCGACTTTGATTCCTTTCACGACGGGATAGTTTTGATTGAGAATCAGCTCACGAGCATGCTCGAGCGGAAATGGGGGCTTGCCCGCTTCGATTCGGTCGGTGAGATCTTCGATCCCCAGAAACACGAAGCGGTCACAACGGAACCACGGCAGGAACACGATGAATCGATCGTTCTGGAAGACTATCAGAAAGGGTACACCCTGCACGATCGGGTCCTCCGGTCCGCCAAGGTGAAGGTGTCGATGCCCTCCGGCGAATCTGAATAACGTGTGAGGAGTAACAACTATGGGTAAGATTATCGGAATAGACCTTGGAACAACAAACTCGTGTGTTGCGGTTATCGAAGGTGGCGAATCTGAGGTCCTCCAGAACGCCGAAGGTCAACGGACGACGCCGTCGATGGTGGCCTTTGTAAAGAAAGGGGACAACGTGGAACGCCTGGTCGGGCAACCCGCGAAGAACCAGATGGTCACGAACCCGGAGAACACCGTGTTCTCGATCAAACGCTTTATGGGACGCCGATACACCGAGGTAAGCGGCGAGATCGGCATGGTCCCGTACAAGGTCACGAAGGATGGCAACGACGGCGTACGCGTCGAGATCTCGGGGAAGCAGTACTCTCCGCCGGAGATCTCCGCGGCGATCCTCCAGAAAATGAAGGAGACCGCCGAGGATTATCTCGGTGAGAAGATCACCGATGCGGTGATCACCGTTCCGGCGTACTTCAACGACTCTCAGCGCCAGGCGACCAAAGACGCCGGCCGTATCGCCGGCCTTGAAGTAAAACGGATCGTGAACGAACCGACGGCAGCCGCGCTGGCGTACGGTTTCGGTGACGACAGCAAGGATGAACGGATCGCGGTGTACGATCTCGGGGGAGGCACCTTCGATATCTCGATTCTCGAACTCGGTGACGGCGTCTTTGAGGTGAAGAGCACCAACGGCGACACCCATCTCGGTGGTGACGACTTCGATCAGAAGGTGATCGACTGGCTGGTGGAACAGTTCAAGAGCGAGCAGGGGATCGACCTCAGCAAGGACCGGATGGCGTTACAGCGCCTGAAGGAAGCGGCGGAGAAAGCGAAGAAGGAGCTCTCGACCACCCAGAGCACCGATATCAATCTGCCCTTCATCACCGCCGACTCGAGCGGCCCGAAACACCTCCAGTACACTCTCAACCGCGCGACATTCGAAAAGATGACCGCCGATCTGGTGGAGCGGACGAAGGGTCCGTGTCTCCAGGCGATCAAAGACGCGGGGATCAAGGCGGAAGATATCGACGAAGTGATCCTCGTCGGCGGTTCCACTCGTATTCCTGCGGTACAGCGGATCGTGAAGGAGATCTTCAAGAAAGATCCCCACAAGGGAGTGAACCCCGACGAAGTTGTCGCGATGGGTGCCGCGATCCAGGGTGGTATACTGGGTGGAGACGTGAAGGACATGATCCTTCTTGACGTGACGCCCCTTTCCCTCGGGATTGAGACCCTCGGTGGGGTGTTTACGAAGCTGATCGAGCGGAACACCACCATCCCGACCAAAAAGAGCCAGATCTTCTCCACTGCGGCGGATAACCAGACGGCGGTATCGATCCACGTTCTCCAGGGTGAACGGGAGATGGCGAACCAGAACCGTACCCTTGGTCGTTTCGACCTCGTCGGGATTCCCCCGGCGCCGCGGGGAGTTCCCCAGATCGAGGTGACTTTCGATATCGACGCCAACGGCATTCTTCACGTCTCAGCGAAGGATACTGCGACCAACAAGGAGCAGAAGATCCGTATCGAATCATCCAGCGGCCTCTCCGAGGATGAGATCGAGCGGATGGTGAAAGACGCCGAGGAGAACGCCGAGCAGGACAAAAAGCTCAAGACGAAGATCGAGGCGCGAAATGAAGCGGACAGCCTTATCTACGCCACCGAGAAGAGCATGAACGATTACGGTGAAAAGATCACCGACGACGACAGGACGAATATTCAGTCCGCGATCGAGGCGCTCCGAGGTGTGATGGACGGTGATGACGTCGATGCGATCAAGGCGAAGACGGAGGAACTGAAACAGGCTTCGTACAAGCTGGCCGAAGAGGTCTACAAGACGCAGCAGGAACAGGGAGACGCCGGTACCGCTGACGGTGCTGCCGGCGGTCCCGGTGCTGCTGCAGGGAGTGGTACGACGGAGCAGTCTTCGGGGAGCACCTCCGGGGATGGAAACGTCGAGGATGTGGACTACGAGGTCGTCGACGACGAAGACGACAAATCCTGATCTTCGGAGACGGTAAGCATTGGCCAAACGTGACTACTACGAGGTGCTCGGGGTTTCCCGAGACGCCTCGGTGGACGAGATAAAAAAAGCGTACCGAAAGATCGCCGTTCAGAACCATCCTGACCGAAATCCCGGCGACACCGCCGCGGAAGAGCGATTCAAGGAGGCGACGGAGGCGTACGAGGTACTGGCCAATGAAGAGAAGCGTCGTGCTTACGATCAGTACGGGTTCGCCGGTCTCGAGGGTATGGGCGCCGCTGGAGGAGGGTTCTCCTCTTCGGCGTTCCGGGACTTCGAAGACATTTTCGGCGACTTCTCCGGTATCTTCGACTCCTTTTTCGGAGGAGGCGGACGAGGGCGGGGAGCTCGCGGGCGGAGTGGCCCGCCCCGTGGATCGGACCTGCGCTACGACCTTGAGATCTCGTTCACCGATGCAGCGTTCGGAACCAAAGTAGAGGTCGCCTACGAACGCGAGGCGGCGTGCGAGGTGTGCCACGGCACGGGAGCCTCCGTTGGAAGCGGGCGCAAAACGTGTCCCACCTGCGGCGGCGCCGGCCAGGTGCGACGAAGCAGCGGTTTCTTTTCGGTCGCGTCGGTGTGCCCGACCTGCGGCGGCGAGGGGACCGTTGTGGAGAACCCCTGTTCCAACTGTAACGGCCAGGGTGTGGTGAAGAAACGGCAGCGGGTGAAGGTCACGATCCCCGCAGGAATCGCTCACGGACAGCGGATCACGATCCCGCGTCAGGGGGACGCCCCCCGGGGTGGTGGTGAAGCAGGAGACCTCCACGTCATCGTGCACGTGCTGCCCCACAAGCACTTTGAACGGCAGGGGAACGACATCTACTGCGCCGTGCCGATCAGTTTCACCCAGGCGGCTCTGGGAGCGGAGATACAGGTCCCGACGCTCGATGGAAAACGGGTGAAGGTGAAGGTACCCTCCGGGACGCAACACGGCAAGATTCTTCGCCTCCGGAATGAGGGGATACCCGTGGTGAACGGCAGTCGCCGGGGTGATATGTATATCAAGCTCCAGGTAACGGTACCGAAACACATCTCCGGCAAGGCCAAGAGTATTCTCAAGGAGCTCGCCGCACTCGAAGGTGAAAACGCCGCTCCTGATCCGATCCCCCTGAAAGAGTTGTAACCCGCCACACTGAAAGCGTCGAGCCTCGGTCAATCAGTACCGACGGTACCGGTTTCTCCCTCGTTTTCGTTCCTGCCGGGTCAATTCCCGTACGGAATCGGTCGATAGTAACGGTACAAGGAAGGGGGACGCTGTGACTGCGAGAAAACGCGTT
>JBKHFT010000181.1:0-5121 GCA_046540055.1 Alkalispirochaeta sp.
GGTTGTTGATGTTCGCATTCTTGAGGCAATTGCTGGCGCGTACCGTCAGTTCGAGTTCATCCACCGGCGTGGCAAGGATCTCCCGAACCAGCTTCATCTCCTCATCTTCCTCGTCATCGGAGCCGACATCATCCTCATTGAAATTAATGAAGACGTCGAAGTGGTCCTTCGCGATTTTAGCCGCTTCTCCAACCGCATCAACCGGTGAGATCGTCCCGTCGGTCCATACCTCGAGTATGAGCTTGTCGTAATCGTTCCGCTGTCCGACCCGGGTGTTTTCGATCGAAGACTTGACCCGACGAATCGGAGAGTACGCCGCGTCGAGTGCGATCGTTCCCACCTCGTCGATGTACTGCTCGTTCAGTTCAGCCGGTACGTACCCGCGATTGAGATCGATCTGCAGTTCGATATCGAGCCACCCGTCATCCATGAGGGTCATTACCGGAAGGTCAGGATTGGTTATCTCCACGCCATCCAGCGCGAAACTTGCCGCGGTCACCCTCTGGGATCCCTTGAACTCGACGAAGACCACCTTCTGATCGACATCATCGGGAAGCCGTATCTGAAGCCGTTTGATCTTGTTGAGGATGTCCGGCGTATCTTCCACCACTCCCGGAATCGACTCGTACTCGCTCGACAGAAAACGCTGATTCCCGTCTTTGTCGTACAGGGTGATCCGGACGGCGGTAACCGCACAGCCCGGGATCGAACTCAGAAGAACCCGTCGCAGGGAGTTCCCGATCGTCGTTCCGTATCCCCGTTCAAAGGGATACGCGATGAACGTGCCGTGGTCCGGACCGGATTCGCTCGGTTCAAAGGTGATCCCTTTTGGGCGTTTAAACCCTTTGAGTAGTGCTTTTCGAGCCATACCTGTCTCCTTTCCCGGACCGGATCAAACGCGCCGACTCTTGCGAGGACGGCATCCATTATGAGGGATCGGGGTAATATCTTCTATTGAGCGTACACGAAGTCCGAGCTGTCCGAGAGCGCGGATCGCCGACTCCCGGCCAACTCCCGGTCCCTTTACGAATACGTGAACTTCCTGGAGCCCCGACGAGAGCGCTTTCTGACCGGCGGTCTCCGCGGTGGACTGAGCGGCGAAGGGTGTGGACTTTTTTGCCCCCCGAAACCCGAGAGATCCGGCACTGCTCCAGGAGATTACGTTCCCGTTCATGTCACTGATCGTAACGATCGTGTTATTGAACGTAGCCTGGATAACCACACGGCCCTCGTAAATTGACTTCTTTTCTTTCTTTTTCTTGGTAACTTTGGCCAAAGTACGGGCCCTCCCTATTTCTTCTTACCGGCGACGGTCTTCCGCTTACCCTTCCGGGTACGTGCGTTGGTTCGCGTCCGTTGTCCTCGCACGGGAAGTCCTTTTCGATGACGGAGTCCCCGATAGGACCCGATGTCCATCAACCGCTTGATGTTAAGCGAGACCTGCGTGCGAAGCCGTCCTTCAACGGTATAGTCGTTCTCGATGATCTGCCGGACCTCGTTCAACTCTTCAGCGCTCAGATCGTTGACCCGTCGCTCGGTGTCGACATTTGCGGCTTTGCAGATCTTGATCGCCGACGAGCGACCGATCCCGTAGATATACGTGAGGGCCACATCGACGTGTTTATTCGGAAGATCGATACCTGCGATACGCGCCATCAATTACCCCTTCTGCCGTTGTTTGTGCTTCGGATTCGAACAGACGACGCGGACGACGCCACGACGCCGAATCACCTTGCAATTCGCACACATCGGTTTAACACTTGACCGAACTTTCATACTACCACCTTACCGTACATTACAGACTGCGCCGCGATTTGACCCGACCCCGTTTGGTGAGTCCATCGTGATGGTGCATTCGAAGATGTCCTTCGATCTGTGACATGAGGTCAAGATCGACCCCCACCATGATCAACAGCGACGTACCTCCCAAAAGGAACGCAACCTCCTGGGGAAAGTTGAACAATCGCTGAACCAACGTCGGTATCACCGCGATAAACGCGAGAAACAGTGAACCCGGAAGAATAATCCGGTTGAGTACTCGCGTGAAGTACTCTTCCATCTTTTCGCTTCGTATCCCCGGGATAGACCCGCCGTTCTCTCTGATATTCTTCGAGATCTCAATCGGGTTGAGGGTCACCTGGGTGTAGAAGTACGCGAAAAACACGATCAACACCGTATAGATGATCAGGTACGCACCGCCGTCGGGGCGCATCCAGAACGCTACTCGCTGAAGCCATCGCACGTCAGGCCCAAGCCCCTGGGCGATCTGAAGGGGGAAGGTCAGAACGCTTGATGCAAAGATGACCGGAATGACCCCGGACGGGTTGATCTTGAAGGGGACATAGGTGTTCTGAGCACCGTACATTCGCCGGCCTACGACACGTTTGGCGTAGTGGATCGGAATCTTCCGTTGTCCTCGCTGTTCATAGATCACCAGGGCGACGACCCCGACGAACATCGCGAATACAACGATCACGAAGACCGGGTTCAGATCGCCGCTTCGGACGCGTTCCATCAGCAGCCAGACCGCGTTCGGCATCCGGGCAACGATACCGCTGAATATCAGCAGAGATATCCCGTTGCCGATACCGCGCTGGTTTATCTGTTCACCGATCCACATCAGGAAGACCGTACCCGTCGTCACCGACAACATCGACACAACCGTATAGAGGCCGCGACCGATCGTGATCGCGTCAGGGATACTGTCGGCGTAGACGGTAACCGCGAAGGACTGGATCAATGCGACGATGACCGTTCCGTACCGGGTGTACCGCTGGATCTTCTTGCGCCCCCCCTCCTCTTCGGAGATCTTCTTCAACGCCGGAAACACCAGCAGCAGCAGCTGCATGATGATCGACATCGAGATATACGGCATGATCCCGAGCATAAAGACACTGAACCGGGAAAACGCCCCTCCGGCGAAAAAGTCCAGGTAGTCGGTAACCGAGATTCCCGACCCCGGCTGCTGCGTCATGAAATAGGTCTGCAAGGCATTGAGATTGATCCCGGGAATCGGAATCACCGCGCCGAGCCGGAAGATCGCAAGCATACCGAGTGTAAACAGTACGCGTTCGCGAAGATCCTTGATCCTGAAAATATCCGCGATCGGATTTGAGGCCATACGCCTTACCCTTCCGTTGATTCCGTTACGGTCTCTTCGATTGTACCACCCGCAGCCTCGATCTTGGCCCTCGCTCCGGCAGATACCGACAAGCCCCGAATCGTTACCGCTTTATCGATCTCCCCGCGACCAAGGACCTTGACGTCCACGGTGTTCTTCCCGATCAGCCCCTTGTCACGGAGCGCCTGAAGATCGACGGTGGAACCGGCGTCAAATTTACCGGTCAACACATCGAGGTTGATCGTGTAGTACTCTTTCCTGAACAGGTAGTTAGAGAAACCGCGTCGTGCGATCCGTCGATACAACGGCATCTGACCGCCCTCGAACCCGGGACGAACACCTCCGCCGGAGCGAGCGTTCTGTCCTTTGTGACCCTTTCCAGAGGTCTTACCGGTTCCCGAACCGCCACCACGTCCGAGGCGTTTCCGCTGTCTCGTGGCACCTTCCGGTAAATGTATCGTTCTCATTTTTCTTCCTCAACGCGTAGCAGGTGCGAAACGGTGTTGATCATTCCCTGAATCGGTCCGTTCAACTCGTGGACCACGCTGTGGCGGATCCGCTTCAATCCGAGAGCTTCCACCGTCTTTCGCTGATTCGGTTTTCGCCCGAGGGGACTTCTGACAAGCGTAATTCGTACTTTCACCGCTTACCCCCACATATCCTTCAACGTCTTCCCGCGGTTCCTCGCTACTTCACGGGCGTTCATGAGCTCAGTCAGCCCCTGAAATACCGCTTTTACGATGTTAACCGCGTTCTGACTTCCCATCGACTTGCTCAAAACATCGTTGATACCACCCACTTCGAGAACCGCCCGAACGGGGCCACCGGCGATAACACCGGTACCGGGAGCGGCTGGTTTGAGCAGCACGTTGGCGCTCTTGAACCGTCCCTGCACTTCGTGGGGAATCGTATGCTTCTGCCGGGGGACCTCGATCATACTCCGCTTCGCCTTGTCGACGCCCTTCCGGATCGCTTCGGAAACATCGTTCGCCTTGCCGTATCCGTATCCTACGCGACCGTTCTTGTCACCGACCACCACGATCGCCGAGAAGGAAAAACGACGGCCGCCCTTCACGACTTTCGCGACGCGATTCAACTTGATGAGCTTTTCGGAAAACTCTTTATCCGTACCACGATCCACGCATTACCCCCTATAACCTGATGCCGGCTTTGCGGGCGCCTTCGGCGACCGATCGAACGACACCGTGGTAGAGATACCCGTTTCTGTCAAACACCGCTTCGGTGATCTTCAGTTTCACGAGTTCTTTTCCGATCGCTTCTCCAACCTTTTCGCCGTCGGAGACGTTGCCCTTCAGTTCTTTCATCGAACCGCTCACGCTCGAAGCAGCAGCCACCGTCCGGTGCGCTTCATCGTCGATGGCCTGGACGTAAATGTTCTTGTTCGACCGGAATACACTCAACCGGGGACGGGCAGCGGTACCACTCACGCGTCCCCGAACCCGGAGTTTCCGTCTCGCCCGGCGACGATTCCTTTCAATCACTCGTTTCATATCGTCTTACCTACTCTATTTGATACCGGACTTGCCGACTTTCCGTCGGACGTACTCGTTCTCGTACTTGACACCCTTGCCCTTGTACGGTTCCGGTGGCCGGATCTTTCTGATCTCCGACGCAACCTTACCGACGAGTTCCTTGTCGATTCCGCGAATCGAGAGTTTGTTGGGCGTCTCGGCGATCGCCTCGATTCCCTCGGGAAGCCTGAACTCGATCGGGTTGCTGTACCCCAGGTTAAGGGTAATTGCCGCGCCATTCACCTCGGCGCGGAAACCGACGCCGTTGATCAGCAGGTTCCGGGTATACCCCTCGGAAACACCGACGATCATATTCGAGATCAGCTGGCGGTAGAGTCCGTGAAACCCTTTCGCCTTCTTCGACTCGTTGACCCTGTCTACCACTACATTCCCGTCCGCGACGGTAACCGTGACTTCCGGCCGATAGGGGCGACTCAGCTCGCCTTTCGGCCCCTTCACGGTAACTGC
>JBKHFT010000182.1:0-5112 GCA_046540055.1 Alkalispirochaeta sp.
AAATTGGTGATGATAATGGTTATGTTAAATCGGTAGAACCCGGCGGGAGGAACGAATCCCGCGGGACGCGGGAAACCCGGTACTACTCGTACAGGAGCCGCTGATAGCCGATCTCGGCGAAGCGGGCCAGTATCGTTTCCGCCGACGTGAGAGCACCGGGGGTATCCGCCTCGGGCGCAGTGTTTGCGCCGGTCGAGGATACGGCGTCACGGTCGGTCTCCCGATGTTCGGGGGCGATCGAAGCCTCGAGGGTGGTCAGTACCTTCCGGAGAAGGTCCGCGTGGCGACGATACCCGAATCGCTCCTCTACCGCTGCACGCCGGGGGGACGGGGTCGCCGCCGCCGTTCCTTCGATCAGGTCCAGTGTCTCCGCATTGAGCCGTCCTACGTCCCGTCGAAAGGACTCGCTCTGCCGGATGTCCCGGAGCACCACGTACTGCATCTGTGGCAACAAGAATGAGAACTCGATCGTGTCACCCTCGAGAAGCTCGGCTACCGCCTCCCGGAGGGCATCGACGACTTTCGTCGGAAGCGATCCTTCGAGGCGGTCGATTCGCTCATCGTACTGGAAGCGAAGGAGCGAGACGGGGCCGGAGAGGCTCGGTGTCTCCCGGGGAACCAGCAGGCGCTCGTACCACGTGTGAGGGTACCCGTCGAAGAGATCCTCGATGTCCCTCATGACCTCGAGGCGTCGCGCGATCAACGGTTTCCCGAGGAGGAGAGGAGCGATGTACTGGTATCCGAATCCCTCCTGGACCGAACTCGAAACGATCACGTCGCACTCGCTCTGTAACTCGGCGAAATCGATGCCGAATCGGTCGATCGAGGTGCCGATACCGAAGAGCCCCGGGATCGTACCGTCCCGAAAGGCGTGTTCCACCATCGCCGAGTATTTTTTCTCCGCCTGAGAAACTCCCGGCAGGGTCACTACGAGAGAGGCGGGAGTCTCCTGGAGCATCGTGATCAGGGCTGCTTCGAGGATATTCTTTCGCCGTATCGCCCGCACCGGATAGAGAAAGATCCGGTCCTCCCGACCGAACCGGGGAAACTCGGAACGATACGCATCGATGAGCCGATCCCGGAGGGGCGTTGCCTGTTCGTGAGGGGGTAATTCGGCAGGAGGGCGCGCCTGTCCCGGGGGTGGAGCATCGGGAGGGGAGGGCGCCTCTCCCGGAGGTGCCGGCCCGGTGTCCCCCACCGCTTCGACGGGGTTGGGCAGGTACGTCACCGGTGTTACTCCCGCGTCAAGGAGTATCTCCCGGTCTCGGGAGTTGATCGTGACGTAGTGCACGTTCGGTCCGGTAGGATACATGTCGGTGACACCGGCGTCGGCAAGAACGCGCAGATTCCCGTATCGCCCCGATTCGGGAAAATCGTGGATGTGGAGGACGATCGGTTGGTCCCGGCGGGTCGACGCAATCTCGACGAGGGCGCGGGTAAAGGCGGGGTTCTTCCCGAGGTGGTGGTTGTGGACCCACCATACCCGATCCTTACCGCCGAAGCGGTTGAGCAGTTCCCGGGCGATCCGCGTCGACAGCTCCAGGGCTCCCTCTGCGACGGCGCGCCGCGAGACCTGGCCGACGGGACCCGAAGCTGGGCCTCCCGAGTCAGCGCCGCCCGAACCAGCGAGGTCCGCTTCCGGTCCCGACGGGGTCGGAGGGGCGTACTCGGCGAGGCGCTGACGGGAGAGATACCCGATCGACGGCATCGTCTCCCGGATGACGCCCTCCGGAAGGATCACCTCATCCGATACAGCTCCCGAGACGACACGGATCGTGCCCACGACACCGGAGGCCCCGTGGAGCGCCTCGACGGTCTGCCGGATCACCCCGGTGACACCGCCGGGTTGCAGATGGTAGTGAAAGATGACAAGTTCCACCGGAGTTCTCCCGAAAGAAATTGCGGCTTTGCCGCGGGTAGCCTATTCTTGTGTGTATGGACGCGCATGTAAAGCAACTGGTAGACGAAATTTATCCGGATCACGACGGACCGGCGGAACGGGTGATGGAGATTGTCGAGCGGTACCGGTCGGCCGTGGTGGAGCACCGCCAACAGTTTTCGACGTCGGAGAGCACGTTTCCCCTCGGTAGCGGCGACTCGATCCTCATCAGTTACGGCGACAGCGTTCGCGGAAACGATGAAACCCCGCCGTTGCGGTATCTGTACCGGTTTCTGGACGAATTGTGTGAGGATACGATCTCGGGGGTGCACATTCTGCCCTTCTCACCGTACTCATCGGACGACGGTTTCTCGGTGATCGATTACCGGCAGATCGACCCCGACCTCGGGAGCTGGGAGGACGTGGAGGCGATCGCCGGTGAGTTTCGCCTCATGGCGGACCTTGTCCTCAACCACTGTTCTGCGAAGAGTGCTTGGTTTCAGGGGTTTCTGAACGGAGAGGCCCCCTACGATACCTATTTCATCACCGTCGATCCCTCCACCGATCTGAGTATGGTGGTACGGCCGAGGGCGCTTCCGTTGTTGACGCCGTTCGAGACGGTTCGCGGAACCGAGCATGTATGGACAACGTTTTCCGCAGACCAGGTGGATCTGAACTGGGAGAGCCCGGCGGTCCTTCTTGATATGCTCGATGTGTTCCTTTCATATCTCGCCCACGGCGCGCAGGTCGTCCGTCTCGATGCGATCGCGTACCTCTGGAAGGAGATCGGTCACAGCTGTATCCACCACCCGAATACCCACCGTATGGTGAAGCTCTTTCGTCGGGCGATGGAGCTGGTTGATCCCGACAGCATTCTGATCACCGAGACAAACGTTCCCCATCAGGAGAACATCTCCTACTTCGGCGACGGCGATGAAGCGCATATGGTCTACAATTTCTCCCTGCCGCCGTTGCTCCTCGACGCGGTGCTGCGGGAGGATACGTCCCACCTTCAGGAGTGGGCGGGCTCCCTTGCGGATCCGGGGGAGAAAGCGAGTTACTTCAACTTCTGTGCAAGTCACGACGGCATCGGTCTGTTGCCGACCCACGGGATTCTCAGCGACGACGAACGAAACGCGATGATCGCCACGGTACAGGAGCGGGGAGGGCGGATCTCCTACAAAGCAACCGCAGACGGAAAGATCCCCTACGAGATGAACGTAAACTATCTCTCGGCGATCACCGACCCCGTGTTACCTCCCGGGCAGCGGGCGGAGGTGTTCCTGGCGAGTCAGGCGGTGATGCTCGCCCTCGCCGGTGTTCCCGGGATCTACATCCACAGTCTGATCGGCTCGGAAAACTGGCAGGAAGGGGTCGAACGGACCGGGGCGAACCGCGCGATCAACCGGGAGAAACTGCTCTACCCCGGTCTCGAGCAGGAGCTCTCCCGGGAGGGGTCGTTGCGAGCCCTCGTCTTCGAAGGGTACAAGAATCTGCTCCGCGCGCGGTCGGGAGAAGCCGCGCTGCACCCGAAGAGTCCGCAGCGGGTGATAGAGAGTGATCCCCACCTGTTCGTGATTCTCCGGGGACCCTTCACCGATCCCGCCGGCGACGCCTCAACCGACGACGGACCGAGCGGTCCGGAGACGATTCTCGGAATCCACAACCTCTCTTCGAAGATCGCCGAGTTCCGGGACCGGAAGGACAAGTATCCCTGGCCGGAAACGGGGGTCCTGAGAGATCTCGTGACGGATGATATCGTCTATCCCACCGCGGAAGGTGCTCTCTTCTCGATCGAGTTGGAGCCGTACGAAGTATTATGGCTGAAGTTCTGAATACGCCTTCCGACGATACGGTGATCCAGGGGCGCACGTTCCGGGAGTGGCGAGAGGCGGACCCGGCGATCGCCGCCGCGGCACGTCTCGAGGAGGTGACCTGGATCAACCCCGCGGTGCGACCCGTTTCCGAGGTGCTTCCCGGTCTGGATATCGGCGCTGCCGATGTCGCAGATGCCTCGGCGCGACTCCGGCGATTCGCTCCCTACATCGCCCGGGCGTTTCCCGAGACCCGTGACGCCGCGGGGATCATCGAGTCTCCGGTGAAACCGCTGGACCGGTACGCCGGACGCGGCGAACGAATCCTGATGAAGTGTGACAACGAACTGCCCGTGTCGGGATCGATCAAGGCGCGAGGCGGGATCTACGAGGTGCTGACCTACGCCGAATCGCTGGCCGAATCGGCGGGACTGCTCGGGGCGGATCGCGACCGTTTCGACTACGCTCGCCTCGGGGACGCCGATTTCCGGGAGTTCTTCTCGGGATACTCGATCGCCGTCGGGTCTACGGGCAATCTCGGGCTCTCCATCGGGCTGATGGGAGCGCAGCTCGGCTTCTCCGTTACCGTCCATATGTCCGCCGACGCGCGACGGTGGAAGAAAGAACTGCTGCGCTCCCGGGGTGTGACGGTGATCGAGTACGCCGACGACTACAGCGCCGCCGTCACCGAGGGGCGCCGCCAGGCCACCGCCGATCCGCGGTGCCACTTTGTGGACGATGAGAACTCGGTAACGCTCTTCATGGGATACGCCGTTGCCGCGGAACGCCTGGCGGCGCAGCTGACCGGGATGGGGCTCACCGTCGACGGGGAGCATCCGCTGTACGTCTATCTTCCCTGCGGCGTTGGGGGTGGCCCCGGTGGCGTCGCGTTCGGGCTCAAGCTGATCTGGGGTGATGCGGTACGATGTTTCTTCATGGAGCCGACCCACGCTCCGGCGATGCTCCTCGGTCTCGCGACGGGGCTCCACGAGGAGGTAAGCGTTCACGATTTCGGAATCGATAACCGAACCGCCGCGGACGGTCTCGCTGTGGGTCGCCCATCGGGGTTCGTCGGACGACGGATGCACCACATGATCGACGGGGTGTGCACTGTTTCGGACGAGTCGATGTTCCGGGAGCTCGCCCGGGCGTATCGTGATTACGGTACGGTCCTGGAACCCTCGGCTGCGGCGGGGCTGGTCGGGCCGGAGCGGACCGCGATGACTCTCGGCGATGCGACGCAGACCGCCACCTCGGAGGACCGGAACGGCCGGGGGCGGGCTGTATCCGGAGCGACACATCTGGTGTGGGCTACCGGGGGCAGTATGGTCCCCGCGGACGAGATGAAGCGGTACCGTGAGACGGGGATGGCACTCCTGAACAGGATGTGATCCTTCCGGCGGCGGCGGCCCTTCGCGG
>JBKHFT010000183.1:0-5095 GCA_046540055.1 Alkalispirochaeta sp.
GCCCGGCGCCCCCGCCCCGGTTACAACTGGAATCGTGCTCCCAACGTGCTGCCGAGAGATCCGGAAGTCAGGTTGTACATCAGCCCCAGGTCGAGACGGAACACCGTCAGATTCAATGACGCCCCGCCAAACACGCGGAACGAAACGGGATTCACTTCCGTCTCGAGTTCAAGTCCTTTCTCATCGATATCGACACCGGAAATCTCTTTGGCGATATCTTCCAGATCGGCACTGCCACCCTGGACCGTCACATCCGTGGTCAGCCCCGTCGTCGTTGTCGCCGAACCGACCGCCGCACCAAGACCGATATGGGGTTCGATGATCAGAAAGCTCTTCGACGCCTGGACCTTGAAGTCGAAGACGTTTGCCTGCCACCCGAAATCGAGATCGGGATCCTCTACTACCAAGGTGTACGTCTCATCCGTGCCATCCCCGTCGGCGTCGGCAGAGATGCTCGTAATCTCGGTGTCTCCGATCCCCAGGGGCGTACTGATTCGACCGTTGAGGTAGTTGTATCCGACGCCTACCGAAACCTTCGGCAAAATACCGCCATCGAGGACTGCGTAGCGGACATCGAATCCGACGTTCGTGTACTCTGCTTCCACAGCTCCCAGTTTGATCGAGGGAATCAGCCCTACCTTCACCCCGACATCGAAGGGCAGGATAAAGCCGCCGGCCCGCGCATCCACCGCGTACCCCGGAATCGGCACCCCGAAGGCGCCCAGATCCCCGACCCCCCCGCTGGTATCCACTCCAAGGTCATCAACCAGATTGATAAACACCGAACCCGGAATCGTCGTCACACCCGTCGTCACACCGACACCGAAGTGGGGCGGAACACCCAACAGCTGGCCGATATACGCGTCGGACCAGTTCAGACCGATCATCGAATTCATCGGCACCGATTTCGCAAACTCCCCGGAAAAGGTATCAAAACTCTCTTCAAACTCCTCCAGGGTGAACTCTTCTTCGGCAGCCACCGGCGCCGCAAATACCACCGCGGCGACAATTAACACTACAAACATTCTGTTGCTCATCTCTTCCTCCTCGTCGAAATTGACACCCCAAGTGTAACACCACCACGATCAGAAATCGAGGAATCAAATCGAACCTGTCACGTCTGCGGAGCCCGTCCAGTCCGCCCGATGTGCTACCCGGCGCATCCGGACGCTACCGCGCCGCGAGCCCCTCCGCAGTCGGCGCCGACGGCATGATCGCCGCGAATCCCTGGCTGTCGTTGGCGCGAAAGAACGCCACCACGTCCCCGGCAATCGCCGGATTCATCCCGTGGCCGACCCCGCGGTACGTGACAAACTGGGCGGGGATCTCCAGTTCCCGGTAGATCTCCTGCGACCGGAGCCACCGCTCCGCCATCGTCTGCCCCAGCAGTTCGACCGTGATCCGTCGTTCCGCCTCGTTGTACGCGTCCCCGTACGGAATCGTGTCGTTCTCGTCGGTTTCGCCCATGAAGATGTACTGCGACACCATCCGGTACCGACACCCGTCAAAGCGATGACCCGTCAGATCCGCAAGATCCCCGAGCCCGACGTGATAGGGAATGCTCCGTCCCTCCCGGAACTCCGCCGGTATCACCGGCATCCCGTTCACCCCGCCGGTGGCAACGGCGCGAACCCGCCCGGGATGGATCGCAGCGAAGCGGTTCGCGAAGTTCCCCGATGCGGAAAACCCGAACATCCACACCCGGTCCTCCACCGTAATTCCCTCCGTGGCGAGGAGCTCCGACGCGTGGTCGATCATCGCAAGGAGCTGCAGATCGATCCGTTCCTGCCGTCCGTCGGCGATCTCCAGAGTATCCCGGTCCAGAGCGTGGGTATAGGTCATCCCGATCACCTCAGGCCGGTCAAACGCGGGCACCAGAAGCGGCACACTCAGCGCCTCCGCGACGTACCGCGCCCATCCGCTCTCCGCATCGGTTCGCGCCCGATCCCGGTGCATCCGATGCGAGTCGCTAACCCGCCCCGTATTGTTCGACTGTACCAGGAGCCTCACCGGGTCGCCCCGGCGAATATCACCCGGGATGTAGAGGAAATACTCCACCTGAAATCCGCGGTCCGGCAGCGCCGGTATCATCACCACCTCCGTCCCCGAGGGAACCTCCGGCAGGACGAACCCGTTCCCTGACGCGGTGACGACCCCGTCGTGTAAAGACGCGCACCCGCCAAGCATCACAACGATCCCGATCATCACGATCATCGCGAAACCCGATGTCCCGGTTGCCGGCACCCGGGCCGACACAACGGTGAAGCGAATCATCCGGTCCTGTGTATCATGTTAACACCCCTACCCCAACCGCGCCCCGCCGTCAACCACCGGGGATTGACCCGGATTTCTCCGATCGCATAAGGTTTGTCCCGTCCGGGAGACCGCCGCGACGTTCCGATGCCGCACAGTCTCCCCCACGCCCCGGTAGCTCAGGGGATAGAGCAACTGCCTCCTAAGCAGTAGGTCACCCGTTCGAATCGGGTCCGGGGTAATCGATACAATCGTTTCTGCACGATCCTTGCCCTCCTCCGGTACGCTCCGCTTTGTTCGTCTCCGTCGGACGACAGGGGGTCGCTGGTGGGCAACGCCATCCCCCATGCACTACGTTCGGCCCGAACGCTTCCCCGGCAGCGTAGCGGGAGCAGATAGCCGGACTGCCGGGAATGGCGATCGTTTCTTGGTCCCCGCTCACCGCGTGGCGGAAGCGATACCCTGAGGCCCTACCTCTGCTTTGAGCTCCTCGGCAGGGATATGGCAATAGGCAAAATGGGTTTCGGTAAACTCGACCCGTGGAGGTGCGACGGTGTCGCAGATCTCACCGACCTTGCGGTGACACCGACCGGCGAATGGGCAACCCCGGACCTTTTCAGTGGGATTCGGCGGCGCGCCTTCGAGGCGAATCGTCTTCTTCTGTAAAGAGGGGTCTACATCCGGTACCGCCGACAGTAGCGCTTCGGTGTACGGGTGGCGGGGAGATCCTACGACCTCACTCTTGGTTCCGTACTCGCAGATCTTTCCGAGATACATCACCATGATCGTGTCGCTCAAGTAGTTGATCACGTTGAGATCGTGGGAGATGAAGATGTATGCAGCTCCCGAGTCCCGCTGAAGATTCACCAAGAGGTTCAGTACTGACGCCTGAACCGAGGCATCGAGGGCGGAGGTTGGCTCGTCACACACCAGGAGATCAGGTGAGATCGAAAACGCCCGGGCGAGCGCCGCGCGTTGCTTCTCGCCGCCGCTCAACTGTCTCGGCTTCCGGTTTATGTACTCCTCACCCAAGTCTACTTTGTTGAGGATATCTATGATTCGTTTTCGCCGCTCCGTTTTCGATTGAATGCCGAGGAGTTTCTTCATCGGACGACCGATGATCTGTTCGATCGTAAAGGAGGGATTCAGACTTCTTCCGGGATTCTGAAATATCAGTTGAATCTCTCGCAGGGTCTGGCGGTTTCGCTTTCTCCAGGAAACGGAGATGTCCGTCCCGTCGAAGATGATCTTTCCATCCGTCGGCTGGAACAGGCCGCTCACGGTGTGGCCCATCGTGCTCTTCCCGCAGCCGGATTCCCCGACAACGCCGAGTACGGTGTGGCGGCGCAAGACCAGATCCACTCCGTCGAGTGCCCGTACCCTCCGCTTCGGTGGACCATAAAACTTGGAGAGGCTCTGTATCTCCATGAGAGGTTCGCCGGCCTTCATAGTAATCCCTACCGGGGCAGTGAGTTCCCGATCGGCAACATCCGTCGCATACGCGCGATCGCATGCGCTGAAGTGCCCCGGTTCAACCTCTTTCATCCCGTAACGTTCCTCACACCCCGGGGCGCGCTTCTCGCACCGTTCAACGAAGGGGCAGCCTGTTTCGGTGGCACTCCGCCGCTTCACATACCCGGGAATCGTGTTGAGGGTCATCTTTTCCTTCACCACACCGGCTCTCGGGATGCAGTTGATAAGAGCCCGGGTGTAGGGATGTTTCGGCGTCTCGAACAGCGTCTTCTGGGCACCGGTCTCGACGATCTCGCCACGATACATCACCGCGACCCGATCAGATACTTTGTTGATGACCCCGATATCGTGAGAGATATAGATCATCGACATATCGTACTTCTCTTTGAGTTCGGCGATAATGTCGAGGATAACCGCTTCGGTGGTGACGTCCAGCGCCGTCGTCGGCTCGTCGAGGATCATGAGGTCCGGGCGACAGAGGAGCGCCATTGCGATACATATCCGCTGTTGCATTCCGCCGCTGATCTGATGGGGATACCGTTTTACCGTTCCTTGCGCATCGCCGATGTAGAGGTCGGTAAGCGTCTGTATCGCAAGCTCCCGTGCCTCCTTTCGGCTATACCCGCGGTGAAACATCGTCACCTCTTCAAGCTGATACCCGATCGTCAGCGACGGATTCAGACTGGAGTACGGATTCTGGTATACCATCGCGATACGGTTCCCGCGGTACTGCTCCATCTCCTTGGCCGATTTGTCCAGAAGGTTCTCACCCTTGAAAAGGATCTCCCCGGAGCTTTTCCCGTTGGCGGGCAAGTAATCGAGAATCGCGTATGAAAGCGTACTCTTCCCGCAGCCGGACTCACCAATGATACCGAGAGCTTCTCTTTCCCCGACGGAGAACGTGACGCCTTTGACCGCAACGACCTGTTCCGTAAGTGTCTTGTAGACAACGTCGAGGTTGCGAACGTCAAGAATCGGTTCAGTTCTCATGGATCATTACCTTGCTGATAAAGTCGGAGAAGAGCGAAATCGCGATGACGAGGGATGCTATCGCGAGAGATGGATAGAGAACCGTCCAGGGGGCCGCCCGGATGATCGACTTGTTTTCGATTACCATCATTCCCCAGTCCGGCGTCGGCGGCTGAAGGCCAACCCCTAAAAAGCCGAGGGATGCGATCATCACGATTGAATACGCGAACCGAGCGGTGATCTCTACGATAACCGGACCGATCGTATTAGGGAGGATCTCTACAAACATGATATAAAGGTGAGACTCGCCGCGCATTCTGGCTGCGTCGACGTACTCCATGTTTTTACACGTAAGTAACGCGCCTCGAGCTACACGCGCGGTAGGCGGCGTATACGCGAT
>JBKHFT010000184.1:0-5067 GCA_046540055.1 Alkalispirochaeta sp.
CATTGTTTCCCGCTGGCGTCGCTCCGGGCTTCCAACTATCGTCTCTCCCGGCGCCGCGACGTACGGTCTGTGTCTCATGCGGTGATCCAGGTCGAACTGACGTTCTGCGGAGTTCCTTCCCGTGCCTGGTGGGCCGGCCCGGATCGCGGGGCAAAAAAAGGACCCCCACGCAAGGTGGGGGCCCGGAGACCACAATTAGTCGATTGCGGTTGCGCCGTATCAGCGTTTCAGCTGACGCGTCAGGTCCCGGATCTCCGATTCCACTGACTTGATCCATGGCTCCGTTTCTTCCCGGAAACCTTCCCAGGCGCCGGAGGTTGCTTCGGATACTTTCTTCAGTGACTCCTTGCCCTGTGCTACCTTCCGCTGAAGGTGGTCGATCCGGTCGTCGATCGCTTTTCTCGACTCCGCGGCGAGGCCGGCGGTGTTGGCTTTCAACTTGTCGATCTCGGCCTGGAGTTCCTGAATCTTGATGCGCGTCTTTTCTCGGTATGTTTCATGGGTATCCATTGTTGCCTCCATCAGTACCTGTGTTATCCGACGAGTTCGAACTCGACTCGCCGGTTCTTCCACCGATTTTCCCGATCGTCGTGGGGTACCAGTGGCTCGTCGCCACCGCGTCCGACCGCCTCGAGACGATCTTCATCGATACCACGGTCGACGAGGGCGTCCCGGATCGCTTCGGCCCGCGCTTCCGAGAGGGGCAGCAGCACCTCTTCCTGTTCGCGGCGGTGTCGCTCTTCATCGTCGTCGTCGTGATAGATGTGCACCGCGTGTCCCTCGATCTGTACTGTCTGGTCGGGGTACTCATCGAGGAGCTCGGCGATCCGGTCGATCGTCTCCCGGTTCTCTTCGAGCATCTCCCGGTCGTCGACGTTGGTGTAGTCTGCTTCAAAGGGCGGGAAGTGGATCCCGGTGATGCGGAAGCGCAGGTCGCCTTCCTGATCCTCGGTGACGATGATCCCGATCGGGACCGTCTCTTCCACGGTGGATTCGTTTCCGACGTCGTCGGCTACGGTGACGGCAACGGTGTAATCCCGCGCCGATTCCGGCAACTCTCCATCGTCCCCACGACCGTTCCAGTGAATCGTTTCGTCGTCGGTGTCGACATCGTCGATCGTTGCAAACTCGTTCTCTTCCGGATCATAGATGGTGACGGTGATATCTGCGATCTCTGTTAGGTCTTCCGTCTCGATCGAAATCGCGAGGGGCTCGGCAGCGTCTTCGCTCTCGTCGTCGGCGGCGGGGAAGAACGGGGTCGGTGAAACGCTGACATCCACCTCCGGTGCAGACCGGTCGAGGAGAAACGCCGATGTTTCGTGAACCTCTTCGTTGCCTCCCCTGTCGGTGGCGGTCAGCACGTAGCGATACTCTCCGGTGGCGGCTTCGTCGCCGCGTCCGGTCTGACCGTTCCAGGTAAACGTCTCGGAGAGGTCGTCTTCCCAGGTTTTCTCGAGAATCGTATCATCATCGTCGGCATCGACGATTTTCCCTTTCCACACCACCGCATCGTCGCTCTCTTGACTGAACGATATCGTCTGGTATTCGCTTCCGCCTTCAGGAGAAAACTCATCCGCTTCTGCCTCGGCTTCTACCGAGGGAGGGGTCACGTCCAGTTTCACCGACCGTCCTTCGACGGTACCGGTCCGGCCGTTACGAAAGGTCACGGCGAGTTTGGGGGTGTAGTCACCCTCGGGGAGCGTCTCATCGTCGCGGATACCGGTAAACTCGAACGAACCGGGTACCTCATCGCTTCCGGTGCGTTCCATAACGGTCTCGTCCGATTCGTTGGTGATCGTAAATTCCCACTCAAGGGATTCCACCGAGTCCGCAACTTTCGGTGTGAACGTTACCGAATCGCGAACGCCGTCGTCATCGGGTGAGAAGGCCGGGCGATTGCGGTCGAGTTCGAGGTCACGTGTCCGGGTATCGACAATGATGTTGCGGAGGGTTGCGGAAACGCTGTTTCCCGCCTCGTCGGTACCGCGCAGAACGTACCGGTATCGGCCGTCGTCTACCACGGAATCGCTGTCGTCGGTGCCGTCCCATTCGTGAGTCTCCGGCAGGTCGGTGCCCCAACTCCAGAGACGAATTGTTACATCGTCGTCGTCAACGATCCTTCCGGTCCATTCCGTTGCACCCGATCCATGGTGTCGGATCGATACGGTGTTCCGTTCGTCCCCGGCACCGGGAGAGAAGGTGTTGTGCGGCATATCCACCTCCGCATCGGGGGGCGTATTGTTTACCACGATCGAGACCGGTTGACTTGCCGTGGTGCGGCCCTCTTCATCGGTCACTGAGAGGGTCAACAGATACGTGCCGTCTCCGACGAACCGATTCTGGTTGTCCCGGCCGTTCCAGAAGATGCGGTCAGGTACCACCGACTCTTTATCCGTCTCTTCGAGACGCTCCTGATCGATGTCGGTACCAAAGGTGAAGACCGGGGCGCCATCCTGAGTCTCGACGACCACCTCGTATCCGACGAGAACCGAATCGTTGACGGCCTCGGCGACTACGCCGCTGCTGTAGGTGTCCTGCGACCCTGGAGATGAGGCGGGGGATATATGCACCGGGCTTTTTTCAGTCAGACCGACCTCCGGTTGCGATCGGTCCGGGGATGAAGCACACCCGGCGAGAGCAATTCCCACCGCAGCGAGTGCGATCACCGCTCGAAAAATGGTTCTTGTTCGTTTCATTGGATTACCTCCGCGTAAAGGGTAGGAACAGGAGGTCAACACGCGATACAGGAGATGTCAAGATTCTGACAAGATACCGGGATTGTATACACAATGGTGTGTTTCTCTCAGAGGAGGTCCGGGAAGCGTTCCCTGAGGGCCTTGCGAAACGCCGGGGGCTTGAGACCGAGGACACGTGCGGCCTCCGCCCGGTTGCCGGCGGCCTCTTCCAGCGCCCGGGCGTACCAGGTGCGCTCGGTCTCCTCGAGGAGCCCCACGAGATCGACGGGGTAATTCGGGACGGGACGGGAGGTGTCGCCGGAGGGGGTGGTGACGGAAACGCTTTCGGTGCGGGGATCGCGGGCGCCGTACGCGGGGGGAACGGTGGAACCCCCGTTGACGGCAGCGGTACGGGACGGGCTATCGCTGCCGGAGATCGCGTTCTCCACCGCGGCGACGTCGATCTCCGGGGTGTCGTGATACATGCACAGCCGACGTACGACGTTCTGGAGCTGCCGGACGTTGCGGGGCCAGGTGTACCGGGCGATCTGTTCGATCGATTCGGGAGTGAAGGCGAAGGAGGTATGGTGCTCGCCGTTCCAGCGGTCGAGAAAGGTCTGCGCCAGAAGCACCGCATCGCCCTCGCGGTCCCGCAGAGGGGGTACCTGAATCGGAACCTGCTGGAGCCGCTCGTAGAGGTCGGCGCGAAAGGTGCCCTCGGCGATCATCTGCGGCAGGTCACGGTTGGTGGCGGCGATGATACGCACGTTCACGCGTCGGGGGCGGTCCTCGCCGACGGGGGTGATCTCTCCCTGGTCGATCACCCGGAGGAGCATCGCCTGCACCGGGAGGGGGAGCTCGCCGATCTCGTCGAGAAAGATCGTTCCTCCTTCGGCGCTGCGGAACGACCCGGGGCGGTCGCTGTCGGCGCCGGTGTAGGCGCCCTTTCGATGTCCGAAGAGGGAGCTCTCCACGAGTCCCTGGGGAAGGGCGCCGCAGTTCACGGGGATGAACGGCTTGCCCCGGCGAGGGCTGCGTTCGTGGATGTGCCGGGCGAGGAGTTCTTTTCCCGTCCCGGTCTCGCCGGTGATGCACACGGTTACGTCGTCGTAGCGGGCGGCGCGGTTGGTGCGTTCGATCAGGGCGCGCATCGCGGGTGAGGCGCCGACGATTTCGGAGCGCAGAATGGTCCAGTCGTCGCCGCGAGTGGACGGAGCATCCGCTACGGCAGACCCGGATGGTTCATTTTCAGAACGCAGACGAACTTCGAGGGGAAAGCGCGCGGGGTCGAGGCGGACCTCGCGGCAGCGGTAGCGGCCGCCGCCGAAGCGGGAAGGGATGCCCTGGAGGAGGGTCGCCGGGAAGCCGCCGGAGCGGACAAGGAGGAACCACACGGTCTGCATCTGCGGCGTGCCGGGGTCGAGGAGGACGTAGTTGCGGGTGCCCCGGTAGGGGAGCGTTTCGAGGACCCGGGGGATCGACTCGGTGAGGTTGCGGTAGATCTCTTCGTAGTCGACGACGCTCTGGAGTTCGATGTCGACGAAGGAGAAGGTGGTGCGACGGGTGCCGGCGGTTGTCGGGGTGTCGGCCGCGGGCGGCTGCGGAGCGGTATCGGCCGGGGGCGCGGTGGCGGTATCGGCGTGAGGTGTCGCGGCGGCGGTGAGGGAGGCGTCGTGGGTGACGCGGCGGATTACTTCCGCCCGTTCGGCGTATTCGCCGCGAGTGATGAAGAGGACGACGTGGTCGAAGGGGCGGTCCCGCAGGAGGGAGAGGACCGGTCCGGGGTCGTCGCCGGGGCCGGGGATCTGCAGGGGGTCATGGTTTCCGACGAATGAGAAGAGGACGTCGGCAGTCATGGCGCAACTCTACAGGGTAACCGGAGTTACGACAAGGGGGGTATACAGATTCGTGTTGCAAAATCGGCCGTATGTCCGTATGGCGGCCGCAATTCGGTTGGTCACGTTGATCGATGGGTCTATTTGTTTACAGATGCCACATTTAACCCTGATCTGCAACACGAATCTGGATACTGTCCGGAGATGACGAATCGCGGTAAAGCGCACAGTCGGCACGGGGATTGCTTCATATCTGCTGGAGGTGTGAGAAGTGATCGTACGGGAGAGCGCGGCGGCGCCGACGGATGCGGAAAAAGCGTTTCATCGACGTCTGTTCTGGAAGATACTTGTTGTGATGTATCTCCTGCCCGGTGCGGGACTGTACCTCCTCTTTGACGGAGTCCTCGACGGCTCCCGGGACGACGAGGTGCAGCGCAGCGCCATGGTAGATCCGGACCCGTCTCCCGCACCGGACCCCGCTCCCGCACCGGACCCCGCTCCCGCACCGGACCCGGACTGGAAACGCTCGTACGCCACGGATCGCACGGAAGACGCCT
>JBKHFT010000185.1:0-5056 GCA_046540055.1 Alkalispirochaeta sp.
GGTCGCGGCAGCGCGGGCGATGCCGGTACAGCGGGCACCGCGGGCGCCTCAACGCGGGCGACCCGGTGCGGCAGACGCGTCAGCCCGGGCGCTGCAGGCGCGTCAGCGCGGGAGCAGCACGTCCTCGTCGAACCACTTCTCCGAGATCTCCGCGGCGGTACCGTCGGCAACCATCTCGTCGAGGGTGGCGTCCACCGCTTCCATGAAGGCGAACTCCCCCTTCCGGAAGCCGATCCCGTACTCTTCGGCGGCGAAGAAGTCACTCGCTACGGCAAAGACCCCGGGCTTCCGGGAGATGTAGTACCGACCGAGGATCTCATCGACGACGACCGCGTCGATTCGTCCCACCTCGAGGTCCAGGAGGGCCTGGACGTTGTCCTGGTACTTGCTCACCTCGTCGAAGGTAGCAAGCGTCTCCGGATCGGAGTTGATCGCATCTTCCGCGCTGGAACCAAGCTGGATGCCGACGACCGCACCGGCCATATCCGCTTTGGTGTCGATCCCGCTGTCCTCGCGGACGATCACGATCTGCCGGTTGGCGATGTACGGCTTCGAAAAGGTGATGTTCTTCTCGCGCTCGTCGGTGATGGTGAGCCCGTTCCAGATCACATCGATGTCGCCGCTGTTGAGGTCGAGGATCTTCGCATCCCAGTCGATCGGCTGGAGACGCAGCTCCACCCCGAGGCGCGCGGCAACTTCGCGGGCCAGGTCGATATCGAACCCGACGATCTCACCATCGTCGTCGCGGAATCCCATCGGCGGAAAACTGTCGTCGAGGCCGAGGACGAACTCGCCCTTGTCGAGAATCCGCTGCAGGGACTGGTCGCCCTCCGCGTCCGCCGCGCCCCCGGCGCTCTCGCCGGCTCCGGACGCAAACACCACCATCGCCACTCCAAGCAGCGCGAGGGTTAACACGATCTTTTTCATAGGTACTCCTGGATAAAGGAATTGGTTTTCGGTGCGGGCAGTATAGGCGGGTATTCGGTATTTGTAAATCGAACTGACGAATGAGGGGAGGCGGATGTAGGCGGGTAACGCGGGGCCGGGGCCATGCCGGCAGCGGGAGCGGGGGATGGGGGGCGCGGGGGGCCGGGGGCCAGCGGGGGGCTGCGGGGGTCCGCGGGAAAATAAAAAGATTTCGACTCCCAATGACAGTCGGCGACAGTCAGTGACAGTCATCGACAGAGTCAGTCATCAACAGTCCAGCGTCGGTTGGCGACAGTCATCGACAGTCAGCGACAGTCAGCGACAGTCAATGACTCCCGGAATCCGCGCTCTTACCGCGGCGTGGCTCCCCGCGGCCGTGGTTACCTGCGGTCTTCGTTACCCGCGGTCGTGTCTAGTACCCGCCGCGGTGTCAGGAACCCGTCGTCGTGTCATTGATACCGCGGTGCGGCACCGGTCACTCTTCGACGACGAGGGTGCCCCACATGCCCTGGGCGCGGTGGCCGGGGACGCTGCAGTAGTACTCGAACTCGCCGGCACTGTCGGCGACAAACTCGATCGTATCCGACTCACCACCCCGGAGGAAATCGGTGCGGGCGTCGAACTCGTCGAGCACCCAGTCGTGGCCGCCACCACCGTTCTCGTAGGTCAGACGTACCGTGACACCCTCGCGAACGCGGATCTCCGACGGCGCGAAGCGCATTCCCCGGCTCGTGACGGTGATCTCAACCACCCCGGAATCGACGTCGGTCTCGTCGACTACCTCCTGGGCAACGAGCATACCCGGTGCGGCCACGCCGACCAGAATTAATATTACTAAATAAATAAGCTTTCTCATACGTTGAATATAGACACGGCGAGGGGGTAAAACCAAACGGCAGCGATGGGAGGCAGGGATCGGCCCGGGGCACGGCGATCGGATCGATCGCGACCCCTACCGCCGCTCTTCGTCCACGACTTCTCCGTCGTGGAGACGGATGATGTGGTCGGCGATATCGACGATCGTGGGGTCGTGGGTGGAAAAGATGAAGGTGGTGGAGAGCTCCGCGTTGATCTTCTTCATCAGCTCGATGATGTCTGCTCCCGTCTTCGAATCGAGGTTCGCCGTCGGCTCATCGGCCAGCACGATCCGTGGCTTGGTTACGAGCGCCCGGGCGATCGCGACGCGCTGCCGCTGTCCCCCGGAAAGCTCACTCGGCTTGTGCTTCTTCCACTCCGTGAGCCCCACCGCATCGGTGAGAAAGTCCACGTACTCCCGCCGCTCCTTCCGGGGCGGCGCCTTCCCCGCCAGCAGCAAGGGGAACTCGATATTTTCAAATACATTCAGCACGGGCATCAGGTTAAACGACTGAAAGATAAACCCGATCGCCTCGTGGCGTAATCGCGTGATCCGCCGGTCCGAGAGGGTCGAGGTCTCGTGACCCACCACCTCCACCAGCCCCCGGGTCGGCACATCGATACACCCGATCAGATTCAGAATCGTCGACTTCCCGCTCCCGGAGGGACCCGCGATAGAGGCGAAGTCGCCGGTGCGAATCGTGATATCGACCCCCTTCACCGCGGGAACCTCCGTCTTCCCGAGGTGATACACCTTCCACACCCCTTCGAGACGGGTGGCAACGGAGCTTTCCCCGGAGGCAGGGGTCGAACCGGTGCCGGGTCCGGTGATCCCGGAGTCGGTCGGATGAGGCGCCGTAGGATCCGCCGATGCATCCGCGGCAGACGGGTTGTGCCGTATCGATTCGTTGTTCCGGTCCATTCCCGGTGAGGATACTACAAATGATCGCGGGAGCAAAAGGACCGCACGGGGCGGATCACAGGAGCAAAAGGACCGCACGGGGCGAACCCTCATCTCCGGCAGTGGATGAGATGGCGAAATGATCGGAGCTCATCCACAAGCAGGTACGTTGCCTCGTTCAGCAACGCGGGACGGACGGTTTCAATCTCCATCGTCATCCGTCGCAACAACTCTTTGTGCCGACTGTCCCGGTCAAGACCGTTTTCGAAAAACTTCGCGACCCGGAGGCAGTAGTTTTCGATCACTCCGTACACGTTGTGGATCGTATACCCCAGGGCCGCCCAATCCAGCGGATCGTCGGCACCAGCCGCGATCCGACCGGCAGCGCGTTCGTTTTCACTCACGACCGCCTGCAGATCCCGGACATCGGTCTGAAGTTCCGCCAGGAGGCGCCGATAATCGGTTGCGCTATCGTTCATACAGCACCATTCCTTCCTCCGGAATCCGTTCCCTGATACCGGGCCTGGCGTCATCCAGACCGATCATATCCACGGAGACGTCTGCATCGAGAGCGATCCGTTCCAGGAGCGGCATGTCTCCCCCGTCTATGGCAAGGTCGATGTCCGATTCTCCGCGAAACGCCCTTCCCGGGAGAAGCGACCCGAAGAGAATCACCCGTTTCACCGAGCGGTCCTGTTTTCCCATCTCCGCGGCCAGGTCTTTCGCGACTTGCAACGCGTGGTCCCGACGCCGTGCCGCACGAGCATTCGCTGCTGCCTTCAACCTTCGAGATCGGTCGATTATCGCCTGGAGATCATCACCCCTCGTCACACGGGACATCGTATCTCCGGCGCGAGGGGAAATACGAGTCGCCCCCGGCGGGGTCCATAGCGTCGCGACATACGGAAACGGTCTCACCCGGACCGGACAGCTTCGAGAATCCGGCCGAAGGAGATCCGCTCCTGCTCAAGGCGTACGCCCTCGCCGTAGCGGTTGTACCGGAGGGCGTCGTAGACCGCCTGCTCCGATCGGTTCAGCAACGGAAGGTCCGCGGTGGTCTGGGATTTCTCGTGACTCCACTGGACGCGGTGGCTCAGCAACGTGTCGGAGTCCATCAGGATCGACCGGACGTGGGGCAGATGGGTGCGCAAGCGGTTAAGGATTGCGAATCCGTGGGTATCGAGATCGCCCGTATAGACCACGTCGACCGCGTTGAGCCAGGACACCACCGCCACTTCGCCGACCCGGAAGCCGCGTCCGAAGATAACGATCGAGCGTGATACCTCCGGAAATGCCAGGGCGGTGACGTCGTTTTCCACGACAAAGACCCGGTCGATTCCTTCGGGACGCGCCGCCGCAAGTTCATCCGCCGGTACGGTGAGGTCCCGGAAGCCGGCGATCGGGCGGTCGGGGTCGAGGACGCGGAATCTCACCAGCACGGGACGATCGCGAAACCCGAAGCGGATCGGGAACCCCGGCGATTCCAGGGGGAGCGCGGGGGGCCCATCGGGTACGGCCGGCGGCGCGGGGGGAAGCGCGGGGGGCCCATCGGGTACGGCCGGCGGCCCGGGGGGAGGCGCGGGGGGCCCATCGGGAAGCGCCGGCGATGCAGTCGGGCGGGAGGTCGCAACGATCTCCCACCACTGCGACAGAAGGCTGCGGTGGCGTTCAACGAACTTGGTATCGATCCCCGGGACGGGGATCTGCCGGAGATATGCCCCGGACTGCGGGTGTTCCCGGTACCAGCGGGTGACGGCGATCAGTGACGGCACATCGTCGGTAACGGCAAGGATGCGATGCGGGGTGTCCCCGATCCACCCCCGCAACCCCGGCAGCGCATCGAGTACTTCCCGGGAAACTGAACGGAAGCGATTGAGCTGTTCCGCGGACTCACGGCCAAGAAAACGGGCAAGAAGGTCGATATCACCGAAGACGACCGCTGCCGGGAGGCGCACCTCTCCGAACGTGCGGTCCCGCCGCAGCGTCCACTCAACGGCGTCGCCGAGAGTCCGATACGACGCAGCCCATTCGCGGACGGTCTCGAAATCGTCCCGGATCAACCGTGCCGGGGCGCTCCCGGTCGGCACCCGGAGGGGGAATAATGCACCCTCGCCGACAGGCGGTGTGTCGCCCAGAAACTCGCCCCGGTCCCACCGTCGTTGCAATCGTTTCCGGAGCTCATCAATCCGCGTCATCGGCATGGGGGGTGTCCTCGGTACCGGGTACGTCGCCCGGTTGGGCGGCGAGGCGCGGGGCGCCGGAGGAGGGTAGCTCGCCCGGGTGGGCGGCGGGGCGCGGGGCGCCGGTTTCCGTCCGCGCCTCGCGGGCGGCACGTTCCTCGCGGTATTCCTCGATTGTGAAACTCCGCAGAAC
>JBKHFT010000186.1:0-5050 GCA_046540055.1 Alkalispirochaeta sp.
TCACGGTAGCGATCCGCAGACTGACCGAGAAGGGTCTCCAACAGTTCCAGAAGACCCATCCGCGATGCGTATCCGTCAATGGAGGGATCCATCTGACCGATAAACGTCTTGAAATTGATCATGTTCTTCGCGACTGCGGCGAAACGCCCTTCCAGCTCCACGAAGCTCCAGCGCCACTTGGAGTTGGGACCGAAGGCATCCTCCACCGACTGAATCGTAAATCCGATCTTGCGGATCAGGTGGTACCGTTTCTCGTCCTCGTATCCGTCTATCTCTTCAAGGAGATCGGAATAATCGGAAAAGGGAACGTCGATATAATTCGAGACGACCTCTTCGAGATAGATCACCGCCTGGTAGCAGCTCTTCCGCGCGTCATTGAGGTAGGCGTCGTTTTTTACCCCGAGAAGCGACATCGAGAGCGCGTTCTGGAGCAGGAAGTACGACGCAAGGTTGAGTCGTTCTTCCGCAAGGGTGATGTACTTGTACGCTGCACCGGTGGTAGGACTCTTGACGATCTTGAGGAGACTCTTTTCCCGCTGCAAAATCGATTCCGAGAGTTGTTTGTACTCCTTGATGCGTTCGAAGTACTGCTGTCGCGCCTCATTACTGATCTTGGCCATCACTCACTCTTTGATATCGTTCGAGCAGTGTTCGGGCGTGTTCCACTCCCGCCGTTTCATCCTGCTCACCCGCAAGCATTCGTGCTATCTCCTTCACCCGCTCTTCGCCGTCTACTCTCTGAGCGGAGATGCGCGTGGCCTCCGGAGACGAACCTTTCACTACAACTATATGATTATCGGCACGAACAGCAAGTGTCGCAAGATGTGTAATAGCAATTACCTGACTATGATCGGCAAGTTTACGCATATGAGAGGCGATCGCAAGAGCTACCTGCCCCCCGATTCCCGTATCGATTTCATCGAAGACGAGAGAACGCACCTCGTCAACATCGGCGATGATCGTCTTGATTGCGAGCATCACCCGGGAGAGTTCTCCACCGGAGGCTACCTTCACGAGGGGTTGCGGAGAGACACCGGCATTCGTACTGATCAGGAATCGGACCTTGTCCGCCCCGTAGGGACCACATACCAGTTTCCCTCGTTCGTTACTCCGGGTGTCGATCTCGATCTCGAATCGCGCCCGCCCCATCGCGAGATCTCTGAGGACCCCTTCGATCTTCTCCTTCAGTGTGTTCGCCGCATCGACGCGTTTCCCGTGCAGCTCCCTCGCCGCCCTGGACACCTCCTGTTCCAGAACGCCGATCTCCCCCAGGATCGCGTCGCGACTTTCGTCTACGTGAATCAGATCGTCCAGCTTCGTCCGCGCATCCTCGGCGTACGCGAGAATCTCCTCTTCGGAATCACCGTATTTACGGGACAGCTGCTTGAGTAACGCGAGACGATCCTCAATCTCTTCAAGCCGTACCGGATCGTACCGAAGGGCATCCCGGTAGTCGTTCACGTTCTGTGCGATATCCTCCAGCTCGAAATAGAGACTCTCAAACCTTCCGCTGTCGGTTTCAAGGGAGGGATCGATTCGGGCGGAAGCGGAAAACTCCTGGCGAAGACGTTTCAACACGGGGAGTAGAGAGTACTCCGACTCCTCGAGAGCCTCCGTGATCACCCGGATATGTTCCGCGAGGCGCTCAAACTGCACCATCCGGTCCCGTTCCGCTTCGAGTTCCCCGATCTCCCCCGGTTTCACCTCCGCCGCATCGATCTCTTCCACGGCGAAGCGGAGCATCTCGAGGTCACGATCCCGGGACGCCTGTCGCTCCTGAAGCTCACGATACCGCACCTGGAGATCCGAGAGGCGCTGAAAGGTCTCGTGAAACCGTTCTGCGTCTTCTTCTATACCGCCGAAACGATCCAGGAGGCGTCGATGGTGCTGTTCGGAAAAAAGAGACTGGTGTTCATGCTGACTGTGGAGGTCGAGGAGCAGAGAGGTAAACTCCTCAAGCTCCGACCGCGTAACCGGGGTGGCTCCGATATAGATCGTACCTCGCCCGCCGTTCCGTATCGTCCGGCGAATCAGAATCGAGCCATCTTCGGGTGTGATACCGTGGTCTTCCAGCCACGCCCGGGCTGCCGCGTGATCGCCGACGATGAACTCCCCAGCCACGAGGGACTCCTCAGCCCCCGCCCGGACCAGATCGTTGCCACCTTTCGCGCCGAACAGAACCGACAACGCACCAACGAGAATACTCTTCCCCGCCCCGGTCTCACCGGTGAGAACGTTGAATCCCCGGGTAAATTCCAGGGACAGCGAGTCGACCAGGATGAAATCCTTCACACTGAGGCGGTCAATCACTCGCTTCCCCCGACCAGCGGAGCTTGTTCCGAAGCACCTCGTAAAAGTTACGACGATCCGACCGGACGATAAATGCACGCCGACGGTCGGCGCGAACCGTTACCAGATCCCCGGGAAACAACGAGGTAAGACTCTGTCCGTCAACGGTCAACGCAACGTTGGTGCGTTGGCCGGGGTCCACGGTGATGTTGATCTCCTCGTCCTCAGGCAGCACGATAGGACGGTGAGAGAGGGTGAACGGGCAGATCGGGTTCAGGATCATCGCCGACATCTCGGGATGGAGAATCGGGCCGCCTGCTGCAGCGGAGTACGCCGTCGACCCCGTCGGAGTTGCCACGATCACGCCGTCGGCGCGGTACCGTCCGATCGGTTGCTCCGTAAGGCGGACGTCAAGGCGTACCATCCGGGAAATACCCTCCGAGGAAACTACCGCGTCGTTAAGGCCCCGAAATAAACAGATCTCTTTGCCGTCACGAAAGACGGAAACGACCAACACAAGGCGCGGCCCCACTTCGATCTCTCCCGAGACGAACGACTCGTACGCAGGAAGCCACTCATCGTGACCAACCTCGCTGATAAACCCGAAGTCACCGAGGTTCACCGGCAGTATCGGCGTATCAGATCCGGCAAGGACACGGCTGGCGAACAGGACCGTTCCGTCACCGCCGAGAGTGATCGCGAGGTCGTGTCCGTTTTTACCGGTCACCTCGTGAGCCACCCCTTCATATTCGAACAGACGCACCGACACCCCTCGTTCGGTGAGGACGGCCTGGATCTCCTCCGCCAGCGAGTGCGCGCCGGTTTTCCCGAGGTTTGCAATGATCAGAACGGACCGGATCTTTCTGGGCATGGTAACCAACCTACACTATATATACACGCAAAAACGACGTAAAGCTTCGGCTGTCTGCGAAAGATTCCGTCGAGTTCAGGGGAGCGTCGCAAGCACCCGCTCGATCCGCTCCTGTTCGGATTTCCCGAGGGTCGGATACAAGGGAAACAGTACCATCTGCGACATAAAACTGAGAGCGTTCGGGTACCCTTCCGGCGCGCCGATACCGGTTGCACCGTCCGCTCCCTCCCGGGCACCTTCGCCCTCGTCTTCCGACGATTCGTACAGACTTGTCCCACCGAGGGCCACGTCGGAAAAGGCACGTTGCACGGCGACACCATGGCCCCGTGCGTACTTCTCCACCTCCCGGGGGGCCCCGTCGATCATCACCGGAAGAGAAAAGAACACGTTCTCACCGTCACCTCCCTGTAACGGGACGCGGTACTTTCCGCGTTGTGTAATCTGGACAAACCGCTCCGCCAGTTCCCGGCGTCGCTCGATATACGATTCGATCTTCTTCAACTGAGTGATACCGAGGGCCGCATTCATATCGGGCAGCGGCGGTTCACCGAGGCGTTCGTCAACGATTCCCGACAGCCGGGCTACCCGCTTCGTGTTGTTCGTCACGATTACCGCGCCGCCACCGGCGGTAATAATATGCTCCGGTTCCATCGCCGCGACGGTCAACTCCCCGTAGCTCCCGACTGCGGCCACCCCGGTGTGGGCACCGAGCCCCTCGGAAACGTCCTCAACCAGGGGAATCCCCAGCCGTTTCAGGTTTTCCAGATCGGGTACGTACCCGAGACGGGTGTCGACGTATATCGCCGCGAGTGAGAGCTGTTCATAATCGAAGTCGAGGGGTGACGGGAGTACGGGAAGCTGACGGCCCGTATCGATGACGACCGCTTCCAGCCCTGCTCGGCGGATCATATGGATCACCGCGATCGGCGCGAGAGCCGAGACCCCCACCCGAGACGCCGCGGGAATATCCAGAACCGAGAACGCAGCGAGGAGTGCGTGGCCGTGACTCCGCAACGAGATCCCGCTGCGCTTCCCGATATACTTCGCGAATCCCTGGGAAAACTCCCGGGAGAGTGTGCCGGCGCCGATCGAATCCTCGGCAAGACGCGTCAGAACGGCATCCATGTCGGCCCGCCTGATCGTGGGACGAAAGACTGGTATCATAGTCGTCTACTATTGTGCGATCGACTCGAGAGTCTGCAACTCCCGCATGTTGAAGAGACGATCGATATCGAGAATGATCAGATAACCGTCGCCCCGGTGAACCACCCCTTCGATATACTCGGCGCCGATACCGGCGATCATCTGCGGCGGAGGCTGAATCTCGCTGCCGGAAACCGTGAGCACCCGGGAAACCTTGTCGATGATGATCGCAACGTGCATCCCGTTCAGACGGATGATCAAAAAGCCGCTCAACAGCTCGTCTTCTTCGCTGATTTCAGCCCGATTGAGATGAAACCGCCGATGAAGATTGATAACCGGAATGATCTCGCCCCGAAGATTGAATATCCCCTCTACGTATCCCGGTGAGTTCGGAATCGAGCGTACTTCCTTCTTCTCCTCGATACTTTTCACCTGCATGATATCGATACCGTAGAATTCCGCACCGAGTTGAAACGTTACGAGCTGAATGTCACCGTTTAGATCGCTCATCTGTCCCTTCCGTGGCTACAGGATACACGCCCCCCGCCGCTTTAACAAGGACCTCGCCCGGCAAGGGGCTCCTTCAATCTTGATAATCGAACCATCCGGGTCTGCGGAGTGTTGGAGTGTTCAGCGAAGCGTCACCCGCCTCGCCAGGACTCCCGGACGGACGCGTTGGTCCTCGGGACGCAAAAAAAACGTCTCCCTCACCTGCGGTTCGGGTCCCGGGCGTTCCTCGCCGCTGTG
>JBKHFT010000187.1:0-5006 GCA_046540055.1 Alkalispirochaeta sp.
AGAGCTCGGCGACGAAGACGACGCTGGTGAACTCGACGAGTTTTCCGTCGAGGACTTCGGTGATATCGAGGACGACTTCGGCGCCGATACCGACGACTTCGATACCGACCTTGGCGAGTTCACGAGTGATATCGATCTCGACTCGGGAGAGATCAACGAGACCGACGCCCTCGACGAGGCGGAAGAGCTCGCCGACGCCGATTTCGCGGCGGCGACGGAAGAACTCGAAGAGGATACCGGATTCGGCTCCGATTTCGGTGACCAGGTCGCCGCCGACTTCGGCGACATCGACCTCGACGACTCGAATCTGAGCGACGACCCCCTGGCAGACCTCGACGATGACGCCTTCGAACTTCCGGCGGTGGACGACGAGATCGACTCCCTCGATGAAGAAGGATTCAGCCTCGGCGATTTCGGGGAAGAGTTCGATATCAACGAAGAATCGATCGACGAATTCGCGGGACTCGATATCGAAACCGAAGGACTCGAAACCGACGAAACGGTCGAAGAGGCGGCAGCCGCGCCGGAGGAGTACGGTCCCCCGCCGGAACGGGAGTTCTCGGACACCGAGTTCCGACACATCCAGACTACCCTGGGATCCCTCCCACTCAATGTAAAGATCCCCGTCGAGGAGATCATCGGCGAGGGACGGGGTACCCCGGAGCAGATCAACACCCTCATCGATATGCTCATCGCCGGGGCGGCCCCCACGGCAGTCGCCGAGCACATCTCGAAGATCCTCGACAAGAAGATCACCGTCCCCAAGGGGTATCAGAAGAAGAGCGGCGTCGCCTTCGAGGAGGAGAAGCAGACCCTCGCGTATCGCCTCCGCTACGTAGTCTTCCCGATCATACGAGTGGCAGTGGTCGTCTCCATCGTCGCGGCGATCGTAGGGCTTCTCGGGTACCGTTTCGTCTACCGGCCGATTCATGCCGCGGTCCTCTACCGGCAGGGCTACGAAGAGGCGCAGTTCGATCAGTACGAAACGGCAAATGATACGTTCCGCCGCGCCTGGGAACTGCGCCCCCGGGACGAATGGTTTTCTACCTACGCCGAACTCTACGTCGAGAAGTACCAGTACCAGCTCGCGGTGGAGAAGTACGACCAACTCGTGTTCGGGATGGATCCGGATGTGCGATCGTCACGGATCGAGGCGGTACGGGATGGCGAACTCGGGCGGTCCTACCAGGTCGATGCCAAGGGGGGAAGGAAGACGCTCTACGAACTGCTGAACGTAGACAAGGAGGCGATCCTCGATCACGCAGAGCTCCAGTCCCGTACCCTCGCCAACTTCCAGCGCGCCGATGAGCTGTACTCTATCATTCTCTACGGAAGCGAGTTCGATTACGAAGCGCTCCTTGGCCGGGGCGACAACTACATGCGCTGGGCCGAAGAAGATCCCGCGAATTACGAGCGCGCCCGTCTCACCTACGCGACGATGCTGTCCCAGTTCGGAGATACCGACGAGATACTGATGCGCTTCCTGCGGTACTTCGTACGGACCGACAACGAAGAGCAGGTGCGCACGATCGTTACGATTTTTGAAGAAGGCTCTCCCGAAGCGGAGATCCACCCGGTGATCTACGCGGAGGCGGCGGGGTATCTTCTGGATCGTGGTGAGGTAGCGGGAGTCCGGGATATGCTGATCCGGGCGTACGAGACGGATGCCGGCGTTCCGGAAATCCACTACGAACTCGCCCGATACAACAGAGAGACCGAATCGGGGGATGAGGAGCGGCAGTCCCTCGACAACGCGCTGGGAACCTTCGCTGCGGAAGCGCCCCTCCCGCGACGCCGGCAGGAGATGCAGATCGACGCGTATATCCGCAGCGGCGAATACTGGCACACCCGGGACCAGATCCTTCGTGCCCAGGAAGAGTACAACAACGCCCTCGAACTCTACGAAACGAACAAGGAGTCGGCGTTCCTCCCGGCTGATCCTGACCTGGCGCGGGTCTACGCCCACGTCGGGGATATCCACTACTACGAAGGGCGCGAGTACGACCTTGCCCGGCAACGGTACGAGCAGGCCGTCGCCGACGGGTACCTCACCGACGAACTCAACTACAAACTCGGGTTCATCTACTATCGCGACGGACGCTACGACCGCGCCAACGAGCTCTTCTACGACATCGGTTCCGAGAACCCCTTCGACGGCGAGCGGAACGTGATCTACGCCCGGGCAAATACGCTCTACCATCGCGGGAACTACGTCGCCGCCGAGGCACTCTACGAAGACCTCCTGGACACCCTCCAGGTCGAGCGATCCCGGATCAGGACGCTCCTCGTCGACGAAGACACCACCCACCGGAGCCTCGTCGAGTACCTCGTCAAGGTGCGAAACAACCTCGGGGTAACCCGTTACCGCGTTGGTGAGCGTCTCGCCGGCCTCGCCGACGAAAACCCGAACCTGTCACGGTCCCTCGCGGACCTCCAGGCCTCGACGGAGCTGTCGGCGAACTACCTTCGCGACCCCGACACCGGTGTTCGCGCCGCCGCCACGGATCTCGCGTTTCTCAACATCCGGGAGATCCTCTACCCCGAAGAGGGCGGCTTCGAGCCCCAGATATACGAAGAGCTCCCACGAGATATCTCGCAGGAGCTCTGGTAGTCCCTATCGCTCGGCCGCCGGGGTTCGACCACGCGCACCGGGGCTCGCGCGTGCCGGGGCCCGAACGCACGCGCCGAACCGCGACCGCACACGCAGGCGCTTACACCTCCACCATCCACCCGTGGCGGTCTTCCACCGCGCCGTACTGAATTCCCTTCAGCTCGTGGAGCAGTTCCACCGTCAGCTCACCGATCTTCCGGTCCCGGAACACCCGCTCCGACCCGTTGTGGGTGATCGACTCGAGGTACGTAATCCCCGCTGCCGTCCCGGAGACGAAGGCCTCTTGCGTCTCGCTCATCACCTCGTCGATCGTGATCCGCCGCTCTTCGACGGTAACTCCCCGGTCCCGGGCAAGGGTGATGATACTGTCCCGGGTGATCCCGGGGAGGATCGTGTCCTCCAGACTCGGGGTCACCAGAGTGCCGCTTTTCAACAGGAAGAAGATGTTACTCGACGAACCCTCCTCGATGTAGCTTTGCGTTGCTGCGTCGAGGAAGATCGCCTCCATATATCCCCGCTGCATCACCTCGTTCTTTACGAGGATAGGGATCACATAGTTTGCGTCGCACTTGATCCACCCGGTACCGCCTTTGGTGGCGCGGACCTTGTCGGTGGTGATCGCCTTGCTCGGGGCGTCGAGGTCGAAATAACTCCCCACCGGCGTCGATACCGCGATGAAGTAGGGCTCCGAACTTGTGTTGAGTCCGATCCCCGGTTCGGAGTACGAAAAGGGCCGGAGGTACACCGACGAGGCGCTCAGAAAGTTGTCCTTCTCCCACAGCGGATCGTAGGCCGGGGCAAAGCCGAGTTTCTGGTTCCGTGCGACGATTCCCTTCGTTCCTTCCAGGAACAGCTCCGTCGGGACCGGGGGCATCTTCAGCCCCTGCATCGAGTTATACATCCGCTCCGCGTTCTTCTCGGGGCGGAACAGCTTCAGACTTCCGTCCTTCTGCGGCAGCGCCTTCATCCCCTCGAAGCACCCGAGGCCGTACTGGGTGGTGTAGTTTACCAGGGGTAACCCGTCGATCTGGTTCCGCCGGGCAAGCAGCGCCTGCCGCTCTTCCGGATCCATCGCCGCCTCTTCGACGGGAGTACGGTGTTCCTGCTCCAGAAAATTGCCGGACCAGCTCCCGGCACCGTCGGTGCCCTTGTATTGTGCCACGTATACCCACGGGTACAGTGCGAGAGAAAACGTTGACGCCATACCGGTTATTCTATGGGGGGTGCCGTTGGCGGTCAATCGAAATTCGGGTATAGTACGCCCGTTTATCGAGACTCGAGGGAGGCACCATGGTCGACAACGTAATCATCCTTGCCGGCGGTTCGGGCACCCGGTTGTGGCCCGCATCGATCCAGGAGCGGCCCAAACAGTTCTTCGATCCCGGTACCGGTCGCTCCCTGCTGCAGATGACGGTGCAGCGCGCCGGGGAGGTCGCCCCGAAAGCAACGATCGTCATCGTCACTCACCACTCCCAGATGGAACGCGTCCTCGACGACTGCCTCAAACTGGGAACCCTTCGGGAGCGGATCGTGATCCTCCCCGAGCCGGAGATGCGAAACACGGCTCCCGCCCTCGGATTCGCCGTCGCCTACCTCCGCGATACCGGTGCCGCCACGGAGACATCCCTCGTTCTCGCCTCGGACCACCTGATCACCCCCGTCTCCGACTTCGCCGCCGACGTCGAAACCGCCGACACCCTCGCTCGTGAGGAGTACCTCGTCACCTTCGGCGTCAACCCCACTCGTCCCGAGACCGGCTACGGCTACATCGAGTCCGGAGACGCCCACGGTGGCGGCTTTTTGGTCACCTCTTTCCGGGAGAAACCGGACGCCGAGACCGCCGCCGCCTACCTCGCGGCGGGCAACTTCTACTGGAACAGCGGGATGTTCGTCTTCCGGAACGCAACCTTCTGGGGAGAGCTTTCGCGGTACGAGCCGGGAATCACCTCCGCCTTCGCCGACGTCGAGACCCTCCCGTACGAGCAGCGCCGCACCGCCCTGCCGGTGCTCAACCGCGAGGGGATCACCGTGGCGTGGCAGTCAAGCTTCCTCGGTCAGCTCTACCACTCCCTCCCGAAGATCTCCATCGATTACGCCGTGATGGAACGCTCCGAGCGCCGCGCGATGGTCGCCACCGCGTTCCGCTGGAACGACATCGGCAGCTGGGACGAGATGGCGCAACTCACCGACGACGGCATCGTCGGAAAACCGGGGGCCAACTCCTACACCCCCCGGGACGGCAGACCCACCCAGCCGGCGATCCAGATCGAGAGCACCGGCAACTACGTGTACTCGGAACTCCCGGTGGTGCTCTGCGGCGTGGAAGACATCTCTGTGGTGGTAAAAAACGGCCGCGTCCTGGTTGCTCGCCGCGGCCAAGGGCAGCTCGTCAAGG
>JBKHFT010000188.1:0-4822 GCA_046540055.1 Alkalispirochaeta sp.
GACGAAGGGTCATCTCCGGACGGGGAGCGGAGTAATCGGCGATATCGCCGGTCGCACCGTTCGAATCCGATTCGGGTACGGTGCGAAACAGACCGAACCGGTTCTGTACCTGAATGACTCCCGATGGTCCGACAACCTGGATCCGCTCGGGAAAGACGGTGAGTTGCCTCATCGCTGCGCCGGGTATATCCGCAAGGAAGAGGGTTGAGTACTCTCCGAACCCGGGCACCTCGGTCGTCGCCGAGAAGAGCAGTTCACTCGACCCGTTGAGGTCCAGTCCGTCGAAGCGCACTTGCGCTTCCGGAACGGTGAGGATCGATACCATGGCTACGAGCACAAAAAGAACGCGTTTCAACGTGCTACCTCCCGGTGACGTTCTGTATTTCGGCATCTCGGGGCACAGGTATTAGGGACGGAGGGAAAAAACTAGGTGCACTCACTCAATTCCAGCAACATCGCGTCGAGTTCCTCCTCCATCTCCTCGAGACGGCGCGTCATTTCATCAAGGCGAAGAAGCAGGTACGACTTCTGTTGCCGTTCGATCCGTTCGAACGGCTCTTCCAGAAGGTCATCCAGCTGAGGAGGTTGCCAGGGTACGCCGTCGCGAGGTGTCATACACGTTTACTATACGATGCGAAGGGGGCGGTCTGCAACGTCCACGGCATTCCATCTTTGCCGCATTCAGGTGCTTGCGAATCCTGAAAAATACAATAGACTCAGAACCGATGGCTTCCCCCCGACGTGTACCGTTTCACGTCAGTCTCATGTCGGTGATCCTCGGATTCGTCGCCGTTGCCGCCGTGGTGACTCTGGTCCTGGTTATCGCCGTCGCCGATCGCTCAGTCGACGCAACGGCGGACCAGCTCTTTACCGCGGCAGGGGAGCTTGCGGGGGAGCGTACCGCCTCACGATTCCGGTCCGCCGCGGATCTCGCGATGACGGGGGCACGGATCGGGGAGCTTACCGCTCCGGTACAGGATCCTCTGGAGCATCCGGCGAGGCCGTTCTTTCTCGAGTCACTTCAATGGAATGAGGACCTCTATTCGGTGTACATCGGCCGGGAATCGGGTGAGTTTTTCCAGGTGATCAATACCCGGGGCAATCCCCGAATCCTCGAAGAACATGACGCCCCGGAGGGAACGGTATTCCTCCTGCGTACGATCGCGACGGCGTCCTCGGAAGAGCGCATCGAGACGTGGGCGTTCGTCGGTGCCGACGGTACCGGATCAACGGGGACCCACCGGACGATCGAGGGGGAATACGATCCGCGCATGCGCCCGTGGTACCGTGCCGCGGTGGCACGGAGCGATAGAGGAGTATCTCTCTCGGAGCCGTATCTCTTTCATTCTCTCGGTGCGCCGGGGATCACCCTATCCCGGACGCTCATCGACGGAACCGGTGTGTTCGGGGTGGACATGACCCTTGAGAGCTTGCAGGAGTTCGCCCTGACCCAACAGATCTCACCGCACGGAGGGATCCTCGTCGCTGATCCCGCGGGCCGGATCGTTGCGTCCCACCCGGCATTGGCGACGCTCTTTGACGGTACCGGTACCGACGACGCAGAGGGTGCGAGGATCGGCACCGCGTTTCCCCGTCTTCCCGACGTGGTTCAGGATCTGCCGGCCGATACGGGTCACCGGATCGCCGAAGAAGGGTGGATCGCCCTTCGGCGGGAGATTTCGACCGTCGACGGTGCACCGTGGACGGTGGTCGCCGCGGCGCCGGTCGATGATTTCCTCGCTCCCTTCCGGATGATCCGCACCCGTATCGTCTGGGCAACGATTCTGCTGCTCCTCGCGGCGATACCTGTCGTCCTTCTCCTTGCCCGGTCGATGACGCGGGTACTCACCGCTCTCGCCGGGGAGGCCGCCCGGGTGCGTGATCTCGATTTTGCCGGCACCGGTCCCGTTCAGTCCTCGATCATCGAGTTCCATCGGCTCGGTCTCGGGTTCCACGCGATGAAAGAGCGATTACGATCGCGCACGCGAGACCTCAACGCGAGTCTGGATCGCCTCTCGAAGATCATCGACCTGAATATCGCGATATCGGCGGAGCAGAACATCGATCGCCTTTCGGAACTGATTCTCCAGGGGGCACGGGAGCTCGCCCACGCCGACGGAGGCAGTCTCTACCTGATCAACAACGAGGCCCACACGCTGGAGTTTGTGATCGTCCTCAACGATTCCCTCGGGTTTGCCCAGGGAGGAACGAGCGGTAGCCCCGTTACGCTGCCTTCGGTTCCACTCTTCGACGTCGAAGGAAATCCGAATGAACACAACGTGGTGTCCCATACGGTGCACCACGAACAGACCGTCAATATCGCCGACGCGTATAACGCGGGAGGGTTTGATTTCTCCGGTACCCGGAGATTCGACGAGGCGAACGGCTACCGGACGCAATCGATTCTCACCGTTCCGTTGAAGCCGAGAGGAAGCGATATCATCGGGGCGATTCAGTTGTTGAACGCGAAAGACCCGGATACGGGAGAGACGACCACGTTCTCCGTGGAGATCCAGCGCTTCGTCGAGGCGCTCTCCGCGGGAGCGGCGACGGCGCTGTACAACCGGGACCTCATCGAAGAGCAGAAACGTCTCTTTGATGCGATGATCCAACTCATCGCAGGTGCGATCGACGCCAAGAGCCCCTACACCGGCGGCCACTGCGCCCGGGTTCCCGAGATCGCTCTGATGCTCGCCGCCGAGGCGGAGCGTTCCGGGAAGGGAACGTTACAGGCGTTCCATTTCAACGGTGATTCCGACCTGCGGGCGTTCCGAATCGGGGCGTGGCTCCACGATGCGGGAAAAGTCACCACCCCGGATTACGTCGTCGACAAGGCGACAAAACTCGAAACGATATACAACCGCATCCACGAGATCCGCACCCGTTTCGAAGTGCTCCTCAGAGACGCCCGGATCGAGCGTCACGAAGCGGTTCTCGCCGGGGCGGACCCGGGAACAGAGGACGCGCGCCTGGCCCGGACCGAGGCGGAACTCCACGAAGAGTACGCGTTCATCGCTGAGTGCAACCTCGGCGGTGAGTATATGGCGCCTGAACATCTCGAACGCCTGAAAGAGATCGCCCGGAGACGATGGATGCGCCATTTCGACGATTCCATCGGTCTCTCCTGGTCGGAACAGCAACGGCGGAACGAAACCGGTCCGGTGACGCTTCCCGTGGAAGAGCACCTCCTCGCCGACAAGGAGGAGCACATCATCCCCAGAACCGATGACTTCTACCGACAGTACGAACGGTTCGGATTCACGATCCCGGTACCGGAACACCTCTACAACCTCGGAGAGGTCTACAACCTCTCCGTCGGACGAGGAACCCTCACCGCCGAAGAGCGGTTCAAGATCAACGAGCACGTGATGCAGACGATCCTGATGCTCGACCGCCTTCCCTTCCCGCGCGCTCTCGAAAACGTACCGGAGTACGCCGGTACCCACCACGAGACCCTCGACGGATCGGGGTATCCGCGGCAACTGACGGAAGAGTCCCTCTCGATCCCGGCACGGATCATGGCGATCGCCGATATCTTTGAGGCCCTCACCGCCTCGGACCGTCCCTACAAGAAGGCGAAGCCCCTCTCGGTGGCGATCGGGATTCTCGCGAAGTTCAAAGAGGAGGGGCACATCGATCCGGAGCTCTTCGATCTCTTCCTCGAGTCCGGGGTGTACCGGAAGTACGCAGAGCGGCACCTCCGCCCGGAGCAGGTCGACGAGGTGGATATCTCCCGATATGTCGGGTGACGGGACGTATCCCGGTAACGGTAAAGAGTCTTCCGACACCCGGGGATGCCGCGCACATCGGGTCCGCCGGCACGGGTATACCCACGGTTGTGAACACTACCGGCCTTTTGCTACCATACTCCGGTGAAGAAGAGATCGATTGATACGTTTCACGGGCGCCGTCGGGTCGTGATCGACCGGGTACGTCCTGAGGTTGACGGTGGGCGCTTTCCGATAAAGCGCGTCCACGGTGAATCGGTACACGTCGAGGCGGATATTATCGCCGACGGACACGACCACGTCAGGGCGGTCCTCCGCTTCCGTCGTGAGGGCGGCCGGTGGCGGGAAACAGAGCTCCATAACCAGGGAAACGACCACTGGACCGCCTCGTTCACCGTCGAACGCCTCGGATTCTACGAATATACCGTTCACGGGTGGATCGATCACTTCGAAACGTGGCTCGCGGGGCTCCGGAAGAAACACGACGCCTCGGTGGTAGACGAGATCGATCTCGCGATCGGCGCGTCGATCCTGTCGGAAACCGCTGCCAGGGCAAAAGGTAACGATGCGATCACCCTCAAACGAATAGCCGTGGACCTGACCAACGGGAACGTGGATATCGATCACCGCGTCGCGGGGATTCTGACCCCGACGGCGATCAACCTCGTCCGGAAGTACCCGGACCGCACCCTCGAAAGCGAGTACCCCCGGACGTTGCAAGTGTGGGTCGACCGGAAACGCGCCGAGTTCAGCGCGTGGTACGAGCTCTTCCCCCGGTCGACCGGGGAGGGAATGGTACACGGTACCTTTAACGACGTTATCCGACGCCTTCCCTACGTTGCGCGACTCGGATTCGACGTCCTCTATTTGCCGCCGATCCATCCGATCGGGACGACGAAGCGAAAGGGACGAAACAACAGCGTTGTAGCAGCTCCCGGTGACCCCGGTTCCCCCTGGGCGATCGGAGCTCCCGAGGGAGGGCACACGGCGGTTCATCCCCAGTTGGGGACTCTCGACGATTTTGACGAGCTGGTGGACCGCGCCGGGAGCTACGAGATCGAGATCGCCCTCGATATCGCGTTCCAGTGTTCTCC
>JBKHFT010000189.1:0-4760 GCA_046540055.1 Alkalispirochaeta sp.
ATCATCGCCGAACTGCGCCCGGGGGATATCTTCGTCACGATGGGTGCCGGTGACAACTTCAGAATCGCCCACGCCGTGGCGAACTATCTGTCCAGGAGTGAATAATGATCCGAAGCATGACCGGATATGCGTATGTCGAGCGGGCTACGGATGAACGAACACTGAGTGTCGAGATCCGGAGCGTCAACAACCGTTATCTTGAGGTCTATCCTTCGCTGCCTTCGGTCCTCGCTCCCATGGATCCCGAGATCCGCAAGATCGTTTCCGCTCGCGCCCTTCGTGGAAAAGTGGAAGTGAACATACGCCTCCGGGAGTACGCCGATACGATCGAGATCTCCGTAGACCCCTCAGCAGTGCGATCCGCACGAGCCGCTCTTGATGAGATCGCTGCGGCGGCGGGTATAGAAGGGACACCCACCTTCAGCGACATCCTGGCGTTTGAAGGTGTTATTCACACTGAGCGTTCCCACGATCTCGACCGGTATCGGGAGTTGTTGCGTCCCGTGTTCGATGAAGCGCTGGACAAGTGGGACGAGACGCGCGAGTCGGAAGGAACGGCGACGGTGGACGATATCCGTCGGCAGGTTCAGCGCCTGGAAAACAGCATCGGGATCTTTGCAGCGAGAGCATCGGAGGTGGAAACGGTCATCGTACAATCGGTGCGGGACCGGTTCCGTGAGATCCTTGGCGAGGAGGTGGAAGAACAACGGGTTATTGCTGAAGCCGCGGTGCTCGCGATCAAACACGGAACCAATGAAGAGATGGTACGACTTCGAAGTCACCTCGACACGTTGCGTACGCTCCTCGATACGGGAGGGAGCATCGGTAAGCGCCTTGATTTCGTGTGTCAGGAGATCAATCGTGAGATCAATACGACGGGAAGCAAGACGATCTTTCCGGAAGTACAAAATGCCGCGGTAGAGGCAAAAGATGCCGTCGAAGCGATCAGAGAGCAGGTGAGGAACATCGAATGAGAATCGCGATTTCGGGTAAGAGCGGCTGTGGCAACTCGACGGTGAGTCGCCTCCTTGCAAAGCGCCTCGGGATAGCGCTGATAAACTACACGTTTCACACGATGGCCGACGAACAGGGGGTCTCCTTCGACGAGATGTGTCGTCTCGCCGAATCGGATGACCGGTGGGATCGCTATCTCGATGCGGAGCAGGTTCGACGCGCCCGGGAGCAAAGCTGTGTCCTCGGCTCCCGTCTGGCGATCTGGCTTCTCCACGAAGCAGATCTGAAGGTATACCTGGCGGCGCGTCCGGAGGTGCGGGCGGCTCGAATTCAGCAACGGGAAGGCGGAACGATCGAGCAGGTTCTTGCGGAGACGAACGAACGGGACCGTCGGGATCACGCGCGATACCTGCGACTCTACAATATCGATACCGAGTCTTACTCCTTTGCCGATCTTGTTATCGATACGGAGACGAAGCTTCCCGAAGAGATCGTGGAGATGATCGTTACAGCCCTGCCGGAAGAATCGAACGGCGTCGAGTAGGTGTCTCCCTCCTGGGCCGGTTGGTCCCTCCCGCAGAGAACCGGGCGACGAGCGCTTCCATCAGCGACGGCGCCGTTGCGACCCCTTCGGTGGACGCGATGAAGGCGTCGATCTTTCGGACTACCCGGTCGATATCGTTGTGAAACCGATAGCTCACGTGCGGATGAGCCGGGGTAGACCCGGTCCGGTAACGGTCGGTGTTCCGGACGAACTCCTGCAGGCGCGTATCCAACTCGTCGATACGTGCCCAGGTACCACGCCCGGATAGTTCCAGCATGCGCGCGTTCAGGAGTTGTTCGTACTGACCCGTCTGGGGTACCACAAACACCGGTTTCCCCAGAACAAGTGCTTCACTCATGAACTGGTGCCCCGCGCTCGATATCACGCCGCGACAACGTGCCAGATAGTCAACGATATTCTTGTTCGGATCGGGGAACACGTGAACGTTGTGAATCGCAAGGCGTTTCAACGCCCGGAGCATGATCTTCCGGTAACTCGGTTTCAGATACACCACGAAAAAGTCCTCGACGGGGCCCCGGTGCTCCTCAAGAGACTTCCGGACCACCGGCCCGACGTCGCCGTTGTAGAAGGAGACGACCATCTTTCGGTGGTATTTCCCCATGAGCACAATGGAAACGATCTTTGCGAGAAGAGATTCGAGGGAGAACTCCCGTTGCCGCAGGACGACGGCAGGGTGATTGATCTGGAGGATCGGCATTCCCAGGGAGTCTGCCGCGTACGAACCGTAGGGATCGTAGTCCGAGATGAGTGCGTCGACCTGATGCGCCTGGAGGCGCCGGGCGATACGACGAACCGCCGCGGGAAACCTGATCGCCTGCGGCAGATTCGACACGACGGTGCGAGCGTAATCGATCCGGTCGCGGATCTTGACGAACGAGAAATACGGGATCTTCTCGAGAGCGATATTGCCAAGGTTCTCGTTCATAAACGGGAACAGGTGCGGGGGAGCAAAGATCACGATCCGGTACGAGTTTCTGAGCATCTGGGCAAGCGCCACCGTACGTGCGGCGTGCCCGAAACCTTCACCGGTACATGACAGGGCTACGGTTTTCATTCTCTGAACCTCCGTTGATCGGTTGGTTCGGTTATACCGCGGGAATATAAAAAATACGTTAGGATAGAGAAATGACCGTTACACAGCGACAGATAAGCCTGCCCGAACGCCCCCGCGGGTTCCATATCGTTACCCGGGAGATCGAAACGGCAGTGCCCGAGATCTCTCGTTGTCGCGTTGGCACCGCGCACATTATGATTCTCCATACCAGTGCCGGGCTTGCGATCAACGAGAGTGCGGATCCCGATGTCCGCACGGATTTTGGTACGGTGTTCGATACCCTTGTGCCCGAGGGTGATCCACGGTACGTTCATACCCTGGAGGGAAGCGATGACATGCCCGCCCATGTGAAGTCTTCTCTCGTCGGGCACGACGTGACGGTGCCGATTCAGGATGGTCACCTCGTCCTCGGGACGTGGCAGGGGTTATACCTGTGTGAGTTCCGTAATCGCGGCGGGAGCCGACGCCTGGTGGTAACCGTGACGGGAGAGATGATCTGATTCGTTCTTCTCAACAATCGACTTGCCGAGACCGAAAATAGATAACAGAATACTCATGCGCGGCCGGACGAGCGGGACACGATGAAACTGGTTCAAAAAGTTCTCTTCAGCTTATTACTTGCCACGGTTGTGTTTACCGGTTTCGCCGTGGCCGCGTATTCCGGGCTCTTCCGCGTCATCGACGAACAGTTCTATAACCAGCGCGTTCGCGAATCATCCCGCGCAATTCTCGAAGAAGCACGGAATGAGGCGCAGCGGTATCACGCAACCCTTCTGGAGGACGTCGGTGAACTCGCGGGCCTCTCGGCGATGAGAAACGTGTTTCTCATCAATCAGAGCAGGCAGGATACGGAGGAGCAAGCTCAGGCGATCGGGCGTTTCTTCGAGGAGTATCCCGAGACAGACTACATCCGGGTCGTCGACCGCAACGGGGACAACCTCTGGTTCAGCACCCTTGATGCCGACGTGCGTGAGCGTGGATCTACCCGAATCGAATACGCTCCCGTGTCGGAACTCGATCCTCCGTTGTTGTTGCCATCTCCGGATGCCGACGGACCCGACGTATCGTGGATTCCGGAACGGCGCGGGGCGAGGGTAACAGCCCCGATAATCGACAGTTTCGGTATACCCCAGGGGCTGATTGTCGTCTGGGTGAACACGAACGGTCTTTTCAGCGCGTTGGTCTCGGAAGGCATCGTCGGTCCGGCGACGCGAATACGTCTGACCCCCGAGGGAGCTCTCGTCTTTAATGCACCCCGCCATTTCGAAGAGGAAGATCTTGTCGTCCTGGACGAACATATCGCCGAAGAGCGGAGTGATATCCTTGAAAGCGATATCGGTGCCGGGTTCGCCGTCGAAAACCTGCCTCCCCGGGACGGACTTCCCTCGTCGGCGTATCTGATTCCCGAATCCGACCTTCACATGAACGATAGCCTCCGGTGGATTCTTCTCGGAGCGGTATTCCTGGTAACATTTCTTCTCGCGTATCTGATCCTGAATATTCGCCAGGACCCGGACGTAATCGTGGCGGAACGGTTTCGTCGCTTCCAGCAGGCGATTTTGCGCGACTATCTCCGGGAGGGGCGCGCGATCGCTCCGGATCTGTGGCAACGCGAGCTGGACGGTCGAAAAGAAAAGATCGAACGCGAACTGCGTAAAGGGCTGGGAAAGCTCAACGATGAGACTCGCTCCAGACTGGAACAGAACATGGAGCGAAACTGGAACGAGTTGTATCAGCTCATGGGAAGCGGCGGCGGAACCTCTCGAGCAGAGCTGGAGCCTGTAAGCCTGCAACAGATCGAAGCGATTATCGAGCGGACCCTTGCCCGTTACGGCGAACTCGGATCGACCCGCCCCGCTGCGCCCGCATCCGAGACGGCCCCGCCGGCCCGGAAACGTGCCGCCCCGCCCCCCGAAGCGGTCGACGAACTTGAAGAGATCGAAGAGGTTCCCGAGGCCGAAGCGGTCGACGAACTTGAAGAGATCGAAGAGGCGGAGCCGGTTGACGAACTTGAGGAGATCGAGGAGGCGGAGCCGGTAGACGAACTTGAAGAGATCGAAGAGGTTCCCGAGGCCGAAGCGGTAGACGAGCTTGAAGAGATCGAAGAAGCGGAGCCGGTCGACGAACTTGAAGAGATCGAGGAGGCCCCCGAAGCCGAGCCCGTCGACGAGCTTGAAGATGGATTCC
>JBKHFT010000190.1:0-4653 GCA_046540055.1 Alkalispirochaeta sp.
GATCGCCGGGGTGGCGATCCGGGCGACGAGGAGGCCCAGCTCGACGCACGGGATGAGATCGCCCGTCGCCGTCGCATCACCGGCGACAGCGCCCGCGGTCGGTACGCCGGAGATCGGTTCAGCGGTCTCCTCGCTGGTCGCGACCTGAAGGAGACCCGGTTCCGGCTTTACCGTCAACGCCGAGACCGTGACCAAGGGGTATATCCCGTCCTCGGTCACGATTCTGCAAAACCCTCTGAGGAGGGCGGACACGGTGTCCGCAGTTGCGGTATTCCGTTTCAGGCGTTCCAGAATACGCAACGCCCGGTTCGATCGCGTCAGGTGCTCTTCCCGAAGACGCAGCTCCCGCTCCACCTTTTCCAGACGCGTAACATGACGATGGAGTTCGTCCCGATGTTCGAGGGACTCCCGGTACATCCGATCCAGTTCGAGAGCGGTCTCGATCGTCTGCCGGACGGTAAAATCGCTGGAATTTTTCAGGATGTAACCGTAGCGCGTGACCGTCCGGACTCGCTCCACCACTTCACTTTCGGAATGGCTTGAGAGGAACACGATCGGAACGTGGTGGTCAGCGAGGATCTGAGTTGCCGCCTCGACACCGTCGATCCCCCGACCGAGATCGATATCCATCAGAATGATATCGAGGGAAGTATCCTCCAGGGCGTGGCGTACCGCCGCTTCACCGGAGTGTGCGGTATGTACGGTGAATCCCATCGCCGTGAGAGACTGAGCTCGCGCCATCGCGATGATCGCTTCATCTTCGACGAGGAGAATCTGGATGGTATCGACGGTGTGGACCATGAGTGGAAGTGCTCGCTCTTGCCACCAATTATAGGGAAACATTCCGAGAACGCAAGATGGGCTTGCATACACAATCCTGCGGTGTACACCGTAATCCCGTCTCGTATATCCCTCCTGCACACAAGAAAGCTATGGCGCTTTCCGAAACAGGATTATGTATACACATGATCCCGTGTATGATCACCGGTATGAATGATCGGTGCATCGATCTCCTGCGCACCGCCCTCGAAACGCCCCTTCCCGGGGACAAGGCGCATCGGGCGATGCTGCCTCCCGGGCGTCGGTATATCCCGCCGGACCCGTCCGCCCTCCCGGATGCCGGCTATCGCCGGAGCGCGGTTCTCATCTTTCTGGTCCCCGGCGACCCGTGCTTCACACCGATGATTCGAAGAACCAGGGACGACGGGCCCCACTCGGGGCAGATCGCGTTTCCCGGAGGCGCCGCGGAACCGACCGACCGTGACGCCGTGGAGACGGCAACGCGGGAGGCGGCGGAAGAGATCGGACTCGATCCCGCTATCGTCGAGCCCCTCGGCACGCTCTCGTCTCTCGTGATCGATGTGAGCCGTTACGTGATCGCTCCCGTAGTGGCGACTCCCCTTCCGGGCTCGGTATTTCGATGGAGCAACCTCGTCCCGCAGGCATCGGAGGTCGACGCGATCCTGCGTGTTCCGCTTCGGACTCTCCACACCACCCGGACAACCCGTGGCGTCCACGCCCGGGGCGAGATCCTGGAGGTACCCACATACGTGCACGAGGAGGAAGCGATCTGGGGTGCATCGGCGATGATCCTCGCGGAACTCTTTGCGCTCTGTGCCCGGGTCGGATGCTTCGGCGGAACGGTCGATCAGAACGAAAGATCCGCCGGTAACCGGTAGTCCGGAAGATCCCGGGGCGGCGAAAAGAAGTACCCCTGCAGGAGGTCCACCCCGCTGTCCACAAGATATGCAAGTTCCCGGGGCGTCTCGATTCCCTCGGCAAGCATGAGGATGCCGTTGTCGTCGGCGATTCGCCGGAGCCCACCGAAGATCGACTGTTTCAGCTTATCGGAGTCGATATTCCGGATCAGATGCATATCGAGCTTCATGATGTCAGGCCGCAGCGTTGCCAGGGTGTTCAGTGAGGAATATCCGCTTCCGACGTCGTCGAGAGCGGTCTTGACTCCCTGGGACCGGTAATAGGAGAGGATCTTCTTGAGGTGATCGATATCCTCGAACGTCTCCGACTCGACGATCTCGAAGACGATGCGGTTCCGGTCGAGGTTGAGCTCGTCCGCCACAGCCATCGTCGTTCTGAGACAGTAGTGGGGATCATAGATCGCGTTGGGCAGGAAATTCACGAAGATGTGCTCCGTGATCCCCGCCTCCCCGGCGCAACGCAACGCGTTTTCCCGGGCGACGCGATCAAGGTTGAAGAGGAGGTTGAGCTCCTTCGCCCGGGTAAAGAGCTCTTTCGGGGGAATGATCGTTTCGTCCCGGGCGATACCCCGGGAGAGGCATTCGTACCCGTAGACGCTTCGTTCGCTCCGGCAGACGATCGGCTGGAACTGCACCCTGATCGCGTTGTCTTCGATCACTCCCACCAGATCGGTCGCGTTGACGAGCTGAAACCACTGAACAAGGGGTTTCATGAACTGCATCGTGTTCATGTCCGGCTCCTCCCCCTCGAGGAGAACCATGACGTTGATATTCCCTTTCTCGTCGGTGGAGAAGCGGTCGTCCCTATAGAGGCGCTGGATCACCTCGGGGACGTTGTCGGTGGTGATGCTGAACATCAGATCCTCCCGACTCACGGTGAACCCGTACTCTTCGAGAACCCTGGTTACCTGCGTGACGAGATACCCGAAAAAGGTACTGAAATACAATCTGCTCCGGGTGCCCGGGGAAAAGCGCGACACGATGTCACAAACATAGCAACTCATCTCTTCACAATACCTCTCGACGCGACGGGAGACAACCGCGTCGGCGGTTCCTGGACGCGACGGGAGACAACCGCGCCGGATCGGTCCCGGGCGCGACTATCCGCGGACCGGCACCAGCGGCTCGAGGGCGGTGTCCAGGTGCCGCTCCCACGCATCGATCAGCCCCCGGGTTACGGGACCGGAGGGGCCGAAATTTCGAGAATTCATCTCCCGGTCTCCGTCCCCGGCGTCTCCGTCCCCGGCGTCGAGGCGGATCTCCCGGACGGGTACGATCCCCCGCGTCGCGGAGCTGATGAAACACTCGGCGATCCGGCCTTCCTGCACATCCTCGATCGTCGCCGGCGTACGCACCACCGGGAGGATCGTCGGAGCGAGGTCGAGGATTCTCCGCCGGGCGATCCCCTCGAGGACACCTTCTCCGGCGGTTCTCAGACGACCGTCGATCACGGCGTAGAAGTTCGAACTCCCTCCTTCGAGGATCTCCCCCGCTTCGTTGGTCAGGAGGTACTCGTATATCCCCGCCTGATTGAAATCGCGGCGGCGATGGATCCAGCGGGTGCTCTTTACCGTCGCGTTTGCACGCGCTTCCCCGCGTCGGATCGCGCAGACAACGCCGTCCCGGCGGATCTCTTCCGGGAGCTCCTGTGCCGGCTCGCAGGAGATCCGATACCAGACGGGGTCGTCGAGAACCGCTGTGACCCGAAACCGGATATCACCGACCGGGCGACGCAACATCTCGAGAACTTCCCGAATCTCTGTCCGCGGTATGGAGACCTCCGTCCCCAGGGCTGCGGCGGAACGCTCCACCCGGTCGAAGTGGGAATCGAGGTCCAGAACGAGGCCCGCCCGGTACGTTCGCGCTACGAGATATACGCCGTTGGCGGGCTCGTCCGCCGCAAGATCGGCCAGGGTGCGGCCGAACGCTTCTCGAGAGACTCGCCTGGCTCCACGAAGTTCGACTATCTCACTCATCAATCTTCCCGAGAATCTTGAGCATTTTCATGTGTCATTCTATACTCACCTCATGAGAATCACCACAAAAGGTAGATATGCGCTGCGGGCGATGACAAATCTCGCCGCGTCCTACCAGGGAAAACCGCGACCGATCAAGAAGATCGCCGCCGACGAAGGCATCTCGCCGGAGTTTCTCGAACAGATTTTCTTCAAGCTGAAAAAGCACGGGATCATCGGTTCGGTTCGCGGGCCCGGTGGTGGTTTCGTCCTGGAAAAACAGCCGGAGGATATCTCGATCAAGGACATTTTTCTCGCCGTCGACGAGGGGCTCGACCTGACGCCCTGTACCGTCTGTGGCGATACGTCCGGCGGAGAGAACTGCACCAGGCAGGAGAACTGTCTCGTGTATTCCGTATGGAAAGATGCATCGGAACACATTATTGAGTATTTCAGCTCGATCTCCCTCCAGAGCATCCTCGACAACAATCAGGAGAAGCTCCGGAAGCTCCTCGACGGCGGCGAAATCTCGGCGTAATCGCCGTAGCGATTACTCGCCTCCGTACCCCCCGTACCCCGGCGGTACCGCCGTCGGGTCGAGTGCTCCTCCTGACCGCGCATTCTTCACGTGCACGTCGACCTGCGGGAAAGGAATCTCGATTCCCGCGTCCCTGAAGGCGCGCCAGATCTCCAGGTTGGTCCAGCTGAACGCGGGGATCCGGTCCCCGGCGTCACGTATCCACGTACAGATCCGCACGGTAATTCCCGAATCATCGAAAGACCACACCTGATACCGGGGGTCCTGTCCCGGCACCGCATAGGGATTACCCGCCGCCACCGACAGGAGCACCTCCCCTACCCGGTCGAGATCGCTCCCGTAACTGACCTGGACCGGATTACACACGATGATCCGCACGTCGTCATACGAGTAGTTGTGCATCGTGCTCCCGGTGATCTTCGAGTTGGGAATGATGATCGTC
>JBKHFT010000191.1:0-4641 GCA_046540055.1 Alkalispirochaeta sp.
AGCGCCGGTACCGGGCGGCAGGGTGCACCGCCGCGGTACCGGGAACGCCCCGATTGTTACGCTTTGTCCCAGATACCGATCTTGGGCAGCTCGTGTACAGACTTCCAGCCGGGAGACATCGGCTCGCGACAGAACGGTTCGACGTCCTTGGGATCCCGCAGGGTGACCTTGGCTGGATCGGGGGTTGTTCCCGGGGGAAACGCCTCACGGATATGGTCGTGGACCTGGGTCAGATAACTCAGGATCGCGGCGATCGGACGCTTCGCCTTGTCGACGTGTGCTTTACTCGGTGTTCCGACAACGCCCTCGGGGGTGGCATAGCGCTCGATCGCGATGTGCCCTTCACCTTCGGACCAGCGACTCGGCCGGCGGTAGGGATCTACGGAGAGATCAAAGTGTCCGTCCTCCATCAGGCGCTCCGGAGTGGAATCCTGGACGTACTTCATGTCGATCATCCATGGGAACAGGAGCTGTGCTACCGACGTCTCCGCCTCTGCGGCGTGGATGAAGTTCGTTTCGAGACTGTCGTCACGGTCGGTGACAAAGAAGAACTCGCGGACGGCGCGGTGCCAGTCGATGACACGCACAACCGCAGGCAGCTGAAATCGCTTCATGAACTCCTGAATCGCACTCACCAGGGTCCACAGATGCCCGTGGTTATTGACGAAGACCATCTTTCGGTAGCCGTCGTCCCAGAGACCCAGCATCGTGTAGATGAGTGCTTCCTGGACAACTTCCGGCGGGAAGATCATCGTCCCCGGCATTCCGAGGTGGTGGTGGGGGTGGTTGCCCATGTTCAGCGGGGGAAGACAGATGTTGGTCTCGTGGCCCTGCTTGGCGGTGTAACGGCGCACACCTTCAACGAGCTGGGTACACATGTAGGTATCGAGACCGGTATTGTTGTGCATACCGTGGTTCTCGGACACCCCGATCGGAATGAAGACGATATCGTTTTTCTTCCGTTTCTCGATCGCAACCGCCCGGGGCGTCGTCTGGATGTAGGTGTACCCTTTTCCCAGCTCGGACTCCGACGGAATGTCATAGTCTTTCAGAATCTTCTCGATATCCTCTTTTGATGCATCCCAGAGCTGCTTTTTCAGCCTTCCTACTTCGTTGTCCTCGAAGATGATCTCCGGGTAATCGGTCAGAAGCCATTTCTTCTTTTCCATGTGGTCTCCTTGTGTCAAATCTCGATTGAGCGGCGCCTGATCCCGTGATCAGAACGCCGACTTGTATTCAACAACTTTCTTTTCACGTACCGCTTCCGCGGCGGCAAAGGCCCATTCAACTGCTTTGAAACCGTCCTCGAGTCCGACCCGCGGGGTTCGCCCCTCGGCGATACACGCGACAAAATCGGTCAGCTCCGCCCGATACGTGGGCTGCCAGTACTCAAAGAAGGACTGGTGAAGCTCCTCGGTGGCACCGTCTGCGCCGTAATAGACCGAGCGCTTCTTGCGCGGGACGTTCCCCATCTGGATCGCGCCGGTGGTACCGAAGATCTCGGCGGGTGCGTGGTATCCGTAGGCCGCGTTTCGACTGGACTCCAGCTGCACCATCGTCCCGTTGGCAAACTCCATGAGGATAACCGCGTTGTCGATGTCGCCGATCTCCTCGAGGCCGTCGAAGTGGTAAACACCACCGAGGCCGAAGATGCGCACCGGGTCCGAATCCAGAAGCCACCGCGCGGTGTCGTAGTCGTGGGTCATCATGTCCGAAACAAGACCACCGCTTGAGGGACTGAAGCGCATCAGGAAATCACGGTCCAGCGTCTTGTCACGAGAGACGATCCGCAGGAAGACCGGCTTGCCGATCTTCCCGGATCTGAGCGCTTCCCGTGCTGCGTTGAGGTCGGCATCGAAGCGGTGGTTGTAGCCAACCTGGAACATGACGTTCCCCGCGTCGCGGACGGTGTTGGTGATCTTCCATACCTCGTCCATATCCATGCCGATCGGCTTCTCGGAGTAGATCTTCTTCACCCCGGCATCGACGGCGGCAACGACCTGTTCGGCGTGGACGCCTGAGGTGGTGGCGATCACCAGACCGTCAAATTTGCCCCATTTCAGAAGCTCATCGTATGACAGCGTCGCGAGTTCCACCGGGATCTCGGCGGTGACGCGGTCAATCTCCTCCTGACGGACGCTGCACACGGCCACAAGATCTGCGCCGGTCACGTGGTAGTGAAGATTGCGGGCGTGCTCGAGTCCGAGCCGCCCCAATCCGACGATCGCTATACGTACCGCCATCGTCAGTCCTCAAAGGTAAGCATGACCTTTAGCGCTTCAGCTTTCTGATTCACCGCGACGTCGAAGGCGTCGTGAATCTTGTCGAAGCCGAAGGTATGGGTGGTCAGTCCGGTGATATCGTACTTGTCCTTGATCCGGTCCATGAAGCGGATCGTCCGCTGGGCAAAGTTCTTGGTGCCGCCGGAACCGGTGATCGTATAGGTCTTCCAGATCGTCTTGCCGATCTCGACGGGAACCTTCCGGCCGATCGAGTGACCGACGAGGTGGACCCGGGCGCTGTGGGCACCGACGTCAAAGAGAGACGCCAGGGCGTTGTCGTTTCCGGAGCACTCGACCATCACGTCGGCGCCGCGACCACTGGTATGATCCATCACCTGCTGGACGAAGTCCTTCGTCGGATCGATCGTGACGTCGACGCCGTACTTGGCAGCGCGCTCCCGCCGGGACGCGAGGGGATCCGCCATGATCACCTTGGCGCCGCTGGTCATCGCGACGATCGCCGCGGTCATGCCGATCGGACCGGCGCCGAAGATCAGGGCGATGTCGCTCGCGTCGATGTGGTGGCCGTTGCCCCAGACGCCGTAGTACCCGATCGAGAACGGTTCGTGCCACGCGCCAAGCTCCCAGCTCCAGTCGTCGGGGAAGGCATGGACGTATTCTTCCTCTACGACCATGTACTCGCCCATCCCGCCGGGGGAGTCGGGGCGAAACCCGATTTCGCGGAAGTTGAGACATGCAGAAGGCATACGCCCTTCCTTGCAGTTGTAGCACTTCCCGCATCCCATCACGCAGTCGCCGATCACCTTGTTACCGACCTTGAGCCCGCTCAGGCAGTTGGCACCGACCTCGATGATCTCTCCCGCCCACTCATGGCCCGGGGTGTACGGCGCGATATCGTAGCGACCTTCAGCGCTGTGGCCCTCAAAGCACTCAACGTCGGATCCGCAGATCCCGCAGGTCTTCACTTTGATCAGCACCTGCCCTGGTCCGGGAGTCGGAACCTCGACATCGTGGATCTTCAGGTCGTGTGGACCGTGTAAAAACGAAACCTTCTGTGTCATAGCTGTACCTCCGTATTCAATAACATTTAAATCCTATCATCCGACAAAAGGGGTGTCAAATTAAATTTCATTGAAATTCAACGCTCCGCGGATGTGGACGTGGTTGTCGACGGGTGATCGGAGTGGTATCGTTCCTTGCCGGAGGAATCAGTGGAAGAGCTACTCCATACGATGGGACAGAAGATCCGCGAAATACGTCGGGAGCAGAACCTCACGTTGAGCGACGTCGCACACATGACGGGACTGACGGAGAGTCTGTTGAGTCAGATTGAAAATTCGAAGGCGAACCCGTCGATCACGACACTTCTTGCGATCTCGAAAGCACTCAACACGCCGGCGGGCACCTTCTTCGACAGCGGCGAGGCAACGGACAGCCCGGTGATACGGAGGAGCGAACGCCAGCTCGCACGAACATCGAACGGCATCAACTACTACCCGATGACCCCGGTCCTGAAAGACAGTCCGATCGAGGTGCTGTACAACGAGTTTCAGCCCGGCGCCGAGACGGGTGACGAGATCCGCCACGAGGGGGTCGAGTGCGGTATCGTCCTCGAGGGAAAACTCGAGGTCACGATCGACGGCACGATCTACATCCTTAACGCCGGAGACAGCATCACGATCAACTCCGACCAGCCTCACAAGATCCGGAACATCTCCGACAAACCCTCCACCGCGATCTGGATCGACTCACCACCGTCGTTCTGACGGCGCGGGAATCGCCGTCGGAGTCGCTACGACACGGCAACCACTGGAATTCTTCGATCCCACCGGTTACGCTCTAAGAAGAGGTATTACTATGGCATACACCTTCGGTCCCGTTCCCTCCCGACGCCTCGGCCGCAGTCTCGGGGTCAACAACATCCCGCCGAAGTACTGCACCTATGCCTGCGTGTACTGCCAGCTCGGGGACCCGCAACACGTCACCGTCGAACGCCGTTCTTTCTTTGATCCCGAGGCGATCGTCATCGAAACGGTGTCCGCCCTGGAACGGTCGCGAGATTCCGATCTGGAGCGGATCGACTACGTCACGATCGTCCCCGATGGTGAACCTACCCTGGACGCCGGGTTCAGCGACCTCGTTGCAGGACTCCGGCGCGAGATCGATCGGTTCAACGACAGGACCGACATACACGGTGCTGCCACCGGTACGATCGACGCCGGAGGACGGGGCGAGCGTTCCGGGAGCCGAGAGGGGCCGGTCTCTGATGAGGGGGTTCCCCCGGTGCCGGACGAGGTAGGTCCCCAGGCCCCGGACGAGGCGATTCCCCCGGTCCGTCTCGCAGTGATCACCAACGGCAGCCTCATCAGCGAGTCCGACGTATGGGATGCACTCCATC
>JBKHFT010000192.1:0-4631 GCA_046540055.1 Alkalispirochaeta sp.
GCACCGGACCCGGACTGGAAACGCTCGTACGCCACGGATCGCACGGAAGACGCCTTTCCGGAAAAGTCGGAGCTCCCGGCGAAATTGAAGCCCCCGGCGGAAACGGAGCGAACCCACCCCCGGGATGCGCGGGCGGTTTCCTTTACCGCAGAAACTGCGATCGACGATCCGATCCTGCTTGAGGTCTATCGCGGTGCCGATACGAACGGTGACGATCGCCTCAGCTGGAACGAGCTGGAGGCGTTTCAGCGATGGGTCAAGCGCAGGTTCCGCTACGAACACAACAGTACGGCCCTTCCTCCCGACCAGTTCGGCGCTGTCGGCGGTGGAGACTGCGAGGATTTCGCCCTCTATACCTGCGGTCTTCTTGCGTACTGGGGCTACGAGTGCTACGTCGGCGTGTTCGTCCCGGCAGGACAACCGTACAGCCAGAACGCTCATGCGGTGGCGCTGATGGTTGTAGACGATCCTGCGTGGTACCCGGTAACGATCGATATCGGAGACTGGCCTCACGCAACGGCTCCGGCATCGTCACGGACGAAAACGGTCATTCCCATCGATTACGACGTCGTCGGCGGGTTTACCGAAGCGACACCGGACCCCTGGGTGCTGTCGACGGTCTACGTGGCGACGTCGATCTACGGGACGCGGCTGTGAGGGGGCGCTGACGGGGCTGTGGGACGTGGCTGTGAGGGGTGTATGTGAGGGGCGTTGTCGGGGGGCGTCGTGAAACAAGGCTGAGGAGCTGCCTGCCCGGTGGAAAGCGCGATTCGGGAAGCGTCGTGACGATTGAAGTGGTGTATACCGGTGGAGGCACCATGGAAATCCACCGCGCCCACGATCGCTTCTTCCGTTCGTACTTCGTGCAGCCCGATCATCTTCGCGGACTCATTCGTACGGCCCTTCCTCAAGAGGTGGTGTCGACACTTGATCTGAAGACGCTGAAAGTGGAGCCCGGCACGTGGATCGACCGCCATCATCGGGAGCATCTTTCCGACCTCGCGGTGTCGGTCGAGATCGCTGCCGACGATGACCAGTCGACGGCACAGAACGGGAAGGTCGCGTCCGCCCGAGTCTACATTCTGGTGGAGCACAAGTCGTATCGGGACCCGGCTGCGCTGCTGCAGTTGCTGCGATACATGGTGCAGGTCTGGTCTTCGGAGGCGCGGTCGGGTGGCCCCCGGCCGCTGACCCCGATCATTCCGGTACTGGTGTATCACGGTCCTGAGGGTGGGGTGGTGGAATCGTTCGCCGAGCTCTTTTCTTACCAGGTTCCGGATGTCCTGCGACGGTATCAGGTGGTGTTTGGTGCCGACATTATGGACCTGAACGGAAAGCGTCGTGAGGACCTTGTCAATCATCCGACGACGGGGGCCGCGCTATGGATGATGCGGACCGTCCGACGCGGCATCGAAGACGCATTGCGTGAACTGCAGGCGATCCTGCGCGGGGCTGCTGATCGGCTTTCCGACGAGGACTACCGATCCCTGTCCCAGTATCTTCTCGAGACGTGCGAGTTGTCGATGGATGCGTTCAGCGATAAGATTGAACAGGTGATCCACGAGGGGCGTATCAGGGAGGGCCTTATGACCACGGCGGAACAGTTGATCCGGAAAGGCGAGCAGATCGGGATCCAGAAGGGCGAACAGATCGGGATCCAGAAGGGCGAACAGATCGGGATCCGGAAAGGCGAAGCGGCGGGACGCAGGGAAGAGCGACGCGCAATTGTCACGTCGATGATAGACCGTGGAATGTCCGTCGATACCGTCTCCGAGGTGACCGGTCTTTCGGTTGAAGAGATCCGCGCCTTGTTGGAAAGTCCCCGGTAACTCCCGTTCCTCTTGAGGGGAACCCCGGTTACCGCGTAATCCCGGTAACTGCCGAAATCGGCGCGTGATCGCCCCTCCACACCATAGAATCTCCAGAAAAACACATCGATTCACGGAAACGATTCCCGGCAGCGTCTCTGGCACGGGAATTACTTGTTGTCCCTGTGAAACGATCAATGGACAAACGATCGACGGGGATGGTGGCGATCGTTGCGGCGGTCCTGGTGATCCTGGGGCCGGCGGGGCGGACGGGAGCGCCCCTCGAGGCACAGGAGGCTGTGGTGCCGGCGCGGGAATCCGGGGGCCCCGTGCAGGAATCCGGGGGCGTCCTGCACGAAAGCGGGGGCCCGGCCCGGGGGCTCGATGCACCGACGATCTCGATCGTGGTGCAGGACCTGCGCTCCACCGGGGGGATCGCCGAAGACGACCTCAACAGCATCAACGAGTACCTCCGGGGACAGATCGGCGGCCTGACGAACTACCGCGTCGTCGAAGGAAGCCAGATCACCGAACTCATGGAGGTGAACGAGCTGCAACAGCTCTCGGGACTCTTCGACGGCACCGACCGCCCCGAACAACTCCGCCTGATCGGGGCGGATCAGGTGATCCTCGGCAGCGTCGGAGCCCTCTTCGACCGGGTGGTGGTCAGCGTACGCCTCGTCGAACTCGTCACCGGCGAGATCGTCTTCTCCTACACATCCCACGCCACCGAAGAAGACGTGGTCCTCCGCCTCGACGAGATCGTCCAGCGCATCCGGGAGCACGGACTGCTCCGGTACCAGGTGATCACCGTCGCCGACATCGAAGACCTGGTACAACGTCGGCGCTACGCCGAGGCGCAGGGACGACTGGAAGCCTACTTCCGGCAGCAACGCCGGGACGACCTCCCCGTCGACACCTCACCGGGATTTCTTGAACTCCAGCGCGAGATCAACGACAACCTCTACCAGGACTACCTCAAACAGGCGCGCCGCGCCCGCCGCCGCGACGACTACGTCGAAGCCCGACGGGCGATCACCCGGGCGATCGCCCTGCAGCCCTCCTCGGAAGCGCTGGAAGAACGCGACCGGATCGGTATCGCCCAGGAAGAATACCAACGGGAGATCGAACGGCAGGAGCGACTCATCGAACTCCGGGCGGAAGAGCAGGAGCGCCGGGAAAGTGCCGGAGAATACCTCAGCCCCCTCGACGCCGTGGGAGTCTACTTCGCCACGATCTCGACACGCCCCCATCGTCTCTCCGTCTCGCGGATGCGGTCCGTCCCGGAGGACCTCGCCGTCCCCGACGACATCACCCGCTATCGGAGCTGGGGCTTCGGATACTCGAAAGCCTTCACGCTGCGGCGGGAGCTGCCGGAACCCCGGGCGCTCGAAGCGTTCGGAGTGGGGCGCGTCGCCCTCGACCTGGACTACCGCGAAGGAACCGGGACCAACACGATCTCCCTCCATCCGACCCTCTCACCCCACACCGGCTTCACCGTTCACCTCATGAACCTCCTCTTCACCGTCGGCGCCGACGGCGGAGTACTCCTGCGGTACGGCGAAGACGAGAGCGCAGCCGCCGAGTGGACCGCCTGTCCTACCGCCGGAGTGTACGGCGTCACCGACCTGATGATCCTCCGGGACCTGGGAATCCACCTCGGCGCGCGCCTCGACCACCTCTTCGGTCGCGAGGGATACCTGCAGGAAACGGGGAGAAGCCCCTTCGTCGCACGAGTCTTTGCAGGAGTAAGTCTATGAATCGAACTGCGCGTGACTGCGTGAGAGTCAACCGGCTCATGTTGATCCCTCTCTTCCTCGGCCTCGGAATCCTCCCCGCCGCGGTGGAGGCGCAATCGGCGATGGGCCCCCCGCCGGGCCTCCTGATCCTCCCGATCACCACACCCCCGGACAGCCCGGCGGCGGCGTTCCCGGCCGAACAGCTGCGACAGATCCTCACGGTGCGTCTGGTAAACCGCGGGATCTATCGCGTCGTCTCCCCCCTGGCGGTGGAAACGGTACTGCAGCAGGAGGAGCTGCTGCCGGCGGATCTCGCGGACCCGGCGGTGCTTCGGCGCGTTGCGGAGCGCCTCGGGGTCGAGTACGTCCTCTACCACAGTCTCAGCGTCTCCGGCGCGGGGGGCGGCACGACCGGTGACGGCGCGCCGGGGGTGGCGGGTGCGGGAAATGGAACGGGTCCGGGCGCCGACGGGGCCGGCATCGCGGGGACGGGGATGTGGGCGCTGTACCTCGAGAATCCCCGGGAGGGGCGGGTTGTCTGGAGTACGATCGAGCCGGTGGACCCCGGTCGGCCGATGGAGGCGGTGCGGAAGGTGACGGAGGAGCTTGACACCTTCGGGCGGGATGTACGGCTGGTGCAGCTCGGGGATATCCGGCGCCTTCTCGATGCAGGGGAGGTGGCCCGGGCGGAGACGCTGTACCACCGGTTTATCGAGACGCGCCCGGCGACACCGGAGACGGAGGAGCTCTCCCGGCGCATCAACGAGCTGCGAGGTGACGAGTACTACCGCGCCGCCCGGGAGTACGCGGAGCTCTGGCTCTTCGAGGACGCCTTCGTCGCGATCAATCGCGCCCTGGCCCTCCAGCCCGACCGGGAGGAGTTCCGGGAGTACATCCACGAGATCCGGCGCCTTCAGGGGCAGGCGCAGGAGGCGCACCTCCGGGAGTACGTCGCGGTGGTGACGGAGCTCCTCGACGAGGGGTACTACGACAGCGCGGCGATGGTGCTCGACAGCCGCGACTGGAGAGCGAGGGCCGCCGCCGGGGGTACCGAAGCCGGCGGGGGCGCGGGGGCCGGGAGCGG
>JBKHFT010000193.1:0-4468 GCA_046540055.1 Alkalispirochaeta sp.
GGTTCGGCGAAGATGTCGAAGTCGCTGAACAACGCGATCATGCTCTCCGACGATGCACGGACGGTAGAGAAGAAGGTGCGGGGAATGTATACCGATCCCAACCGTGTGCGCGCGGATGTCCCCGGAACGGTTGAAGGGAATCCGGTATTCATCTACCACGACGTTTTCAATGGTCGCCGAGACGAGGTAGCGGACTTGAAGGAACGCTACCGGGCAGGGACGGTAGGTGACGTCGAAGTGAAAGAAAAACTCGTACGTGCCCTCAACGAGTTCCTCGACCCGATCCGTGACCGAAGGGCGGAGTACGCGGAACGCGCCGGCCTTGTAGACGAAGTGATCTATAACGGAACGCTCAGGATGCGAGAGGAAGCGCGGGCTACCCTGACGGAGGTCAGAAAAGCGATGGGCCTTGGCGGGGTGTGGAACCGGATTCGCCGAAAGGCGGAGAAGTCCGTGAAGAAACGAGACAACGCCGGTGGAGATGCAGACTGAACTGTTTTCTGAAGCGTCGACGGGATCGTTCCCGGCAGGATTGAACGGCGCCGCCCGTTCCGACCGGGAACGCTTTTCCGAAGGGGTCCGGGAGTTCTACCGACGGTACAGACGACCGATGCCGTGGCGGGAAAACACCTCGCCCTATTGGGTCTTCGTATCGGAGGTGATGCTGCAGCAGACGCAGGTTCCCCGGGTGATGGAGAAATTCCCGCCCTTTGTTGAACGGTTCCCCGACTTTCGGGCTCTCGCTGCGGCGTCCCTCGGGGACGTACTCAACGCATGGAGCGGACTGGGGTACAACCGGCGCGCCCGCTTCCTGCGGGAGGCGGCAGCAGCCGTAGTGGACCGCTACGACGGTGAGTTGCCGTCTGATCCGGACTTTCTCATAAAGCTGCCCGGGATCGGCGCGAACACTGCGGGATCGATCGCTGCCTTTGCCTTCAATCGTCCCGTCGTATTTATCGAGACGAACATCCGTCGCGTGTTCATCCACTCATTTTTTTCCGCATCAACCGAACCGGTTCACGACAGGGATCTCTTCCCCCTGATCGAGGTCACCCTCGACCGGAGGAACCCCCGGGAGTGGTACTGGGCGTTGATGGATGTCGGGGTGGTGCTGAGCCGGAGTGGGGCAAACGCCAATCGCCGGAGCAGGCATTACACCCGGCAGTCCTCATTCGAAGGGAGTGATCGGCAGTTGCGGGGGCGTATCCTGCGTCGCCTCACCGATAGGGGGGAAGTGTGCGCCGAAGAGCTTCCCGGGTATACCGGGTTTGATCCGGAACGGGTGGAAACGGTGCTGGCGGCCCTCGAAGGGGAAGGCTTTATCCACCGCCGTGACGGAGCGGGAGACAACCTGACCGGAACGGTTTGCCTCGCCGATTGAGCGAGTCCTGCGGGGGCGTAAATACAGGCGTGAACGGGACCTGCCGGCTGATCGGGGAAGCTCCGTCTCAACCGGCCGCCCCCGTCGCGGCGGTTGAAACCAGATCGCGTTGCCACATTATCAACCGATCGAGGAGCTCCTCGTCGTCACCCTCACAGTCTGCAAGCACCCGGAACACCGGTTCCGTTCCGCTTCCCCGCATCCATACCGCCGCACGATCGACTCCGTCCCGGTCCGAAAAGACGACCCTGAGACCACCCCGTTCGGCCCCGCTTCTGCCGCCGGGGCCGGGAAACGACCGGGTGCCCTCGTAGTTCACAAGGCGCCAGGTAAGCGGCCCGGGGTACCCCTTTTCCAGGAGTTGCAACACCTCCGGCACCCGCAGTGGAACCAACTCCTCGTAGCGTCGTTTCAGCGTCCCCTGGGGAACGGCGCCGACCTGCATCTTTGCCCGGGGATCGTCGGTAGGAAGGGTCCGAAAGCGTGGCAACCCTCTGGCGAAGGCGATGAACGGGAGGGGGTCGCCGAGAGGCTCCGTCGCGTCGACGTCGTCCCGGTAGCAGGTGTCGAGACGAAAGGAGTGATACTTCACCAGACCGAGAAGGGTACTCAACGGATCCCGTACCGTCGCGGGAGGAGTAATGTTGCCGCCGTTTGAACCCTCACCGAGGATCGCGACGAGGTAACCGTCACGGTCCAGCTCCTCCGCCAGGTGTACCACGTTCGCTTCACCTACCTCGGCACGGAAGAGGGACGCCCCGAAACGTTCGCAGATCCGGTCGATCCGGATCGAGGTCGGCCCGTTGGCCACAACGGCGAGACGATCTCCCGGAACCTCGCGGTACCGAAGCCACGAAAGTTCGATCGCTACCACGAGGGCGAATACCGTCTGGGCGTCAAGGGGCACCGCGGTACCGTCGTTGTCGATGAACACCAGATTACCCCGGTCCCCGTCGTTGTCGGGTACGTATCCGACCTGAAACGCGGGATCGACGGCGTGGTATCTCTCGAGGAGAGTCACCGCATCGGACAAGCCGGCCCCTTCGGGTAGTATCTGATGCGAGAACGTTCCCGGAGTGTCATTGTGCACCGCAACGCGGACGCCGAGCTCGGTCAGCAGGGACCGATCGATCGAGGTGCTTCGGGCGCTCCCGTTGAGTTCAGCGACGATCCCGAGGGGAGCTCTCGCCATCGCCAGGCGAAGGCGCTTCGAAAACCGGTCGATATCCATGCGGTCCCCCGCCGCAGGGCCCCGCGCCACGGTGAGGGCGAAGCGCCGGTACCGCTCCCGGGATTCAGCTTTGTGGTGTCCGTGTTCCGCAAACACCGCGTCGATCGATCCGGGGGATACCGCCGTGATACCCCGAAGGAGGGCATCCACAGCGTCGTCGCTTTCAACACGCCGGGTGAACGCCTCGATCAGTGGTCCCGCTTCCGACGCGGGCATCACCGCACCGTCGGCATATCCCATCTTCAAGCCGTTGTGGCCCGGAGGGTTGTGGCTTGCGGAGATATAGAAGAACGCATCGCAATCGTCGTCCATCTTGGTATAACTCATCAGCTCCGGAGTCGTTACCACTCCGAGCCATCGAATCCGGTATCCCCGCTTGAGAAACACCCGAACCGCGGTGTCCGCGATCGCGGGGCCCGTTGGACGACTGTCGGTACCGATAACGATCGTTACCGGTTTCCGGGAATCCGGAATGCGCCGTTCTACCGAATCGGCAAAGGTATCCGCCGCCACCGCGACGATGTCGCGAAACGCCGGCGAAATCGACGGGTTCATCGATGCGTCGTCACCACCGAATACCCCGCGCCATCCCGATGCACTAAGTACCATCGAACGGAGAAGCTCGATCCTGTCTTGATTCATAGAGCGATTATATCGATACCCTTGATTTTTGGAAGGAGTAAACCAATAATGGTCTCCAAGGATCGCCGTATGAAAAAAGTGCTCGTCATCGATGAATCGCAACTGTTCCGTGACTATCTCCGAAAGAAACTGAGCCATTACGGGTTTGACGTGGAGGTCGCGGTAAGCGGACTCGACGGTGCCTCCAAACTCCGTTCTCTCACCCCGGATCTTCTGATCACCGACTGCCACCTCTCCCGGAAATCCGCGACGGAACTGCTTCAGGAGAAGCATTCGGACCCCAATACGAAGGGAATCCCCGTCATCGTCGCCTCTGCGAAGATGGACCGCGACGCCCTGGTCGAGGTCGCACGGTACAACGTGAGAAAGTTCCTCGCGAAACCGATCAAGGTCGATGCACTGCTCAAAGCGGTGAGTGAAGTTCTCAACGTTCCCGTTGAGATCGATACAACGCCGTGTATCATCGAGGCCCACGTCAACGAGGAGATCATCTTCATCGAGGTTGCCCAGGGGCTCAACCGTGAGAAGATCGACCTTCTCAGTTACAAGATCGAGGAACTGATCGATCTCTACGAGCTGAAAAGCCCGAAGCTCCTAGTCATGATGACGAGCATCGAGGTGTCCACGGCGGACTCGATCAAGCTGTCGGCGCTCTTCTCGACGATCATGGAGTCGGCGGGAGCGATGAAAAAATATACGAAAGTCCTGACCCAGAGCGCCTACGTACAAGAGTTTCTCGAACACCGGGCGGATTACGCCGGGATCGAGGTAACGAACAGTCTGGAACGCGCGATGGATGGCCTCCTTCAGAAGAAGAGCGGGAACGGTCCGATCCTGGAACCGGGAAATGACGCGCGAGACGACGTTGTCCAGAAAAGCGCGCCGAAGAAAAAGCGCAAAGAAGCGATCAACATGCGCTTCCAGGAGGAGCAGAAGCACCAGTTCGACTTGACATCCCTTGGCGACAGTGTGCGCATCTCGATAGTCGACGACGACGAGATCATTCAGGAGCTGATACGTGCCGCTTTTGCGGATACCAGGTTTCGGATCGACGCCTACGGCAACGGGCGACACTTTCTCGATGACGTGTCCTCCCTCGATTCGGACCTCGTGTTTCTTGATCTGATGATGCCCGAGATGGACGGGTTTCAGGTTCTCCAGAACCTGAAGAGCTCGGAGAAACGACCGCCTATCATCGTTCTCTCAGCGTTGTC
>JBKHFT010000194.1:0-4448 GCA_046540055.1 Alkalispirochaeta sp.
CGCACCGGCGGTGTCGCTATCTGAGCGAGGAACGCTCTCCGGATCGATTCCGGCATCGCCTCTCCAATGGCCCGAAACCGACGCGTAGACCGGATGCTCGTCGGTATCGATCGTGATCGGACGATTCTCGGTGTGTCGGGCGTAATCGAGGGGTCATCGGGGAGACCAGGTAGCGGTTTGCCACTTCCCGCATCGAGGCGCCTCCGTTGAGAGTCGTATTGACCGAGGGATGGGCATAGTGACCTCCAGAGCGTAGGATCGGGAGACCGAATAATCGGTTTCCCGTCATAAATCTATACGCGCAAAAGAGTCATACTGCTTTCTCAACATTTTGCCGGATGCTTTACTCTACGAGCATCAGCGCCCGCGTCGGGAACGGCATCGCCGAGATCCCCTCCATCGCATCGACCCATGAATGATCCCCGGACTTGATATACTCCGACGCAACCCATATGCGTCCCATCTCCCGATTGAAGTAACGCCAGTCCGCGATCGGTTCCAGGGGTACCGCCACCTCGAGGACCGACCGGGGGGACCCGTTCGTAAGAGCAACCCGTATGCCTGCCTCGAGATTATTCCATTCGACACCCCCGTCACGATCCGGCGAGGTGTATCCCGCCCACACGCGGTCGCCGCTCTGGTACGGCCAGATATCGAGATACACCCGCGCCCCGGACGCCATATCGAAATGGAACTTGTACCCCGTGTTGCGTCGCTCGTAGGTTTGATCGGCGGTCCGGTACATCAGGTACAGGTAGTCCGCATCGTACGCCACACGCACCTCCACCAGATCCGTCGCCTCGTAGGTATCGATGATACCGGGACGCATATCCCCGGTAGTATCGTTGAACCCGGAGATGCCCTCCCAATCGCCGTCCGAACCGTCCACGGTGATTCGTCGGAACGGGAGAAGCCGCCGGTTCGACCCACCATATCCGGGGTACGCCGCGTGGGCGGTGATCGTCTCACGGACCGGTACCGAACGGGCGAACCTTCCCGCAACTGAATAGTTGTTGTTGAGCCAGTTCGGCATCGTTCCCGATCGCCGCAGGTGTGCGAGAGGATCATCCTCCGCAATCACGAGGGGCAACGACGCGTCGTCGGAGCCGCTGAATCGCCCTCGATACCGCTCTGCGAGCTCACCCCGGAACGTCCGGTAATATTCCGACTCCAGGAGAGCAAGGGCTTCGTCCACCGCAGCTCCTTGAGAACCCGCAGCAACTCCGTCTCCATCGACCCCGTCTCCATCGACCCCGTCGGAACGCTCGATTTCAGCCAGGAGACGTGACTGCCACGCCGCAACGCCGGCATCGAGTATCGCAGCCTCATCTGGGCTCACCTCCGGTATCGAAACGGCGACCTCCGTCGTTTCCTCGGCAACAACTGCGATCTGTTCTTCGTACTCGTACCGTCCCAGAGGACGCTCCTGCGAGACCGTCACGACATGCTCGCCGGTGGGAACACGCTCTACCAGCGTCGTCTCCGGAAACAGGTCGACCTCACCCAACCGGATCGTCACCGGCGCCTCTCCGGAGGGAACGACGAACCGAACCGTACCGAAGGTCAGCCGCACTCCGGAGAACCCTTCCACCAGGGACACCGTAATTCCATCAACGATATCAAACGCGTCGAAGAGCGAGTCAAAACGCACGGAGTCCTCGAAAACGACGGCGTCCACCCCCTGATCGTAGGCGGCGATCGTGACGAGGTAGGTCCCGTCGTCGGTACCGGCGATCTCGCCGAAGACCACGTTGTTCACCTCCTCCTCGAGCGCCCGCGTCGCGAGGGATTCTTCGTCGTACCCGCTCCCTGCCGGTACCGGTCCGGTGCGTACCTCGTAGTCACCGATCAGCCGCAGAGTGAAGGCGATGCCGTCAACGATCGCCGTCCCGAGGGCATCGAGCTGCGTCTGCCCCGACGCGTTCTGCAGTGGATCGATCTGCACCACCGGACGAAACTGCGCCGTCGCCGTAGCGGCGCCGGCCAGAAACAGAACGACGATCCCGATGATCCGTATCCGACGGTTGGTCCGTATCCCCACACCGGTTCGCATCCAGCCGTCCATTCCTGCCCGCTCCCGCATCGGTATCCTGCCGCCGATCATTGCGCCACCTCCACACCGGATGAAATCACCATCCCGGGATAGACAAGCGAGAAATCGAGAAGATTCTGGATTGCCGGATCGGAAAATACTGTTTCAGCGCTCCGTTGATTCGACCTCGGGTACGTGACCTTGAGCACGTACAGAGCATCATGGCGAGGGTACACGAGATAGAAACTGTTCCACCGGAAATCTTCATCCTCGAACGCCCGGACCGGACCTTCCGCCCCGCGAATTACCGGCACCACCGCCGGCACGTCTATCTCGTTGAACTCCGACGCAAGCTCCCCGATCGCTTCATCATCGCCGCGCCGGATCGCAACCGCCAGAGGCGGCCCCTCCCCGATATACAGCGCGTAGAAACCGTCCCCGATATCGGTGGTCCACCGCCAGTTCGGATCAACCGCGACGAAACCGATCCGGTCGTCACCGAGACGGAAGTCCGGCAGCTCAGGCTCGAACCGATACGTCTCGAGAAGACGCAGCGCCTCCGCCGACGAGACGAAGACCTGCGGCTCCGTCCCGATATGGAGCAACACCACCCGCTCCATCCCCGGGTCTACGAGGGAGATCGTCCGCCGTCCCTCGACCGATCCCTCGATCACGGTGACATCTCCGAACTGCGACGACGTGATAACACTCCGCGTAACGCGCCTGTCGGAGGGGAATAACCGTTCCTCGAAGTACTCGAGGAGCAGTTCCAAAGAAAGCTCGTTATCCAGGGGCAACACCTCGAGCTGTCCCGTCAGGCGATCCTCGTCGCGAAACGTGAGAACCACGCCGTCCCCAAAGCCGGGACCGAACTCCCATGCAGCGGGTACGGCGAAGCGGTGACCGTTCACCCGGATCTCATTCGTCAGGGGGGCATCCCCGACAACCTCCCCCGAGGCGCCAACCGCGGGAGCCTCGTCGGGACGCGTCGCGCATCCGCCCGTGATCAGAACGAGAGCCGCAATCGCGACGCCAACCAGCGCGCCACCAGCGGACCTGCCGCCGGCGTTCCTGCAACCGACCAACCTGCCACGGCCGACTTTCTTCATAAGACCAGAATAGCAGCGCCCGTCGATACCGTCAATTTTTAGTTTTTTTTCGAAAATTCCAGTAATGCGACAGCCCGGGGCATCACCGGTCCACTATGCACATCGGATAATTCTGACAATAGAACCCGAGGGGTCTGCGGTGCCCACCCCGGGTCCGGGAGCACCTTCCGGATCGCGGGATTCGTCACAACGTTACCGGCGCGTCCCCTTCAAAAGCGGTCCATCTCACTCCTCTTCAAACGTCGAGTCCGTAAACTTCAGATCCACCGTGTTCTGTTCGATGATCTTCCGCTCCCGGTCCGGGAAGCCTGCTGAGCGGGTCGCTTCGATATCCAGGGTCAGGCGCACATCGGCGCCCGTCCCGGTCAGGTATTTGATCACCTCGTCAAGGATTGTCCCGACCTGGGTGGAGGGACGATGCGGATCAAGGTGGACGGTACCGAAGTAGCGCGTGTATACCGGCGAGCTGTCCGGTGGCGTCACGGCCGGCCCGCGGCCGATGCCGCCGGGCGCGGGTCCACCGCCGCCTGCGTCGATGCGCGACTGCGCCCAGGCAAACGTCTGGAGATTCCACGTCAGGCTCGCTACCCCGTTTCGGATCGCATCGAGGATCGTCTCCCGCGATCCCACCCGGGGAAGGTAGGTATGGCGGGCAAAGTACTGACAGAGCAACTCCACGCTGATGTGATCGCCGTCCCACAGGGGAATCTGATCCAGTTCCAGCCGCAACGCCAGGCCGTCCATCACCGGCATCAACCACTGCTTGCGGGTGAGAGCCTTGCTGATACGCACCCCTGCCGGTTCGTTGCCGGTGATCGGACGTTCATCGATGCGCGGGCGTTCCATCGGACTCTTTTGCGCCGGAAGCAGCATCCACCGGTACGTTTCAGGTATCAGCGCATGCACACGGTTCCGGGCAGCCTCCAGATCGGAGCGGGCGGCATCGGTCTGACCATGGGTAACACCGGTCATCTCCGCGGCGCCCCGGTCTATCTGCTCCACGATGCTCTTCCACGCCGGCATCCGGGCGACCGATCCGGTAAGCTCGTCGAGACGACCCGTATCGGAGGCGACAAAGACGATCATGTTCTTGTTCAGTCGCGGCTGGGCTCCCCGGTAATCGAAGATGCGATGAGCCTGTCCCGTCGCCTCCGAATCGGCGACGCCCCGGGTGTGGGAAAAGCGGGGCGGCAGGACAACCAGAGCGACCCGGTCGTCGAGGAGCTGCGCCGCGCGGTCTTCGGCAACCCGACGCAATGTCGGCTGTTCGGAGAACCAGTACCGACCGTTCTCGCCGTAGAGGTGTA
>JBKHFT010000195.1:0-4422 GCA_046540055.1 Alkalispirochaeta sp.
CTCAAGACCTCCGGTCCCTTTCATACCCCCCTGATGCAGCCCGCCCGGGACGAGTTCTCCGGTATCGCCTGCGACATCGAGTTCCGGGACCCCGAACGCCCCGTTTACTCCAACGTCACCGGCGCTCCCGTCACCTCCGGCGAAGAGGTACGCGCATTCTGTCTCGACCAACTGGTAAAGACCGTCATGTGGACCACCGAGGAGCGGCGCCTCCTCGACGACGGAGTGGAACTCCTTCTCGAAGTCGGGCCGGGAACGGTTCTCCAGGGACTGTGGAACGCCGTCGGAAAAAGCGATGATACCTGGCCGACCGACCGCTTCCGCACCGCCGGAACACTTGAAGAGATAGAAGCCCTCGCGAAGGAGATAGCAGATGCTGATTGATGGAAAAGTGGCGATCGTTACCGGGGGATCCCGGGGGATCGGAAAAGAGATCGTCGAGACCTTTCTCAAAAACGGCGCGATCGTACACTACGTCTCCCGGAGCGCTGGTGCCTCTCTCGACGATTTTCGCAGTCGCTACCCCGGGGACCGCGTCTTTCACCACGCTATCGACGTATCCGACGAGCCCGCCGTCACCGAGACGATCAACGGTATCATCGAAGAGCATGGTGGAGTGGATATCCTCGTGAACAACGCGGGGATAACCAAAGACGGACTGATCATGCGAATGTCCGCCGAGGATTGGCGCAGTGTCATCGACGTCAATCTGGCGAGCGCGTTCTTCACGAGCAAGGCGCTGGCACGACACATGATCAAGCGCCGGGGCGGCGCAATCATCAACATCACCTCCGTCGTCGGCAAGATCGGCAACGCCGGACAGGCGAATTATGCGGCGAGCAAGGCGGGGCTGATCGGCCTCACCAAGAGCCTTGCCCGGGAGGTCGGCAGCCGGGGGGTGCGGGTCAACGCGATCGCCCCGGGGTTCATCGAAACGGAGATGACCGACAGACTGAACGAACAGCAGCGGGAGACCCTCGCCGCGCAGATCCCGATGGGACGGATCGGCTCCGCTGAAGAGGTCGCCAAGGTGTGCCTCTTTCTCGCATCCGATATGGCGTCGTATATTACCGGAGAGGTTGTAACCGTCGGCGGCGGCCTGGCGATGTAACGGGCCTCGCACATCACGGCCAGAGGCGGGCCTCGCACGGTACGGCCAGAGGACCCGCCGCCCCCACAGAGGAGAACAACACAATGAAGAGAGTAGTAATAACCGGTCTTGGTACCGTCAGCCCCGTCGGCAACGACATCGAATCGTTCTGGAAATCGGTCAGAGAGGGAATAAGCGGTGTCGGACCGATCACCCGGTTCGATACCTCCGATTTCGTCACGAAATACGCCGCGGAAGTGAAGGACTTCGACCCGAAAGAGCGGATCGACCGCCGTGACGCCCGCAAGATGGACCGCTTCTCCCAGTACTCGGTGTACGCGGCACGGGAGGCGTTCGAACAGGCAGGCTTCCTCGACAAACCCGACTCGTACGACCCGGAACGCCTTGGCGTCGTCCTTGGTGTCGGCATCGGCGGATTCGAGACGATCGAAGAGGGCATCGGGGCCCTCATCTCGAAAGGTCCCGACCGCGTCTCCCCGATGACGATCCCCAAGATGATCTCCAACATCGGTCCCGCCCAGATCGCGATCAATCTCCGCGCCTTCGGGCCGGTCTACACGATCACGACCGCCTGCGCCAGCGCCACCGACGCGATCGGCAACGCGATGCGCCACATCCGGGAAGGCCTCGCGGACATCATGATCGCCGGCGGCGCCGAAGCGCCGATCACTCCCCTCGGCATCGCCGGGTTCAACGTGATCCAGGCCCTCAGCACCGCGTATACCGACGATCCATCCAGAGCGTCGCGCCCCTTCGACAAAGACCGCGACGGCTTCGTGATGGGTGAAGGTGCGGGTCTCCTCGTCCTCGAGAGCCTCGAACACGCCCAGGCGCGGGGTGCCACGATCATCGCCGAGGTCGTCGGCAACGGCTTCACCAACGACGCCAACCATCTCACCGCCCCTCATCCGGAGGGGATCGGTGCCGCCCGGGCGATGCAGATGGCGCTCCGCGACGCCGGTCTCGAACCGACCGACATCGACTACATCAACGCCCACGGAACCTCCACCCCGATCAACGACCCCACCGAGACGCTGGCGATTCACAAAGCGTTCGGTGACGCCGCCTCCTCGATCCCCGTCTCTTCCACCAAATCGGTTACCGGTCACTGCCTTGGTGCCGCCGGCGCGGTGGAGGCGATCGCAAGCATCCTGGCGATCCGGGACAGCTTCATCCCCCCGACGATCAACCTCGATGAACCCGGCGAAGGGTGCGATCTCGACTACGTCCCCAACACCGGCCGCGCCGCCGAGGTCAACGCCGTTATGAGCAACTCCCTCGGATTCGGCGGCCACAACGGCGTCCTCATCCTCAAGAAATTCTCGTAGAAACCTCCCCGGGGTGATCCGGTCGTCCCGGGATTCTCAACGGTGAACCCCAGGGGTCTGCGATGCTGCAGCCCCCGTCCTCCGCGGTACCCGGTCCGCCGGGCCCCCGGCGCATGGCGGTCTGCCGGGACCGGCGCCACGGTCGTGCAACGCCGGGTGTGTCGCACCCTCCCGCGACGCGTTCCGGAGCGCCTGTTCCTCACAACTTGTGTGCGTCGGGAGTGAGCACCTCCGGAGTGAGACTCGCCTTGAACTGCGACGGCGACACTCCCGTTTCCGCCCGGAACACCCGGTTGAAGGTGCTTTTCGAGGAGAATCCCGCATCAAAGGCGACATCCAGAATAGTGTGCCCTTTCAGGGCGCCGGCTTCCGCCCGGGTAACGAAATACCGTATCCGGTACCGCTGTATCAGGGAGGGAAAACTCTGCCCGAAGGCGCAGTTGATCACCCGGGAGAGGTGGTTCGGGTGGGTGTGCAGCCGGCGCGCCATCGACTCAAGGGTGAGGTCGGCGTCGCGAAAGATCTCTCGTTCCAGCAGGGCCGTCACCTTGTCGGCAAGCGCACGGTCTTCCTCGGACAGGTCCTGCCTGTCCGGGGTGTCCCTGTCGGCGCAACCGCACTCCGCCGGTACCTCCGGTGCTGCAAGAATCAGAAAGGCAAATACATAGATCAGCAGCGCCATCGCCCCGGCAAGGACGGTAAAGGGGGTCACCGATCCCTCGGCAATTCCCGCAGTCGCCCGGGGGACGAGGGCCACAAAGGCGAAGAGCCCCAGAGAGAGGACCGGAGTGGTAACCAGTGCCTTCAGCCACATCCGCTGCGCCGATGATGCCGCAGCGGCGGGGCTCCGCCGGAAGGCCACGTGTATGGCCAGGGCTATGTAGATGACGTTGACCAGAACTTTCAGTCCGTTCCGGACAAGCAAGTGCAGCGGTGGCTCTCCCCGGAAGATCGCCGCCATCATCGCCGCGTACTCCGACCGGTCCATCAACAGTACCAGCCCCGTGGTAAAAGCCAGGTCCAGCAGGTAGGGCAGGGCGTGAACGACCGGATGGGCCGGCGGTTTCATTCCGGTGTCGTCGGCAATGGTATGAGCGTACCGCCACAGAAGGGGGCCGAAGAGAAAGGGCAGGGGCGTAGTGAGGGGCAGCAGCCAGGGGTATGCCGGCATGGTTGCCGCGTTCCAGGTGGGTATCGTCCCCAGGCGGAGGGAATATGCCAGAAGCAGCAGGGCCAGGGGCACGTTCTCTTTCCGTCGGTAACGCAGGGCCACCAGCAGCAGCAGGAGCACCCCCTGTACCGCCCCCAGCCCGGCAAGGATCTCCAGCACCGGCATGAGAGTCAGTGTACACCGACTCCGCCGGGGCGTCTAAGGGGGATTCGGATTTCTATGGCGTCGGCGATGCTCGTTACTCGTTAGGTATAACGATGTAATCTTCGTAGGCGGTATCTATCGTTCGGTCGCCGTCGACGATCCACGGTACTGCGCTGGTACTCTCATACACGTAGTCCTTTCCGGGTTCCGGGGCGCCGCTACTCCTTCCTTCTGTAAAAATAAAAATGAACACATCGTATCGCGTGCCGGCTTCCATCCCGTCCCACGGCGGGATCGCCACGGTAGCGGCTCCGGACGCAATAGTATCCGTTTTTGCCGTTCCCTCTATCGGAGGAGTATCTGCGGGATGATCTCCTTCCTCCCACACGCCGGCCACGAGTGTCTGGTCGTTCTGTTCTTCCGCCCCAGACAGTGTTACCGTCAACGTGCCGGTGGTTTCGTCGTCATCACCCGCTCCATTGGTGTCGTCATCCTCTGCCAGGACGTTTTCGCACCCGGTGATAACGAATGCCGCCAGAGCAAACGCCAGTAACGCGAACCCGAAGGATCTCAGAATATTCTCAAAATGACTCATTGCAGGCACCTCCGTACGTATTGACATGGAAATACCAGTACATACTATCCCTCTCCTGCCGACAGAGCGTCCC
>JBKHFT010000196.1:0-4382 GCA_046540055.1 Alkalispirochaeta sp.
CGGAGGAGGATGATCTCGTCCGCCGCAACCGCTGCCAGGTCCGGGTCGTGGGTGGTGAACACCACCGACCGATGGTGGACGTCCCGTAGTTCGGTGATCAGGTCCACCAGGCGGCGGCGGTTGGCGAGGTCCAGATGCGCCGCCGGTTCGTCCAGGACGAGAAGGGGAGTGTCCTGGCAGAGGGAGCGGGCGATCATCACCAGTTGCTTCTCCCCGCCGCTCGTCTCGGTGACGGCGCAGTGGGCGCGCCCGTCCAGACCGACCCGCTCCAGCGCCTCGAGGGCGCGGCGGCGGTCTTCGTCACCCGGTACCGCGAGGGCGTTAAGGTGGGGAGTGCGTCCGAGAAGGACGTAGTCCACGAGGGAATACTCGAAGGGGATGTGTTCGTCCTGCGGCACCAGCGCAACGGTCCGCCCCGCCTCGTCCCGGGAAAGGGTCGCCAGATCGCGGCCGAAAAGCGCCACCCCTCCCGCCTCCGGGGGGTGCCACCCGAGGATCACGTTCAGCAACGTCGTTTTCCCGACCCCGTTGGGACCGAGGATCGCGGTGATCCCCCCCGCCGGGGCGGTGAGGTCCAGCCGGTCCAGCACCGTCGGGCCCCCGTCGTACCCCGCGGTGACCCCCGCGACGGTAACGCAGAACTCGTCGGTCATCGGGTCATCCTGATGTTGTGGGTCAGCAGAAGGTAGACGAACGCGAGCGCTCCGAGGAGCGCCGTCACGATCCCCAGGGGAATTTCACCGGCAGCGATCGTCCGCGCCACCGTATCGGCGAGGACGACGAAGATCGCCCCGAGGAGCATCGACGCCGGGACCGCCACCGCTGCGTCGGCCCGGAAGAGGCGCCGCGCCGCGTGGGGCACCAGAAGGCCCACCCAGGAGATGATCCCCGCCGAGGCGACGAGGATCGCCACGGGCAGGGTCGCCGCGGCGAGAAAGACGAGGCGCTCCCGGCTGGGGTTGGCTCCGAGGGAGAAGGAGACGCGGTCGTGGAGGGTCAGGACGTTCAGTCGCCACCGCCCCGCCAGGAGCACCCCCAGTCCCAGAACCACCCCGGGGGCGATTCGTACCACCCCGGACCAGTCGACGTTCCAGATCCCCCCGAGGAGCCAGAAGGTGATCTCCGGGAGCTCGTTCAGGGGGTCGGCGACGAACTTGAGGAGCCCGATCCCCGCGGAGAAGAGCGCCGAGACGGCGATTCCCGAGAGGATCAGCCGCAGGATCCACCCGCCGAAGCGGAGGTTTCGGGCGATCCGGTACGCCGTCGCCATCCCGAGGAGGGCGCTGACGGTGGCGATCCCCTGGATCTGCCAGGGGGCGCGGGCGCCGACGGTAATCGCCAGGATCGCCCCGAACCCGGCGCCCTGGGAGACGCCGATCAGCCCCGGCTCCACCAGGGGGTTGGCAAACAGCATCTGCATCACCGCCCCCGCCGCGCCGAGGCCCGCTCCGAGGAGAATCGCGGTGATCACCCGGGGAAGGCGCAGAAAGAGGAGAAGGTTCACCGCTAAGGGGTCGGTCCGGAGTGTTCCGGGGGTGAGAAAACCGGGCCGGGGGTAGCGCCCGAAGAGGAGCGCCGTCCCGCTCACCGCGACGAGGAGGAGGGCAAGGAGGGCGAGGTTGCGGCGGTCCCGGCGCACCCTCCCCGCGCCGTCGGCGGTCAGTCGAGGTCTCCCGTCAGAAGGGGAGCGATCAGGGTGTCGAACCGCTCCTCATCGAGGCCGTAGACGACGCGGAAGAACTCCTCCGTCTCTGCGAGGATCGATGTGGTGTCGAAAAGCTCCGGCTGGAGCCGCGTCGCGAGCCACTTCACCCCCAGAAGCCATCGCGTGTCCGGCTGGTCCCAGCTGTAGTAGTCCCCGGGAAACGCGTAGAACCGTTGGTTCCGCACCGCCCGGAGGCTCTGCCACCGGGACTCGCCGCGGAGGCGATCTCTGATCTCCGTGACGTCGTCGTTGTAGGAGACGATCGCGATCGCCTCGGGGTCCCACGCGGCGATCTGCTCGAATCCGACGGTCTGCCACCCGCCGCCGGAGACCGTATCGGTCCACACCGGATCACCCCCGGCGGCCTCGACGATCCGCGTCTGGATCCAGCCCGCCGGGGGAACCTGGAAGGAGACCTCCCCGCCGCTCCCGCGGTAGTAGAGGAGGAGGGTCTCCGGCCGCTCCGTCTCGGAGAGAGACGCCGTAGCGCGTTCTATCTCGTCGAGTTCGTCGGCAAAATACGCCGCCAGCGACTGTGCCCGGACCTCCTCGTTCAGCGCCCTGCCGAGGAGCAGAATATCCCGCTGGTACTGCTCCGGCGTCTCGAGTTCTACGTAGATTACCGGGATGCCGAAGCGTGAGAGGGGATCCCCGAGGGACTCCTTCATGTAGCTCTTGAGGATCACAAGGTCCGGATTCGTCGCCACGATCTGCTCGGGGCCGACGTTGCGTTCGAAGATCGTCTTTTCGTCGAAGGCGGGGTCGAGGTCGGCGACGAAGGTGCCCCGGCCCTGGCTGATCCGGCCGATCCCGACGATCCGCTCCGGCGCCTCTTCGAAGGCGTAGAGGACGTCGGCGATCATCAGCACCGCCCGCCCGGCGGTAACGACCCGTTGCGGATCCGCGGGGACCTCGACCTCCCGCCGGAGGGCGTCGGTGACGCTCCGGCGCTCCGGCGCCGGATCTGCCTCCCGGTGTCCCGTGGCGGCCACGGGAGCGACGGCGGCGATGCCGAGGAGGAGCAGGGCGGTGAGAACGGCACCGCCCCGACGCCGGTGATTGCGGTCCTGACGATGCCGGCGGGGAGCGCCGGAGGCGATGCCGGCGCCCGAGTCAGCCTCGTCGAGGCGGGTGGGGCTATGGGAAACGGTACGGGCTCTGCGGAACACTCGTGTTCGACTGACCCGTACCAGGGTCTCTTTCATACCGATCATGGCGGGTATTGTGGAGCGCTTTCTTTTTCTTGACAACCGGATTCAGGAACCCGAAAATGGAAGGTAGAAACTCACCTCTCGGATAGAATCCAAGGGAAAGCCGCGACGACGGACCTCCTGTACCTGCAGGAACGGCGCGTTTGTCCTGCGGTTTTTTCGTTTTATTGGTACTCCCTGAGGGAGGGAAAGGCGGTTCGTGATGTTACATAATTTTTCGTACCATCGACCCGATTCCCTGTCCGAAGCGCTCGACTTTCTGGCCCGACACGGGTCGGAGACGGCGGTGTTCTCCGGCGGGACGGATCTGTTTGTTGTTATTCGAGCGGGACTGGCCAAACCGGCGCACGTCCTCGATTTGAAAGGGATCGATGAGCTGCATCGGTTGACGTGGTCCGACGACGAGGGATTGTCGATCGGCGCCTGCGCAACGGTGAACGAGCTTGTCGGGAACGCCGAGGTGGCGACACAATTTCCCGTACTCCGGATCGCCGGGAGCGATCTGGCGACGTATCAGCTGCGCAACCGCGCCACGGTGGTCGGGAACATCGTGACCGCGAGCCCCTGCGGGGACATGTCGAGCCCGTTGTACATCCTCGGCGGTGAGGTCGTCCTCGCAAGTACCTCCGGTGAGCGACGGCTGCCGATCGGCGAGTTCATCACCGGGGTGAAGCGGACGATGATCAGGCCCGAGGAGATCGTCACGCGGATCATCGTTCCTCCCACGTGGGCGGGCGCCCCCGGCGGGTACGAGAAGCTGAAGCGGATCAAGGGACACGACCTGGGAGTGGTGGCGGTTGCGATGATCAGGCACAAGAAGGCGGTGCGCTGCGCGATCAGTTCCGCCGCGCCGACGCCGGTGCTCCTGCCGGATTTCGCCCCGGGGACCGACGCGGAGACGATGAAGAAGAAAGCGCAGGAGATGATCTCGCCGATCGATGATGTTCGGGCCACCGCGGACTACCGGCGGTTTATGGTCGACGAGTTTATCGATCGCCTGCTGGAAGGAGTCGAGGCATGAAAACGGTACGATTCACGATAAACGGCGAGCGCTACGAGCGACAGGTCCCGGATCACCGGACGCTTCTCCACTTTTTACGGGAGGACCTGGGGTATACCGGGACGAAAGAGGGGTGCGGCGCCGGAGAGTGCGGCGCCTGTACGGTGATCATGAACGGGAAAGCGGTCAACTCGTGCATCGTTCTCGCCGCCGAGGCGGACGGCGCGGTGATTGAGACGGTCGAAGGTGAGGCGGTTGACGGAAAGCTGACGATTCTCCAGCGCAGTTTCGACACCCACCACGCCGCGCAGTGCGGGTTCTGTACCCCGGGGATGCTGATGTCGATCAAGGATCTCCTTCGGCGGAACCCCCACCCTACCCGGGATGAGGTGGTCGACGGGATCGAAGGGAACTTCTGCCGCTGTACCGGGTATCAGCAGATCATCGAGGCGGTGCTGGACGCCGC
>JBKHFT010000197.1:0-4382 GCA_046540055.1 Alkalispirochaeta sp.
CCGAGTCCGATCGCACCGATCGTTGGTTTATTCATCGTTACCTCGCGTGTTGTGATTGGAGTTCTACCAGAGCCTCGGATATGAGGATATGCCGCACCAGCCGGTGTATCAACCACTTCCGATCGAACGGGTAGGGATGATAGCCGGGAACCCGGCGCCTCTGTCCAGACGAGGGTGCTCCGGGATATACTTCCCGGATGGTCACACATCAGCAGTGGAAAAACGCGGATACCCGGAACGGGCCCGGCCCCCCCCGTCGTGACGAACTGCATCCCGGTGTGACGGAACCGGGCATACACGATGTCGGTGGCATCACCGGTACCACCGGGGAGCGGCTCTCCGTCGACGTCGAGATGATCAACCCGGGGGCGCGGAAGATCCGCACCGCATGACCACCGGCACATCTTCATCGTCCGAGAACCCTCTCGGGACGGAACCGATCGGTCGTCTCCTCTTTCAGATGGCGGTTCCGGCGATGATCGCGATGGGGGTCAACGCCCTCTACAACCTTGTGGACACGATCTTCGTCGGTCGTATCGTCGGCCCTCTCGGGATCGGGGGAATCGGAATCGCCTTTCCGATGCAGATCGCGGTCCTCGCGGTGGCGCTCCTGGTGGGGATCGGCTCGGCGTCGACGATCTCCCGCAGCCTGGGAGCGGGAAATCCCGAAAAGGCCGCCCAGGTGCTCGGCAACGCGGTGATCATGATCCTTACTCTGGTTGCGGTTGTCGCCGTCGCAGGTCTGTTCTTACTGGATGATCTCCTCTATCTGCTGGGTGCGACGGAAGAGCTTCGCCCGTACGCACGGGAGTACCTGACGGTGATCCTCCCGGGGTCGCCCTTTATCGCGATGGCAATCGTCGCAAACCATCTGGTCCGATCCGAAGGGCGATCGCGGCGGGCGATGACGATCATGCTCCTCGGGGCGGTGCTCAATCTGATTCTCGACCCGATTTTTATCTACGTACTCGATATGGGGGTGCGAGGCGCGGCGATCGCAACGGTAATCTCCCAGGCGGCGTCGTTTTTCTACGCAGCGGGCTTTTACATCTCCGGAGGCAGCTCGATCCGCGTGGCATTGCGGCATATCCGGTTTCAGCCGGGTCTCTCACGGGAGGTCTCGGCGGTTGGCCTTGCCTCCTTTGTCCGCCAGATCACCCAGAGCCTCTTTGTGGTGATCACCAACAACGTTCTACGCGGGGTGGGGGACGAGGTTGCGATCAGTGCCTTCGGAGTGATCAACAAGTTGCTGATCTTTTCGATCATGCCTCTCATCGGGATTGCCCAGGGGTTCCAGCCGATCGCAGGTTTCAACTACGGCGCCGGAAATATGCGGCGCGTCCGCGACGCCGTCAGGATCGCGAATGTCGCAGCCCTATCGATAGCTGCGACGTACTTCGCAGTGGTAATGCTCTTCCCCCGGGCAGTCTTCGGGATTTTCACCACCGACCCGACGCTCCTCGAAACGGGGGCGGTTGCGCTACGGATCATCTCCGCGGCGATCGCTCTCGTCGGGTTCCAGCTCGTCGGGGCGGTGTTCTTCCAGTCCGTCGGTATGGCGGGTCCCGCATTTGTCCTCGGCGTCCTGCGACAGGGGATCCTGTTGATACCCCTCGTCCTCGTACTCCCGAGATTCCTCGGTGTTCACGGGGTCTGGTGGTCCTTTCCGATCGCCGACGCGATCGCGGCGGTGGTAACCGTCCTGTGGCTCCGTTACGAAATGAAGAAGCTGCACATCATCGACTGTGATGGGGGTGATGCGGGTTCTCCGGGATGCGAGTAACCGTTGGATGTGATACAATCGCGGTGAATCAAAACAGACAGGGGGGCTTTTTGTGAGACCGAGCGAGCGGCCGCTGTACGGCACGCTGCTCCTGGTGATCGGGTTCTGCCTGGCACTGGGAGTCGCTATTAGTGGGTGGTCGGTATTCGCCGACGCCGGAGCGTTGCAGTTCATACCGGCGCGATTGATCCAGGATTACACCGGAGCCGTTGGTGGAGGAACCGCAGGCGCGGCGGCGGCGCTGGTGAACGCCGCTCTCGTGGCGCTTCTGTCGCTGATCCTCATCTGGGCGAACAATATCACCCTCTCGGGACCTACCGTAGCCGCCGTTTTTACGATCCTCGGATTCGGCCTCTTCGGCAAGACGGTGTTCAACGCGGTGCCGATCTTTCTGGGGGTGTTCATCGCGGCGCGATTCGCCGGTAAGCGCTTCGGAGAGTACATCGTGATCGCCCTGTTCGGGACCGCCCTCGGGCCGGTCGTGTCGACGATCGCCTTCGAGGTAGGGGCGGGGTGGTGGCCGATACCCCTCTCGATCGCCGGGGGGCTTGTTGTCGGGTTTTTTCTCCCCCCTGCGGCGATCGCGATGCTTCGAATGCACGAGGGGTACAGTCTCTACAATATCGGGCTTACCTCGGGGTTTCTCGGCCTCTTCGCCGCCTCGTTTATCCGCGACGCCGCGGGGATCGATCTCGTCGGTATCCCGGGGTGGAACGACCTTCCCGCCGAGATTCTTACCTGGGTAATCCCCGCGATCTCCGTCATTCTTTTCGGAAGCGGCACCATATTAGGTGGCCTCCGTACGATAGCGGATCAGGGCAGGATCAACCGGATCCCGGGGCGGTTGCCGTCGGACTTCATGGATATGGTTTCCCCCGGGGCCAGTCTGGTGAATATGGGCATCCTCGGCGTGCTGTTCTGGGTCTACACTGTAGCGATCGGAGCGCCCCACAACGGACCGGTAATCGGGGGAATCCTGACGGTGATCGGCTTCGGCGCCTTCGGAAAGAGTCCTCGGAACACCTGGCCCCCCGTCCTGGGGGTGATCGTTGCGACGCTACTCTACAGCCGGGGACTTACCTCACCGGGGCCGTTGCTGGCGATCTATTTCGTGACGACCCTTGCCCCGTTGGCGGGTGAGTTCGGTCCGGTGATCGGGTTCATAGCAGGGTTCATCCACCTCAGCATGGTTCTCCATACCGGTGGTTGGCATGGCGGCATGAACCTGTACAATAATGGATTTGCCGGAGGCATCACCGCTACACTGATTATCGCGGTGATAGAGTGGTTCCGCAGCACCCACGACGAGACGTTCCGGCGCTGGAGAAAGGGATAGGTATGAAACGAAAAGAATACATACTCCACCTGATCGGCGAGATCGCCCATTTCATACTCGATACCGACCCGGTGCGGATGGTGATCTCCCTTCATCAGGAAGAAGACGGGATCCACCTCGCGATCCTCGACGACCGAAAGCGGACGGAAAAGGAGCTCGAGGAGATTCGAACCGCTCTGAATGGAGCACGTCGCCCCGAGCTTGCGGGGTACTACGGCAGCATGGCGGGGTCGGACATGCTCGGCGCGGCGCGGTTGAACCTGATCGGGTGGCAGATCAAGCACGGCGAAGCGTCCGCCACCAACAGCGGCACCAAGATCGATCTCTGGCTCGGGGGTGATCGCTTCAATCCGGAGAAGTTCTCGATTCCGACGGCATCCGATGATTGACGGACCGGTACCTTCCGGGTGGTAATAGCGTCATGGCAATCACCGTATCCAACCTCGTGGTGTATCCCGTCAAATCGATGGCCGGGATCGAACTGTCTGAAGCCGAGCTGGTCGATACCGGGTTCCGTTTCGACCGTTCCTGGATGGTGGTCGACGACAACGACCGCTTTCTGACGCAACGCCGGCATCCGGAGATGGCCCTCGTTCGGGCAGAGCCGATTACCGGTTCCGGAGGGCAACCGGGAATTATCCTGACCTTCCCCGATGCAACCTCCGTCTCGGTCCCCCTGGTCCGCGCCGACGACCGGGACCGCGTGGTGCGCGTCGATATCTGGGGGGAAACGGTCGAGGCGGTCGACCAGGGCGCCGACGTCGCCGGGGCGCTGACCCGGTACCTGGGACGTCCCGCACGACTGGTGTTCCTTTCCGAGAAGGCTCCACGACAGCTCGGTTCCTCGTATCCCTCACCCCCCGGTATCCACGTCGGTTTTGCCGACTCTTCGCCGCTCCACCTTCTCAGCGAAGCGTCGTTCCACGATCTGAAGGGGCGACTCGAACGACCGGTCCGGATCGATCGTTTTCGGGCGAATATCATCGTCTCCGGTACCGAAGCGTTTGCGGAGGATTCCTGGTCCAGAGTACGAATCGGGGGTGTGGAACTCCTCATCGTCAAGGACTGCATCCGCTGCCAGGTGATCAACGTCGATCAACAGACGGGGGAGAAGGAGATCGATCCGCTGGAAACCCTCGGCTCCTATCGGTCGGGACCGATCGGACCTCGCTTCGGGCGCAAAGTTGTCCACAAAGGCACCGGTATGATTCGGGTGGGAGACGCCGTCGAGATATGTACGGTCGTATCGTGAACGGGATTGCG
>JBKHFT010000198.1:0-4309 GCA_046540055.1 Alkalispirochaeta sp.
GCGCCCTTTCAAGCTCGTAAATCGACTGTTTCAGACGACCGAATTCGATCGACCGCAGCTCCCGTTTCACGTTCAGCACGTGGTACAACACGCCGTACACGGGCACCCATTCCAGAAGCTCCTCTTCAGTGAAGCCCCGATCCGCAACCGCTCGAACCAACCGTCGGATGAGCTCCGATTCCAGGCGCGATACGTCGATCGTTCGGGGATTCATGAAGAACGCTTCCCGAAAGAACGCTTTCGCCTGTGCCGTCTCGTTGACGAGAGCCGAAACATCCGCAAGCTCCGCAAGCACCTCCGCATCGTCAGGACGCTCCGTCGCAGCGGCGCGAAGAAATTTCATCGCCCGATCGTACTCGCCGGTACCCTTGTAGCACCGTCCGATCCGCACCAGGAGAGACGGGTCGCGATTGGCGCGATCCTCGTACACTTCTCGGTAAAACGACAGAGCCTGCCGAAACACGTGTTGCCGGAACGCGTTCATCGTCTGTTCGGCCCGGGGACCAACGCGATCCACGAACTCCTGAAACACCGCCCATTGCGCGAGAAGGTACTCGCCTCGGTCGAAAGGCTCTGCGAGAGCCTCGACGCGAACCTGCCGGTCACTCCAGAAGTTGGCGTATTTCAAAGAAGTAACGACCTCTTCGTCCTCGAAGTCGATCGTTAACGCCCGTTCCAGTTCCTGATTTGCCTCCGGTAAATGGTGCGAAACGATCAGCTCAGCGGCACGCTGCAACAGGTCGTGCACATTATCTGAGTGCTTGTCCAACTGCTCGCATCCTTTTACACTGCGTTTCTTTGCATTATAACATGTTGGAAAGAAAGGTCAACGAACCTCCTTTCCGCTGCTTCCCCTGATAGGGTATGCTATAGATCGTATGAAGACACCGATAATCGCTCCGTCCGTGCTTTCCGCCGATTTCTGTGAGATAGGAAACGCGGTGGCAACGATTGAACGCTCCGGCGCCGATTGGGTTCACCTTGATGTGATGGACGGCCACTTTGTCCCCCCCGTTACCTTTGGTCACAAGATGGTCCACGACATTCGCCGACGCACCCGGCAAACCCTCGACACCCATCTGATGGTCGACGATCCCGAATCGTTGATCGACCAGTTTCTCGAGACAGGGACCGATTACCTGACGTTCCATCTCGAAGCGGTAGTACACGCTCACCGCCTCGTGCAGAGGATCAGGAGCGGAGGGGTCAAACCGGGAGTCGCGATCGTTCCCTCCACGCCGGTATCCGCCGTTGTGGAGTTGTTGCCCGAGATCGATCTTCTTCTGATCATGACGGTGAATCCCGGGTACGGAGGGCAGTCTCTGATACCGGGGTGCCTCCGGAAGGTCGAGGAGGCGGCAGCGTTCCGCAGGGATCGAGGGCTCGATTTTCTGATAGAGATCGACGGTGGAGTCAATCGTGACACCGCACCATCCGCGCTTCGCGCGGGAGTCGACGTTCTGGTCTCGGGTTCGTCTTTTTTTTCCACCCGGGATCCCGCGACATTCGTATCCGAGCTTAAGGGGACGGGACCACAATCCGTATGAGGTACCAATATCTCTATGAAGAGGATCACAGTTCTCAACCCGGAGCGTGGCGGCACCGACAATGTGAGGGGGAGAGTATCGATGAATATGCGATTTGACCTTCGAATTCTCGTTTCGGTGATGATTATTATCTTCGCGTTACCGAACGGTATCGGGGCGGATACCCCTGATGACCTCATCCGGGACGGTATCGCCGCGTTCGGGACCAGCGATTTCGAATCGGCGGTGATGAGCTTCCGTGATGTGCTCCTCGGGGATCCGACGCCGGGACAAGAGGGAAGCGCCTATTTCTGGCTCGCCAAATCGGCGATGGCGATGGGTCGCCTTGGTGAAGCGGAGCGAAATCTGGAGTACTACCTCCGAACGTTTCCCGATCACGAGTACGCCGTTGAGGCCCACTATCAGCGAGGCAGGATTCTCTACCTCCAGGAAGACCACGAGGGCGCCCTGCAGGTTCTTACCGCGTTCATCCGCGATCACGAGGCTTCTCCATTTGTCGCGAACGCGACGTACTGGTCCGGTGAGTCCCTCTTCAATCTCGGCCGCCTTGACGAGGCGAAACGACTCTTTGAGTCGGTCCTTCGGGATTACCCCACAAGCTACCGCGTTGAAGCAGCGCGATACCGCATCGGACTCATCGAGCTCCACCAGCGGGAACAGGAGCTTCTGACGTTACTCCAATGGAGTCACGAAGAGTACCTTCAGGCGCTGGACGAGTTCGAACGCCGTGAAGGGGCGTACCAGGAGGCGATCGCTTCGTATCAGCAGCGCCTCCAGAGCGCCGCCGGAGAAGATTTCCGGGAGGAGATCTCGCGGCTTACGACACAGGTTCGAACGCTTCAGGAACTGCTCCGCAGCAGAGACGCCGAGATCGACCGCCTGGAAGAACAGCTGACCAGCGCCCGAAACCGGGACTGACAGAGGAGATCGTTGAAACGGGGAAAAGGAAGGAGCCTCGGGAAAGCGGCCCGCCTCTTTCGAAGACGCCAGTATACCTATGTAATCAACCTCCTCGAGCCTCAGGTCTTCATGTTCCGGGAGAGCTGGTATTACTACCATCTTCTCGGTATGAGCTGCATGTATACCGGAGACTATGCGGGGGCGTACTCGTATCTTCGCCGTGCCGCGGACCTCGATCCTGATCGCGTCGAGACGCTCCTCGGTATCGGTGCGGTGCTCCTCCGGCGCCGCCAGATCGACCTCGCGATTCGCCATTACCTCGATACCCTTGATCAGCATCCCCGGGAGCGCCGTGCCCGACGCGCCCTCCAGTGGATTCGAACCCTCAGCGAGCCGGATGAGGTTGTGGAATGGTTCGAGTCGGACCGGATCAGGAAGATCCTCCCCCCTCGCGGTTGGTACCTCCCGACGCCGATAAGCATCGCCGCCGTACTTGCGGCACTCGTGGCTATCGCGGTCTATCTCGTGCCGCCGGCGTGGGAGTTCGTTGAGGAACGCTACATTTCGTCGGCCCGGGAGGGGAGTGATCTTCTCGAATTCGAGGAACAACCTCCTGCAACGGGGCCCGATGCCTCCGCCTCGGAAGAGCGCTTCGTTTTCACTCCGGAGGAGCTCGAAGACCATCTCCAGGAGATCCAGCGCCTCTTCAACGACTCCCGGGATAATCTTGTACGCCGCGAATTGAACCGTATCCTGCTTTCCAACGCCGACCCCTCTGTGAAGCGCCGGGCGGAACTCCTCCGGGAATACCTGACCGTTCCCGACTTCGCGTCGATGGGAGACACGTTCTCCGTTACCGAGGTCCTCGACGATCCCGAGCTGTACCGCGGTACCTTCGTACGATGGCGCGGGCGTCTCGCGAACCTTTCGGTTACCTCCGATGCGATCACGTTTGACCTTCTCGTCGGGTACGAAAGCGGTCGTGTCCTCGATGGGATCGTGCCGGTCCACGTTCCGTTTGCGGTGGTTCTCGATGACGGTCAGGGAGTGGAGCTGATCGGAGAGATTCGTCGTAACGACGGCGGAGAGTCGCCGATCTCCCTGGTCGCCAGAGACGTGCGGCGCCTTGGCGCATCCGAGCTCAACGCACCGGAAGGAAGCTCCACCGACGCGGAGCGGGCACGATGAGAGGGGTGGTCCAGCTCGTATCGTCCGCATCGGTAACGGTCGATGGACGTACCGTCGGGTCCGTTGATCGAGGCTACCTGGTGCTCCTCGGGATTCATCGGGACGACACGGAGGATGACCTCGAATACATCGCCCGGAAAATCCTCGGATTACGGATCTTTCCCGACGATCAGGGTCGCATGAACCGGTCCATCACCGATATCGACGGCTCGATTCTGCTGGTTTCGCAGTTCACCCTTCAGGGTGACACGACGAAAGGGCGCCGCCCCGGATTCGACCGTGCGGCGCCACCGGATCTCGCTATTCCGCTGTACGAAAAGATGATCACCCGGATGCGCAGGGAGGTGCCCGTCGCAACCGGCGAGTTCGGGGCAAAGATGCGGGTATCTCTGGTGAACGAAGGACCCGTCACGTTCATCCTCGACAGTTTCGACCGGTGACAACCCGGCCTGCGGGATCACAGAAAGAGTTTCAGATTCGAAAGGTAGTGATCCGGATCAAAGTCGTCAAAGAACGGTGAGAGGGATTGCTCCTCGTGCATGCGCATGATAATCTCCGCGCTCAGCCGCGCCGAAGAGACTACCTGGAGGAAGGGCATCGCGTTTCTCATCTCGTCGGAGACCTCCAGCGTATCCGCCACGATCACCCGATCGAGGGCATCGTCGTTGTAGAGC
>JBKHFT010000199.1:0-4284 GCA_046540055.1 Alkalispirochaeta sp.
TACCGAAGAGCAGTGAGGATCCGGGCAGACCTGCACAACCACTCGTGTCTCAGCCCCTGCGGCGATCTCGAGATGAGCCCGACGCGCCTCGTCGAGCGCGCCGCCGCCCTGGGGATCGGGATGCTCGCCCTCACCGACCACAACAGCGCGAAAAACTGCCCCGCCTTCGACGTGGCGTGCCGAAGACACAACGTGATCCCCCTTTTCGGAACGGAAACCACCAGTCGCGAGGAAGTGCATATTCTCTCTCTATTCCGGACGGTTGAGGAAGCTCTCGACTGGGGATCATGGGTCTACGCCCGTCTCCCCGATTTCCGCCACGACCCCGAGAAGCTCGGAGACCAGGTGGTTGTCGATGTTGATGAAACGATCATCGAGTTTGAAGAACGGTATCTCGTTCCGGGGATCGACGCATCGATCGAAGAGATCCGGGAGGAAACCCTCCGTCGCGGCGGACTGATCATCCCTGCCCACATCGACCGGAGCGCCAACAGTATCTATTCACAGCTCGGGTTTCTGCCGGGACTGGAGTTTACCGCCCTCGAGATCACCCGGCGTCCGATCCCGATCGACACCGCGGGACACACGGTGATCTGCGATTCCGACGCCCACTTCGTCGACGATATCGGCCGACGGAGTTTTACCTTCCCCGCCGGCGACGGCGACGATCCCTTCACTGCACTTATCGCCGCCCTCGAGACGGAGGAAACGGAGCTGTCGATCGACGGGTGAAGCGACGGCCCCGGCAAGTCCCGCCACGCCCCTTGGAAAAAACCGGGAGATGGAGTATCTTCCGCGAGAGATGGTCCATCTTCAGTTCGCCCTCTCCAGACGTGTTTTGGTTACGACGATTATCCTCGTGGTAGCGTCGTCGGTCTCGGCGATCGATGAGATCCCGCCGGACACCGAGGGCAGTACGATTCTCGAAGAAGCGGCGACGCTGATCTACTCTCAGACCGGCTCAACCGACGAGATCATGAACCTCCTCACGGAAGCGGAACGTCGGTTCCGGAGGATCGGTGATCCTGTCGAACGGAACTATTGGATCGCCCGGACCGACCTGATCCGGACGATCCGGTACAATCAGATCGGCCGACGCGGCGCAGCCGAGAGAAACGCTCGTGCCGGTCTCAAAGCGATCCGTGACACTCTCGCAGAGGCGACGTTCTCCGAAGGACTGCGGGTCCTGTCCGATCTCCACGCTCAGATGATGATGGCAAAGGGGCTGGTTTATATGGTACGAAATGGAAGCGAGGCGCGAGACGCCGCACTGGAAGCGCTGGAGCGCGCCCCTCGTAATATCAAGGCCCAGATCACCGTCGCGGGGTTTCTCCTCAACGCACCGCCGATGGCGGGAGGGGACACCGAGCAGGCGCGTCTCGTCCTCGAGCGCGCCCTCGCGCAGGAACCGGCGAGCATGAACGATCGCTTTCTCATTCTCGGATGGCTTGCGCAGGCAAGTCATACCCTCGACGACGTAGAGGCGGCGGAGCAATACTTCGCCGAAGCGTTCTCGATCTACCCCGAAAGCGAATGGCTCGCCGAGATCGGTGAAGAGATTCTGGAGTAGGCTCCGTCCCCCGGCTCCGTCCTCCGTCCCCCGGCTCCGTCCCTCGTCCCCGTCCTCCGGCCCCCGGCTCCGTCCCTCGTCCCCGGCCCCGTCCTCCGTCCCCCGCCCTCCGACGGGCGGTTCCGTTGTGGCTACGCCGAGAAGTGTTCCGTCCCGGAAGAGATCACGTCCCGGGGTTTGCTGCCGTTCTGGGGCCCCACGATACCCATCCGTTCCATCTCCTCCACCATCCGGGCCGCCCGGTTGTACCCCACTTTGAGGCGCCGCTGCAGATAGCTCGCCGACGCTTTCCGCGATGAGGTCACCACCTCGATCGCCCGTTCCATCAGCGGGTCTTCGAGGACGTCCGTCGCCGCGTCGTCTTCGTCCTCCTCGATGAAGATCTCGTCGTCGATATAGTCCGGCTCACCGTACTTCTTCACCTCCTCAACAACGTGCTCAACCTCATCCTCCGAGAGGAACGCCCCCTGCATCCGTACCGGAAAGGGATCTGCAGCGGAGGTGAAAAGCATATCGCCGCGTCCAAGGAGCTTCTCCGCCCCACCGGTATCGATGATGATTCGTGAGTCGATCTTGCTCGCCACCATGAATGCGATCCGGGAGGGAATGTTCGCTTTGATCAGACCGGTGATCACGTCGGTGGAGGGACGCTGTGTCGCCAGAACAAGATGGATCCCGACGGCACGACTCATCGCGGCCAGGCGGGCAACGGTACTCTCCAGCTCCTTTCCGCTGGTGGCCATCAGGTCCGCGAACTCATCGATGAGAACGACGATATACGGCAACGGTTCGGTGGCGAGATTCTTTCGTTTGATCTTCGCGTTGTACCCCGATATGTCCCGGGCACCGAGAGAGTCGAGAAGGCTGTACCGCCGTTCCATCTCGTATATCAGATACTGGAGCGCCTGGAACGCCCGCTTCGGATCGGTGATCACCGGCGTCAGGAGATGGGGAATGTCGTTGTAGAACTTCAGCTCAACGATCTTCGGGTCGATGAGGATCAGCTTCACCTCCGCGGGATTCCGCCGGTAGAGAATCGAGCAGATGATCGAATTCACACACACCGATTTCCCGCTGCCGGTGGCACCGGCGATCAGCATATGCGGCGTCTGCGTCAGATCGACGATCTGCGCTTCCCCGGCGATGTCCTTCCCGAGGGCGATCGGGATCCCGAAACGGTCGCCGAAGAATTCGTCGTCCCGAAGGAGCTCGCCGAAGGAGACGATGTTCCGCTCCTTGTTCGGTATCTCGATTCCGACGGCGTGTTTTCCCGGTATCGGCGCCACGATCCGGACGCTCGACGCGGCGAGGCGCAGGGCGATGTTGTCGGCGAGGTTGGTAATCTTTGCGAGTTTCACCCCCGGAGCGGGAAGAATCTCGAACATTGTGATCACCGGACCCTTCCGGATTCCCGTTACCTCCGCCCTGATTCCAAACTCCTCGAGAGTCACCCGGAGGACTTCCCCGGCGTCGCGGGTTCCGTCGTCGATCTCCCAGTACCGTCCGTCGGAGTACATCCGCAGAATCCCCTCGATCGGAAGAGAATACCGCTTCGGGACGGCGGCACTCCGAGGCGTCCTTCGAAGCTGCGCCGCATCGCGCTCCCTCGACGCACCCGAGATCGGCATCGAAACGACGGGGTCCTCGTCGTGCGTATCGTCCGGCTCGTCGTCGTTGAGGTCCTCTCGCCACTCGCCGAGCACCTCGTCCTGCTCTTCATCGTCGAACTCGTCGTCGAACATGTCGGCGATCTCATGGCCGTCGTGCTCGTTGTCGTCGATCTCGTAGCCGTCGAGCTCGTTGTCGTCGGAATCCGCTTCGGCGGTATAGTCGCGACGAAAATAGAGGGGCAGCGGTTCCTCCCCGAACCGTGTCGCATCGTCCTGCAACTCATCGTCCTGGTCCAACCTGTCGGAGGGTTCATCCTCAAGCCCCTCTTCGAGCTTCCGTCGCAACGCTGCCAGCGTTTCCCGGAGCTCCTGGGCACCTGTGCGTGGTTGGTCCTCGGTGGCTGTGGCTCCACTCCCTTCGTCGCCGTCTGTCGGAGAGACCGGGGACACAGACACGACATCGGACCCGGATACACTGACTGTGGCGTCCATTTCGTCGAGACGCGCTTCATCGTCTTCGATAGTACGCTCATCCCGGTCGACATGTTCCATCGGCGCCGGGAGTTGCAACGTATTCCGCGTCGTGCCCTCGCCATCAGCGTGATCGTCGATACGTCGGCTACGAAGGTCGAGCCACCGCCATACTTGCATCAACACCAGGGATTCAACGGCAAGGAGAAGGCTGAGAATCAGCATCGCCCCGCGAAGCGTGAACGCTTCGGTGAGCAGTGTGAGCAACGGAGAGGGAGAGGAGTACTCGAGAACAAGAAGCCGAAGAATCGCTGCGATCGTCAGGACCGGCAGGTGCACGAGATTGAGCAGTATGATACCGCTCCAGGTCACCGGAGCACGTCGAAGGCTCATCACCGCAAGAATCGCAAGATAGAGAGGAATCCACCACGCCGCCCAGTGAAAGGTGACGTAGAGAACACGCCCGGGACCGGCAAGGAGAAAGCCGAAAAAGCCGGTGGGGTCGAGCACCGCGATCAAGATCGACAACGCCGTTACGAGAGCGGCGACGCCGAGGATCGTAGCGAGAATCAGCTCCTGCCGTCGCGAGCTGCTATAAACGTGGTCCAACGTATCTGACACAGATACCCTCCC
>JBKHFT010000200.1:0-4171 GCA_046540055.1 Alkalispirochaeta sp.
CCACCCCCGATTCCGCCGCCGGGGCGAGCGCCACCACCCCCGCGATCCTGTGCGGCAGCCACCTCGACACCGTTGCCGCCGGAGGATGCTACGACGGCGCCGCCGGCGTGCTGTGCGCCCTCGAAGCGGTGACAACGATCGCGGAGGCGCAGCGTCGTGGCGAAATCGCTCTCACTGCGCCGATCGAAGTTGTTGTATGGGCAAACGAGGAGGGCGCCCGCTTCGCTCCGGCGATGATGGGGTCTGCGGTCTACACCGGTGCGCTGCGCCTCGAAGAGGCGCTCACCGCGACCGATCGGGAGGGGGTCGTTCTCGGGGATGCCCTCGCCGGCGATCCTGACCGTACCGGCCCCCGCCGTGTCCCCGGCCCCGTCCCGCGATGCTACCTCGAGCTCCACATCGAACAGGCACGAACGCTCGAAAACCGGGGGCTCCCCCTTGCCGTAGTCGACGGCGTGCAGGCGCAGATCGCCGGGGACTGGGAGATGCGCGGACGGGAGGATCACGCCGGGGCGACACCGATGAACGAACGCGTCGATGCCCTCGTCGCCGCAGCGTCCCTCGTTGCCCGAACGAAAGAGATCGCCGGGGGGGACACCCCCTTCCACGCCACCCTGCGGGGTGTTGCGACGGTAGGCGCCCTCACCGTGCGACCGGGGTCACGGAATAGCATCCCCGGCGTCGTGACCGGTACGATAGACATGCGTCATCCCGAGGAAGATCGCGTCGCTTCCATGGCGACGGCCTTCGTCGCCGCCGGAAACGACGCCGCCGCGGCGGAGGGCGCAGCCTTCCGTTACACCGAACTGTGGCGAGCGCCGAAGGTCACCTTCGACGCGGACCTCGTCGACCGTCTGGAACGCGCGGCGCAACGCCTCGGAGTCCCGCATACGACGTTTCCCTCCGCGGCCGGTCATGACGCGGTGCACCTCCAGCAGATCTGCCCCGCGGCGATGCTCTTCGTCCCGAGCCGCGACGGGGTGAGTCATAACCCGGCGGAGTATACCGATCCCGAGTCGCTTTTCGACGCGACCCGGGTGCTCACTGTGGCGCTGGCGGAAATCGCCTCAGACGCGAATAATGGGGGAGGCGGGCACGCAGCGCATCAGTCCTCCGGCCCCGCGCCTCGGCACCACCCACGTCGAAAGGAGACCTTGTGAGCAAAGAGACGCCGTCCGCCGAAGACCGGAGATCCGCCGCCGAATCGGCAACCTCACCCGATACCGCTGCCGATACGACGCAACACCTCCCGGGGCTTCGTCAAAGGATCGATCGAATCGACGCTGCGATGGTGTACCTTATTGCGGAGCGCTTTTCCTGCACCGAGGAGATCGGTCGGATCAAACGCGACGCGCACCTCCCCGCGTTCGACGGGGACCGCGAAGCGCAGCAAAAAGAGCGCCTCGCCGGGATCGCCGACGAGGCGGGAATATCTCGAGAGATCGTGGTAGAGGTGTTTGAAACGGTGACGGCGATCGTCAGGCGACGTCATCGCGAGCTGGGCGCGTCTGATTTGGCCCGCACCCCGGCGCCGGAAGAGGCTTAGCTGCTCTCTTCCTCCCGGGACACTTCCGTTTCATCTTCGGGGTTCACCGGCTTGTTCGCCCGGATCAGTTCACCCAGCGGGTCCGGCGCATCGACGTATTCCCGGATCCGGAAAAACATCGGATTCTCCCGTTGCTTCGAGTTCCCCGATTCCACGCCCGTCTGGTAATCGTGAAAGTTCTGAAGCTCCCCGTAGAGTCGGGAGAAGCGGTCGTGCCACTGCAGCGCTTCCGCCTGGTGCTGTACCAGGTAGTCCAGGAGTTCCGAGCGATCGACGGAACCGATCCGCTCCTCGGCGCTCTTCAGATCGTCGTGGACCCCGACGAGCAGAGTGTGCCAGATCGAAAAATAGATCTTTTGCTTCGACGCGTTACACCGCGGGCAGTAGAGATCCTCCCGGATCACTCCGTTAAGGAGAGGAGATCCGTAGATCACGTCTCCAACGCGATACTCTCGCAGACCAGGGTCAAACGCTTTGGTCTGTACCTCGCTGATCGACGCCCCGCAGGTGATACACGTTCGTGGAGGTTCAAACGTCACCGTATCAAAGATGCCCATACCGGAATGGTAGCTCCCTTTTCGCGTCGGTGCAAGCGCTTCCCGCCGAGACCCGACAACGATCGCCGGGAAGGGGCATTTGCCGTCCCCGCCCGGCCCGTATCGTATGAATTACACCACAAAGGTGGAATCCCGCAACATTTAATGATAAGTTAAATACTAAGGTATGACCCGGCAACAAAAAGGGGCGATTTCGCCACGAACCATCCGAAACTTCACACAACGATTGACGAACCCTTTGTATCGCAGACTGAATAGTGCTATTCTTTATGTTATAAAGTTGAAAGGAAGGGATAAGAACGTGGGTAGACTCGCCGGCATTATCGGTGCGTTTTTCGTAGTTGCGACGGCCCTCCCGGCGCAGTCCAACCAGCGCATCGACGAAATCCTCTCGCAGGAATCGATCACCTACGGCCATGCCGTGTATCTCCTTCTGACCTCACAACAGGCGATACCCGATGACGCGACGGTATCGGATGCCCTCGCACGTATCGAAGGATCATCGTCTGCAGACGGTCCGCGCCTCCCGCAGACCCCCCTCGGCTACCCGCCGGACCACCCCCTCACCCTCGGTGAGTTCTCCCGCCTCACGATGGAGACCTTCGGGATTACCGGCGGGATGATGTACACAATTCTCCCTCATCCGCGCTACGCCGCCCGGGAACTCGCCTTTCGCGACGTGGTTCAGGGTCGCGCCTATCCCCGGATGTCCCTCTCGGGGGAACGGGCACTGCGCATCGTGGGGCGGGTTCTCGCCCTTGATGAAGAGGGGAGGCTGAGATGAGACGGACGCATCCTTCGATATTCGAACTTCGTTCTGTGATGCTTCTCTTCGTGCTCCTTGGTGCGGCAGCCCTGCTCGCGACGCCTGTCGTCACCGCCCAGGAATTCACCTGGGGCGGTACGATCGACGGCACCGGATCGGGGACCGGTAGTATCGACGAAGGAGACCTCGCCTTTTCCGTCAAGTCAGCCTTGTGGTTGCGAAGCTTCCTCGAGGCCCCCGGGGGCTCTACCTGGGAGATCAACGTACAACCGAGTTATACCTGGACCGACGAGCGACCGTACCTCTTCGACGTCGACCGGGCCAGGATCGATATGACGCTACCACAGGTTGGTGGAACGTCCTCCGTCTTGCGCGGTTCCGTCGGTCGTTTCAGATATGTCGACGCGGGAGGTATGATCCTCAACCACACGATCGACGGGGCGGAGCTGACATGGTCCAACCCGGTGGTACGGTTGAGAGGCGCCTCGGGATATACGGGATTGGTGATCAACCCTGTCTCGACGATCCGGATGAGTGAAGCCGACGAGGCCGACGGTGGAGACAAGGAGATCCTGTGGGGACCGCCCCGGGCGTTTTTTACCGGAGAGGCGACGCTGACGGGAGTGTTCCTCCGGCAGTCGTTAACCGCCGTGTACCTCGGACAGCGTGACCTTCGCGACGCCGACGAAGACGATCAGGAGGACACCCTCGATTCCGATTACGTCGGGATGCGCATCGGTGGTCCTCTGGCGAGCGGTCTGTTTCAGGATGTCGGGGTGTACCTCTCATCATCGACGAGAGATGCCGTGGACGGGATCGAACCGGAGACGGGTATGCTGGCGACCGCACGAATCCGGTACTTTCGCACCGACTGGAACTCCTCCCGATTCGCCCTCCGTGGCGTGGTGGTGCAAGGCGCCGGCGACAAAGATGACACCTTTTACACGATCTCCACCGTCCCGGCGGGGATTGTGGTAGATATTCCCTTCGAGAATCTCGGGTTTGCCGAGGCGTCCTACGGGATTCGTCCCTTTGCAGGAGCGCCCAGACGAACGGTGCGTGACATCCAGACCGGAGTCATCTCCCGCGTTTTCTGGCGCATGAACGACGAGCTGCCTGTCGACACCTTTGGCGCCAACGTCAGCGACGATGGTCGGTATATCGGTACCGAGGTTTCCGCCAATATCGGGTGGCGCGCAACCAGCGATCTCGGCACCTCGATCACCGCCGGGGCGTTCTGGCCGGGCACCGGGTCTTCCGGAGCGTTCACGGATGAGAGAAAACCGGAGTACCTCCTCCGGG
>JBKHFT010000201.1:0-4073 GCA_046540055.1 Alkalispirochaeta sp.
CCCGGCAGGCCTGGGCCACGGGACCCCGGGGAGGATGGTTTTACCTGCGCCGGACGAAAGAGCCGCGCCTCGACTACCCCCTGGTCACCATCGTGATCGCGATCCTCGACGGGGCGTGGCGAGTGGCGCTGTCCGGGGCGTTCGGGTATCCCCTCCGGGCGGTCGCGGCGGAACAGGTGCTCAACGATGCGCGCCCCGACGCAGGAGGCAGGTTCGATGATGCGGCGATCCGGGACCTTGCAGTGACCGCCCTGGACGCCGAAGCTCTCTCATACCGGGAGGACATGCGCGGTAGCCGGGAATACCGGCGGCAGATGACGATCGATGCCCTGGCGACGGGAATCGGGCGCCTTGCCCGGGGAGAACAGTGATGAAACGTTACAGCGGAACGGAAGAAGTGATCCTGACGGTGAACGGTGAACAACGGCGGGTGTACATCTCTCCGGCGGACACCCTCCTGCACACCCTCCGGCGGAATCTGGGGCTTACCGGGACGAAGCTGGGCTGCGAGAACGGCGACTGCGGCGCCTGCACCGTACAGATCGACGGCACTCCCGTGAAATCGTGTTACACCCTGACCGTGGATGTCGCCGATCTGGAGATCACCACGATCGAGGGTCTCACCGACAGCCCCGTTCGTCACGCCTTCCGGGAAGAGCAGGGGTTCCAGTGCGGATACTGCACCCCCGGGTTCATCGCCAACACCGACGCCCTTCTGACCGCACATCCCGACGCCGACCGGGCGACCCGGATCGACTGGCTTCAGTCCAATATCTGCCGCTGCACCGGCTACGAGAAGATCGAAGCCGCCGTGGACCGCGCCGCCCGGGAGATCGGCTCGGACCGGGCGACCGACCCGGACCGCCGGAGCGGCCCGGCTCCGGCAGGCGGTACCGAAGAACAGTAACCGGGTGCGGCCGGCCCCTCAACGCGCGATTCAGTACGCGACGATATGAGTGCCCTCGCGTCCCTCCATCGCCTCGAGGAGGTTCGCCTCGTCGGTGATGATCACCCGGTTGCCGGGGTCCGCCTGGACAAACTCGATCGCCGCCATCATCTTCGGCCCCATCGAACCCGGGGGGAACTCCCCCTCCTGGTAGTAGTGCCGCGCCTGGGCGAGGGTGATCCGTTCCAGGGGCTTCTCTTCGGGAGTGCCAAAGCGGAGCGTCACCTTGGGAACCCCGGTGATGATCACCAGCGTCCGGGCGTGCACCGCGATCGCGAGCTTCATACTCGCCAGATCCTTGTCGATCACGCAGTCCACCCCCTCGATCGGCCCGTCCGGGGTGTGTGACACGGGGATCCCGCCCCCGCCGCCGGTGATCAGCACGTACTGCTCCATCAGCAGGTGACGGATCGCGTCCTTCTCGACGATATCGATCGGGTAGGGAGATGCGACGAATCGTCGCCAGCCGCGACCGGCGTCCTCCTTCAGAAGCCACCCCTTCTCCTCGATCAGGCGCTTCGCCTCCTCCTCCGAGTAGAACGGCCCGATCGGCTTCGTCGGGTTCTCCATCGAAGGATCGTGCTTGTCCACGATGATCTGGGCGGGCACGGTGACCACGTTGCGCCAGATCCCCTGGGCGATCATCTCGTTCTGCAGACACTGCTCGATCATGTACCCCATCGACCCGCAGGTCATCGCGTCCAGCATTCCCAGGGGGATCTCCGGTACCTCCGCCTTGGCGAGCTCGTTCTGCAGGAGGAGATTTCCCACCTGCGGCCCGTTGCCGTGGGTGATGATAAAGTTGTACCCCTTCTTCAGAAGCTCAACCACCGGTCGTACCGTTCGCCGGACGTTGGCGAACTGCTCCGCCGCGGTCCCCCGCTGACCCTTGGCGAGGATCGAGTTCCCCCCGAGGGCGATAACCGCAAGATTCTCACTGTCGATGCTGCGTCGTGTCATGATCGGCCATTGTATCACCGCCCCCACCGGGGCGCCACAGAATTGTGTATACCGAACCGGCGCGTGAGCGGACGCGGGTGTGCGTGCACCGGTTCGGGGCCACCCGCCTCGCGAAGCCGCTTGCCCTGCCGGCCGGGGCGGATTATCCTGATCCCATGGGCGACGAGGATGTCCGCTGGAAGCAGCGTTACCAGAACTATCAGCGAAGTCTCGCCAACCTTCGGGATGCCCTGGCCACCACCGACCCCGACCTGATCGCCCATATCAGTCGCGTCGGGATTCGTCTCTACGATGCCGGATCGCCTGTCTTCGGAGATCGAGGGTGACGTCGTATCCGCCGCCTGATGGGAACAGTAAAGGAGAGACTTCGAATGCATCTGAGTTCAATCGGATTTCGTCTCACGACCGTTATGATCATCGCTTCGATTACGATGCTCGCCGCCTGTGTTTCGCCCTCCCGAGACTCGTCGCAGGGAAATGATGGTGGTGAGACCGCGGAGCCGGAGATCCCTGTAGAACCGAGGAGCTACATCTTCGTGCAGGCCCACCGTGGATCGACAACAGACTACCCGGAGCTGACGCTCGCGGCCTTCGATGCCGCCCTGGAGGCCGGGGTCGATCGTATCGAGATGGATCTCGCGATTACCGCCGACGATGAAGTGGTACTCATGCACGACATCTCGGTGGACCGCACGACCGACGGCAGTGGACGGGTCGAGTCGTTTACCCTCGAGGAGCTGAAGCAGCTCGATGCAGGGTCGTGGCATTCGGAACGCTTCGCCGACGAACGTGTCCCCACCTTGAGGGAAGTCATCGAGATCGTCGACGGACGTGCGGAGCTGAATCTGGAGGTAAAGACCAAACGGCGAAGCGGGCTGCTCGTCAATCGGATCATCGAGGAGACTGTCTCCCTTGTCGAGGAGATGGGCGCCGAAGACCAGGTTCTCTACTCGTCATTCGAGGTGGATGCTCTCCTCGAGGTGCGTGAACGCGATCCTGAGGCTCGGCTGTTACTCCTCGACTGGCTGCCGGGCGCGAGTTACGACGGAATCACCAAAGCTGTCGACAATAACCTCTACGCCTGGAGCCCCTCGGCGGAACACATAACGGAAGAACGGGTACAACAAGCGCGGCGTGCGGGACTGAGCACCCATGTGGGCGCCGCTCCCGGACGACGTGCCCGTGAGTACATCGAGTGGGGAATCGACGGCCTGAGCTCGGGCAATCCCGTGGAACTCGTTCAATTCCTGGAGCGCGAAGGGTATCGGTAGCCGGAGCAGGTCGCGACCCGGCAACGTTCACAGCGGTTGCCACAAAAAACCTCAGAACAACGCGTTACCGTGCCCCCGTATACGGATTCAGCTTTCAGTCAATCGTTCCGGGTTTCCTCGGCTTGCCCGAAAAGAATCGTCACCAACGCTGCAGGTGATCCCGGAACGGTCAGACCGGGAGGGTGCCCAGGCCGGGGAACCGCGCGAAATCCCGGGAGTTGGTGGTGGCGATCACGTGGATACCCGCTTCGAGATAGGTTGCGGCAAGAAGGGTCTTGAGCAGGTTTTTCCGTCCGAGACGATGCCCACGGATCAACGATAGGAACCGGGTGCCGACGCCTTCACCGGTGTGGATTACCCGTACCTCTCGTGCGTGCCACCATCGGTCGATCCGGGCGATCGCGTCGTCCATCGTGAGGGGGTGCTCGAAGCGGCGTGGGTCGGTGACGACATGAAGGAACTCTGCGGGGATCCGGGTACACAGGGCAAACCCTTCGTCCCGTCGCTCCCGGGCAAGGGCCCGTGCTCTCTCGTGTCGATCGTGGTCGGCGATTTCGAAGGCAACGAGAAACGACGTATCGATACCGATCATCGGAGCATCTCGTCGAGGAGATCTTCTTCGTCGTGGGGTATCGGATAGATCGTCCCAACCTGGGCGGGTGGTGCGTCGAAAATGCTTGTCTCCACGGCAAGTATCTCGTCGGCGTACTCCGCCATCGCTTCCCGTATCAGTTCCGACGCGCTCCGGTTGCGCCGGGTCGCCGAATCCTGGAAGCGACGATACACACCTTCATCCACATTGATCGTGATCATCTTCATACATATACAGTACTGTATGTCAATCGCTCAGACAAGACCGAAGAGGCGATCGGGAGATGACAAAACGTTGGAAACCG
>JBKHFT010000202.1:0-3963 GCA_046540055.1 Alkalispirochaeta sp.
CCTCCCGTCCCGGAACTCGCCGATATGCTCGCGATTCTCGGGGCGGTGGCGATGTTCTTCTCTACCCTCGAGTTTCTCATCCCCAAACCGGTTCCCTTTTTTCGGGTCGGTCTCGCAAATATACCGATCCTCCTGGTACTTCACTTTTTCCGCGTTCGTCACGTTTTTGCCCTCACCTTCCTGAAGGTCCTCGGACAGGGGCTGATCAACGGAACCCTCGCGAGCTATGTGTTCCTCTTCTCCCTGTTTGGATCTTTCGCCAGCGTGCTGGTGATGATCGCGGTATGGAACGTCGGGGGACGTCGGGTGAGTCTGATCGGGGTGAGTATCGCCGGCGCCCTGGCAAGCAATACGGTGCAGGTGGTGCTCTCGGTTTTGTTCATCTTCGGCTCGCGATCGTGGGTGATCGCGCCCCCTTTCCTCATCCTCGGAACCGTTGCGGGCCTGTTCGTCGGAATCGTTGCCGAACTTTTCGCGGGGTCTTCGAGATGGCTCACGCGTCTCGAGGAGGATTACCGAAGGAGCGTGTCGAGAACGGGGAGGGCGGAGTGAGTCTCCGACGTCAGCATCCGTGGATGCGTGAGAACGTATCGGCTCCGCTTCTGTTCTGGGGAGGAGTGATCGCGTTACCGGCGTTTCTGTTGCAGGCGGACCTGGCGATCCGATTCGGGCAGGTCGTACTCTTCGGCATTCTGACGGTGATCGCCGGGAAACGACTGCTTTGGGGATATTTTCTCACGATCATCGTTGCGATCACTCTCTTTCATCTGTTCGTCCCGACGGGAGCGATCCTCTTCGAATTCGCAGGGATCCCTATTACCCTCGGCGCGCTTCGAACGGGAGTGTTCAAGGCTCTCGCGATCGTGGGGATGGTGTTTATCTCGCTGATTTCGGTTCGGGCGGACCTTCGCATCCCCGGCACGATCGGATCTGTGATCGGAAAGCTCTTCTGGTCTTTCGAACAGATCATGGAGGGGCGGGAGCGGGTATCGATATCGGCACCCTTTCGGAGTACCGACGCGATGCTTCTCGAGCTCTACGAGGAACTCGTCGCGATGGACGAGTCCGTCGCCGACACGGTAAAACGGAAATCGACCGCCCGGCGTTCCTCCGCGGTCGGTACCGTTGCGGTCGTGACGATAGTCGCTGTTCAGTGGATCGTGCTCCTCATGCCCCTCCAATGACGAGGACAACGAAAACCGGTATACTCGGCGCGACGAAGGAGACTCGTTCTATGCAGACCGTCCTGTTCAGTGGAATACAGCAGCTTGGTGTAGGGATCCCCAACACAGACGAGGCGTTTACCTGGTACCGGGAGACGTTCGGTACCAACGTGCCGGTGTTTCGGGAGGCCGCGGAGGCTCCGTTCATGACGCCCTATACGGGGGGGACGGTGCAGTCCCGGGACGCGATGCTCGCGGTCAATCTTGCCGGAGGGGGCGGTTTCGAGATCTGGCAATACACCAGCCGTACACCTCAACCGCCGGCGCGTCCGGTTGAGATCGGCGATTACGGGTTGCTGCTGGGACGTATCAAGGCGCGAGGGGTACATCAGGCGTACCAGCGCCTCCAGTCGCAGGGCGTGACCGTTCTCGGTGCAGTGAGCGATGATCCCGAGGGTAGACCGCGCTTCGCCGTTCGTGATCCCTGGGGAAACCACTTCCAGATCGTTGAAAGCGACGACTGGTTTTCGAAGCCGCGAACGCAGACCGGCGGTGTGGCGGGGGTAGTCGTCGGCGTGTCGGATATGGCGGCGGCCCTCGATTTCTACGCGACCGTCCTCGGGTACGACACGAAGATCTACGATGAACACGGCGTGTTTCCGGACCTGGAGGTGCTTCCCGGCGGGGATCGGGAGATTCGTCGGGTATTACTCCGACGGTCCGCGGGTGGTGCCGGCGGGTTCAGTCGCCTCTTCGGCGAAACGCGCATCGAGCTGGTGGAGGTTCCGGGGCACACGGGACAGCGTATCTTCGAGGGACGCTTCTGGGGCGACCTCGGGTTCATTCACCTCTGCTTTGATGTGATCGGCATGGATCTCCTCAAGACGCGGTGCGAAGCGGCGGGGCATCCCTTTACCGTCGACTCCGGGACGCGATTCGACATGGGAGAGGCAGGGGGGCGATTCGCCTATATCGAGGACCCCGACGGAACGCTGATCGAATTTGTCGAGACCCACAAAATTCCGGTAATAAAGAAGCTGAACTGGTACCTCGACCTGCAGCAACGGGGAATGGAGAAGCCTCTCCCGCGATGGATGATCAAGGCGATGGGACTCGGGCGCGTGAAGTGACGCGGCTCCAACAGGAGGCGCGCACCGAAGACGGTGCGCCCCCGGGAGTGTCTTCATTCCCGGGGCGATAGCGGATCAGTACGCGTACCCCGCGAACAGGCCGAAGGTGCTCTCTCCGTCGGGGAAAAACTGCATCTTCATCCCCGCGCGTACCGCCGTGCCGGTCATCAGGGTGTAGTATCCCGCCAGGTCCGCTACGATTCCGTTGACGACAAAGGTGTACATCTCGTTTGACTGTCGACCGTCCGTCGTATCCTCCAGCGTGGGATTCACGTAGTAATCGGTTATGTTCAGCACTGTCAGATTGACGACGACGGAACTCTTGACCTGTACTCTCGGTGTAACGTCAAAGGAGAGAGACGAGTTCAGGGGGCTGTCCAGGGAGAGGATCTCGAGATCGGCGTCGTAATACTGAGGCAACACCTTGTTCAGTCCGGTGCCGTAATAGGAAAGGGTTGCGGGAAGTGAGAACGAGAAGTCGCCGTTTCGCCCGACAGGGGAGGCGAAGGTGCCGACGAAGGTATAGGCGGTGTAGTATCCCATCGTCGTCGCTAATTGCTCGGAGAGGTCGAATGCGTTGATCCAGATATGGTTCGTTTCGAAACGCGGCGTGTACCGCTGATAATCGGTGCGTGTCCAGTCGAGGGTCACCCGGAGGAGGCCGATGTCGGTCAACCCGTCGAGATTACCGACACCTACATTGAGGCCGAACATACGGTGGGTGCCGCGTTCGCCGTCGAACGTTGATTTCCGTTGCCGGGGAAACTGGTACCCGAGGGAGTAGAACCCGGCGTTCGGTGCGGAAGCGTCATCGTCGTCGTAGAGATCCGCGGTAACGTCGGTGGACAGCAGTCCGCTGTTACCGTCAAAGATCCGTTGCGGCACAAGATTCCGGTCGCTTCCGTCGTCGCTGGTGTCGGAAGATGCTGCAGCGTTCCGGCGTACTGCAAGGCTGCGGTTCGTCATCGATACGCTTGCGTTCTGAACCGCTGCCATGTTCTGGAGGTGCGATCCGTAGAGGATCGAATAGGACTGGATCAGCTCCTGGAACATCTCGAGTTCGGCCGTCGACAACGGGTCCAGGGAGGAGGAGTAGGAGGACGAGGTTCCCGAGGAAGACCCGCCGGAATCGAGGCCGAAGACGTCGATGATCCACGCCTCGAGGCGCTCCTGACCCGACTGTGTACTGAGTTCGGATATTGTGAAGGTGATCGAGCTCCCTTTTGCACTGTAGGTGACCGTACCGGCGTTGGAGTCCCATTCGGTCGTGAGTGTCACCGTCTCGCCGTTGATGGTGAATGTGCTCGTTCCTGTTCCAAGTCCGGTGTCGGTGTCAACGGTGACCGTCCCGCCTGGTACCTCGTACGTTATCGTATCGGCGGAAACCGGAACCGACAGAACGAATACGCCGAACATGATGAGTACCAACTCAACCCGTCTCTTTGTATGTGTTGATCGAGAATCCATATACCCTCCTGTGGTCGATAAGCAACGACCGTGCCAGATTTGATTGTTCTCGGAGGAAACAAAGAATCGGGAATACATGGAATCCGGCGTAAGAGAAATAGAAAATAAGAGATAATAAATAAAAATATAATGTAATGCGGTCGTCTCATAGGGTCCCGGTGCGACCCGTCGTGGCCTGTGTACACCGTATGAGAGTAGAGCTT
>JBKHFT010000203.1:0-3956 GCA_046540055.1 Alkalispirochaeta sp.
AACCAGTGACTTCTACCGTGTGAAGGTAGCACTCTCCCACTGAGTTATACGCCCGAATCGGGCATCACTATATCGCAGGTTCCCCGTTTTCGCAATAGCTTTTAGCGGTAAGGAGGTTTGACCCGTTGTTGGAGCAGGAATGTTTGACTTTCATGTGGATAGCTCCGTATTTTTCCATTTATGAAATCGCCGGTTATTATGCGCGCATCGTGTGCCCGTATCCCGAATGTGTATGGAGAGTTTCAGCTCTGTGTTTACTCGAACGATATAGACGACAAAGAGCACCTCGCGTTGTACATGGGGAACCTCTCGGGGGCGGATGATGTACTGGTCCGGGTTCACAGCGAGTGCTTTACCGGGGATGTTCTGGGTTCACAGCGATGTGATTGCGGCGAACAGCTCGACCGGAGTATGCAGATGATCGGCGAGGCCGGTCGGGGCGCGGTGATTTATATGCGCCAGGAAGGCCGCGGGATCGGTCTGGCGGAGAAGCTGAAGGCGTACGTCCTGCAGGATCTGGGGCACGATACGGTGGACGCGAATCTGCTTCTGGGGCACCAGGCAGACGCCCGGGACTATACGATCGCGGCGCTGATCATCCGCGATCTCGGGATCGCGTCGGTCCGGTTGATGACAAACAACCCGGCGAAGATCAACGAGCTCTCCGACCTGGGGATTCAGGTGAACGAGCGGGTCCCGCTGGAACCACGAACGGTCACGAACAACAACCGGCAGTATCTGTTTACGAAGATCCAGCGTATGAACCACATCATCGACCTTGAGGAGCCGGTCCTGGGAGGCGGTATTGGTTCTACCGCAGCGGGAGGTTGAGGCGTTCCTTGCCGTGATCGGGCCGCCGTCGCCGGCGGACGCTTCGGTTGCGCTGAACCGACCCTTTGTAACCGTTTCCTTTGCGCAGTCCCTTGATGGATCACTCTCGGCGACGGGCGGTGTAAAAACAAAGCTGTCCGGCCCGGACAGTTTCGTTCTGACCCACGCCCTCCGGAGCGTTCACGACGCGATTCTCGTCGGGATCGGAACGGTCCGTGCCGACGATCCCCGTCTGACCGTCCGGGAATGGACCGGACCGGACCCGGTCCCCGTCATTCTCGATACCTCTCTGCAGACACCATCGACGGCCCGATTTCTCGCCCGGAAGACGTATACCGGCAATGACGATGGTACCCGCCGTCCCGTCGTATTCTATCGTGACGAACCGGAAGACCCGGAGCGGGACGCCAGGAAGCTCGCTCTCGAGACGGCAGGAGCGCGATGTATTTCCGTTCATCCCCGGGGAATCCTCGATGTTCTCGCGGAGCTCGCGGGGCTGGGCATCTCCTCGGTGATGGTCGAGGGCGGGGCCGGTGTAATCGCCTCGTTTCTCGCGGCGCGGTGCGTCGACCGGGTCGTGGTGACCGTGGCGCCCCGTTTTCTCGGAGGGTACCGGTACGCCCCGCCCCCTGTGGCGCTCGGGACCCCCCGGTACGCGCGCCTCGGCGATGACGTGATCGTCGCGGGAGAACCGGTATGGCGATGACGCGCCGGATATTCGAGATCACCGCCCCGGGAACGGGGAGGGTCGTTCGGGAGGCTCTGGCGCTTCCGGCGCGTGGTGAGGTGCTGATCACCGGCGAGTGGGGAGCGGTCAGTCCCGGTAGCGAGGGACTGGTCTTCCGGGGAGAGCTTCCCGAGGGCGTCGGTCTGGACGATACGATCGAGGCGTTGAACGGTACCGGTGCGACCTGGCCGATTCGCTACGGGTACACCCTGGCGGGCAGGGTGAGTCATTGCGGGAGCGACGTCGATCCGGACTGGCTGGGGCGCCGGGTGTTCGCGTTTCATCCCCACGCCACGCATTGTGTCTTACCGGTAGACGCGCTGATACCCGTTGCCGACGAAGTTCCTCTGGAACATGCTCCGTTGTACGCAAACACCGAGACCGCGTTGACCCTCGGATGGGACGGGGATGTGGCGTTCGGCGATGCGGTCCTCGTTCTCGGCGCGGGGATCGTCGGCGTGCTTACCGCTCTGGTGGTAGCGCGGAGCGGAGCGGGGGTGGTTGTGGTCTACGACCCGGACGAAACGCGGCGCACGCAGGCGGCGGCGGTTTTCGAGGGTACTGCGACGATCACGGTGGTGGCAACGCTGGAGGAAGCGGACCGGTACCTGCGTGAGTACCCGGGACGGTACCGGGGTCGCTACGAGGGGTTTGATGTGGTCTACGAGTTGAGCGGACGACCGGAGACGCTTGACGACGCGATCCGTCGGACAGCCTTTGCGGGCCGGGTCGTGGTGGGATCGTGGTACGGACGAAAGGTCGCCCCCGTATCGCTGGGGGAGCGGTTCCACCGGGGACGGATCCGGATCGTCTCGAGCCAGGTAAGCACGATCCCCCCGGAACGGGGTGCCCGGGTCGATTACCGACGGAGGACCGCGCTGGTCTGGCGATTGATGCGGGAGATTCCCTGGAACGCGATGCCCCGCCGGATCGTCTCTCTCGAGGAGTTGCCCGATACGATGCGTGCGATCGCCGCCGGGGAGCGTCTGCCCCCGTGGATCGCGATCGATTATCAACGAGACAGTGAACAAGGAGTTTCAGAATGACCAACGCTGAGTATTCCGTCACGGTGATCCGGGATTTTATCGCTCAACACTTTCTGATCGGCGGAGACTGGGGGCCGGAAAACGACCCGCACTCGCACCACTACCGACTGGAGTTGACGTTGACGGGGGAGACCCTGGATGAGCACAACTACATGGTGGATATCGTGGCGATCGAGGCGGCTCTCGACGAGTTCGTCGATACCTACCGGGATCGGCTGTTGAACGATATGCCTGCCTTTGTCGATACGAATCCGAGTATCGAACTGTTCTGTCGCGTCGCCTGGGAGGCGATCGTGCCGAAGGTGACGGCCCCGACGGTCCGGCGCGGTACCGTGACGATGTGGGAGCACGATACCGCCCGGGCGAGTTTTTCCGCAGGGGTCTAGGGCGATTGTGCGGATCGCTCTCGTGGTATTCGGGGACCTCGGCGATCGTTCCGGGGGATTCCGCTACGATTATCATCTGGTTCGCGTACTCGAAAGGCGGGGACATACGGTACGGGTGGTCTCACAGCCCGACGGCGTTGCGTACCGACGGCAGCCACGCCTTGCCCGGGCTGGATGGATCGATGAGGTTGTCGGCGGGGGTGCAGGCGGTGACGGTGGCGGGGATGGGGCAGGTGGCGACGGAGGAGGGGAGGGGGCAGGAGGCGACGGAGGAGGGGAGGGGGACTCCCGTTCCGATTCCGCAGGCGCCGGGAGCCGTTCCGATCGCGCCAGCGCCGGGAGCCGTTCCGATCGCGCCGGCGCCGGGAGCGGTGACGTTGATCCGGCAGGCGCCGGGAGCAGCGCCGGGAGCAGTGGCGTTGGTCCGGCAGGCGCCGGCCCGACCGCCCCTGATCCGACCACCGTTAATCCAGCCGTCCCGCCGGACCTGATCCTGATCGACGAGCTGAATCACGCGGCAACCCTCAACGGTATTCCCGAAGTGCGTCGGCGTCTGCCGGGGGTTCCGATCGTGGCGATCATACACCACCTTCGGTGCGACGAAGAGGGAGGGCATTGCTTCCCGCCCCTTCGTGTCGGCACGAGGGTACGGGAGAGGCGGTTTCTCCGCGCCTGTGACGCCTGGGTGTGCAACTCGTCGGTTACCCTCGGGCGGGCACGGCAAGTATCCGGGGTGATGAGGTCGGCGGCGGTGGTGTTTCCGGCGGCTCGGGAGGAGGACCCGCCGGCTATTCCGGGTATACCGGATGTGGATACTGGGAGGGGGGCGCCGGGGACGCCGGGGGTCGGGACTGAGGCGAGTGTGCACGCCGGGGCGCGTGAGGATACCGAGGCGGGTGAGCACACCGAGGCGGGTACGCCGCATCGTCCCCTTCGCATCATAACCGCAGGGAACGTGATTCCCCG
>JBKHFT010000204.1:0-3915 GCA_046540055.1 Alkalispirochaeta sp.
TCCCGGGCGATTGGTTCCAGACCGTCACGTTCGGTGCGGTGCGCCACGAGCTGTCCCTCGATCTCCTCCCGGAGATCCTTCAGATGCCCTTCCTGCAGGTGCCGAAGATAGCCGCGGAACTCGTGGGGACGCAGCGCCCCGATCTCCCGGTATCGATCGATGAGCCCCCGAAGCCGCCGTTCCGGATCGTTTCCCGGGATATCCCGCATCAGGGAACGCAGAACGAGGACGTTGTACATCCCCGCGCCGATGCGATACCGCCCGATCGCGCGATCATCGAAAGGGAGTCTGCCCGACGGATCGTGGAATACCGCGACAGGATAATCCCCGAAAAGGATATCCCGGTGAAGCCACGTCTCCAGGAGTGGCCACACGTCGTCGGTCTGTCGCGCCCAGGGATGAAAAGGTAGCATCCTCCGGGACCCGTCGAAGACGAAGAAACTTGCGCCAAACCCGTGACGCCCCCATGTAAGGGCGGTCGCGTGGCGCGCACGGACTCCGTGGCGCTGGATCGTTCGTAACGCCTTACCGTCGTTAAGGTCTTTCAAGACAAATTCCGATCGCCGCGCGATCACACGATACGGCTCCGCAACGGTCCTTGCTCCGTATACCCCTACCCGGACCACCGCGCACCGCGGCACCCCAGCCGATGCTTCCAAATCACAGGCGATATCCGATGAAATCGTCGACAGATCGACACCATCGGCATGAACCCGTCCGAGCGCATTCACCAGTTCCTGCGTCGGGTCCTCTGCGATTCGCGCGTCTCGTTCCAGCTCCTCCATCGAGGGGTAGAGACGTGCAAAGGGCTCAGCCGCGTCGCCAAAACGTGGTGCCTGCGTCGAAGCCTCCTCGAACGTCGCAAACCGCGGAAGGATATCGTCGTCAATCGTGACAACGGTTCGGTCGATTCCGGCCAGGAGAAGGACGTTGCGTCCCGCTCCGGTGGAGACCAGAGCTTCTCCATATCCCTTTGTTTCGCCAAGAAGCGCCCATCCAACGAGCTCGGGATCCAGCACTCCCGGACCTGCAGTCTCGACGATCGCCCTGGCCCATCGGCGGCGCCCTTCGCGGGTAAGGTGAATCACCCCGCGGTCACGCCGATCCGCGATGTTACGAGCGTTGACCGCGGTCGCCGCGGTCTGCCGACTGTCGTCGATAACGATCGTCGGCGCATCCCGACGAAACGTTCGGTCGTCGACGAAATCGCGCAGCCACCGTTGCAGAGACTCCGGGCGATCGGCGGTTACCGTTGCGTACAGTAGTTCCCGACTTCCACCTGCACCAGGCGCGCCGGCGGCGGTCTCCCGGGAGATCCGTCTCCTGTGGTCCTCGGCGGTCCCGGACACTATCAACTCCCGAGGCCTCAGAACCCCCTCCGTAATCCACCGCTCAAGAAGCCCCCCTAGCCCAGGGGCCCCATCCTTCTCCATCGCGCGAATCGCCGCAGCGGCGTTGCCTGAGGCGTTGCGTAGCTTTTCAAGATGCTCCTCTACCGAGCGGCATCCGAACAGGGCTCGCAGAATAGCGGTCTCGTCTTTCGTAATCGAGTGTACCGTCCCGTCATTCCGGATCTTGATATATACCGGCGCGGCCGGCGAGGGAAGCACCTCGATGTGGGCGGGGTAATACTCGTTGGAACCCACGCCGTTCACCGCCGCCCCCCCGATACGTCACCCCGGGTAACCTCGATCTCACCGGCGATCCATGCGGCGGTCCGATTGATTCCCTCCCGAAGCGGAACTGCCGGCTCCCAGCCGAGCCGGATCCGTGCCCGAGTGATGTCGGGGCACCGTCGCGACGGATCGTCATCGTCACTGTCGCGGTATACAATATCGGAGGTACTCCCCGTAACGTTCCTGATTAATTCGGCGAGTTCGCTGATCCTCACCTCTTCGGGACGGCCAAGATTCAACGGTCCGACAACCTGTTCCGGACGGTCTATCATCGCGACGAGCCTCGCCACGAGATCATCGACATAACAGAACGACCGTGTCTGCCTGCCGCCGCCATGTATCGTAATCGGATCGCCCCGGAGCGCCTGCACGATAAACGTCGAGATCACCCGACCGTCATCCAAAGCGACCCCGGGTCCGTAGGTGCTGAAGATTCGGGCGATTCGGATCGGAACACCATGTTCGCGATGGTACGTCACCATCGCCATCTCCGCCGCCCGCTTTCCCTCGGTGTACGGCGCACGGGGTCCTGCAGGATCGACGTTTCCCCCGTTATGAACCAGCGATGCAGGGCACGCAAGGTTGTAGATCCTGTGCTAAGGTGGGCGCCGAGAAAACCGGCGCCCCCGGCAACGAGTACCGTCTCCGGTCTCGCCGTCGCGGTCATCGTGAAGCTCCAGCGGGGTTCAGTGACAAATCGGCGATACCGTTCCGCTCCCTCGCGGCTTGCCACAATGCGGGCCACCACTCAAGGAGCTCCCCGAGAGCTCCTACATATCGTTGCAGACGTTCCGTTTCCTCCGATCCTGTAGACCCGCTCGCCGATGCCGGTGGTGGGCATACCCGCAGGCGCGCAACAAACTCATGGACGTCTTTCTCCCAGAACGAAGGTGACTCATGGTTTCGCTGCAGCAGGTGTTCGAGGCCGGCGGCGGCGGACGCCACCGTCCGGGTCCAGACGGTGTAGATGTAATCGAGCCACTCCGGCGTCGGCAGCGCGGCGATCTCCGCCAGGCGGCGACCGACCGCGGACACCCCGGCATCGCCACGCAGGGGGACCCCCCGGGAGACGACTTCGCTCATGATACCCGTCACGACCGATGACAGAGACCATTTTTCCTCGCAGGGATCACGAATCGGATCGGGGCGCTGCGGTCCCAGATCGTGGCGTGCCATCACCGGGAGGTGTCCCGTCATCCCCCCGGGATCAAGTCGTCGTAACAACGACATGAATGCCGTGTCGTCGGGGCGCAAATCGGGGGGAAACGGCGGGAGAAAATCCCGGGCATCGACACCGCTACAACAGGTCACAAAGAACGGCGCGTCCGTCGCGACGTACCGCTGGGCCTGCATCGTCGCGTACCCCGAGGTGAGAGCCCGCCGGTATCGTCCCTCCCGGCGCATCACCTGTTCCCGCAGCTTGCCACGACTGAAAAACGCAGGCTCCGGACGCTGATACCACCGGTTTCCGGCGATCCCGGTCATCACCGCCCGGACGCGCGGTGCGTTACCGGGCGTCCCGACACCAGGTCCTCCCAGGGTCCGTACGATCCATCCGGCAACGTCGAGATCTACCGGGATGGCGAGCCTCTCGATGCTTCGAAGCGATTCAACGGGCCCCTGAACGTACTCCTCCGAAAACGAACGCTGAGAAACCGTTTCGATCGGCTTCCCCGGGTTGGTTCGGGAGGGCAGCGACGTGCCCCTGAGAGAAAGAAACTCGAAACGGGCGTCGTCGTCGAGGGAAACCACCGCATCGCCGGCACTCAGGAGCAGCGCCGTGTTCCTGCTGCCGCCACTCCCCCGGTCAACGGCGATCGTTTCATCTCCGAGGAGGGCGAAGCGGATAACCGATTCCGGCACTCCGCCATTGCACGCACCGGCGAGCTCCTGCACGAGGATCTCCTTCTCCCGGCGACCGATGTACCCGACGGGAACGGTTCCTGCCTCATCGGACGGCGCTAATCCGACGCCCAGGTCGGAACCCTTGCCCAAAGGGCGCACCCCTTCGTTCCCGGACACCTCTTCCACGACCCGCCGCGCCGCATCCGCTCCCGCTTCGGTCCGGGCGTCATCGATCACCAGAACACGCCGAATCCCCGATTCGGGGATCAACGCAGACAGCACCGACCGGAGACTCCGGCGGAGCGTCTCGGGACGGTCACAGGTGGGTATCACAAAAGTCGCCATCGCAGGGATATCGTACCACACCTTTTGTCGCGTACCGAGTCCCTGACGG
>JBKHFT010000205.1:0-3882 GCA_046540055.1 Alkalispirochaeta sp.
CGAAGGGCTGCATATGACGTGATCGATCCGTCACACTCGTTGTAGACACTGCCGATCGGCGAAGGATGGTGGGCATCGCTGCCGCCGATGACAGGAAGTCCCCGTTCCCCCGCCGCATCGAGAACGAGATCGAACATCTCGATACCGTGGAGAAAGAGATCCTTCGCATTGAGATCGATCGCATCGAAACCGTCTACCAGCGAGTCGTCCAGGATACCCGCGAGGGACGGTGTATGATTTCCTCCCACGAATCGGAATGGATGCGCCCAGACCTTCAGCAGATCCAGTGATCGCGAAAGGGAAAACAACTCTTCGACGGTGGGATACCGGTTCCTCCGTATCAACGGCAACATCCGACGATGCATCTCATCGAGTTCGACATTCTTTCCATATAACAAGACATGTACATCTTGTGACGTTTCTACTTCCGCCCCGGTCAGGACGTTCACGCCCGCAACGTCGAATCCGTCTCCTGAAACCGGGTACGAGTCTGCCAGGTACGTCCTGACCGCCTGATAATCGGGGCTCTCGATATGATCGGTTACGGCGATCGTTTCGATACCGGCCGCGGCGGCTTCGTCCAGCATCGCGTGAAGGTGTTCTGCTGAAAACGGTAGTTTCCTGCTGAGCATTGTGTGGAAATGAAGGTCCACACGCTGGTTGTTTCGTGCATTCATGATCGCCAAGAGTAAGAATATTTTCATATAACATCAATGGAGGTAATATTATTTCTTCCGACCTCCACGAGTACCTCCTTTGCACTACTCGTGGGAGTTGTTATCGTACATGATCATGCGTTTCTTGGGTAAGGAAGTCGGGACATTCTCCAAACAGCAACAACGGATCGCCGAGTATCTGATGCAGAATCGTTCCAAGGTGTCGCTTCTGACCGTTGAAGAACTTGCGAAGGAAATCGGGGTCAGCATGGCGACGATTTCGAGATTTGCCCGGGCTATCGGTTTCGCCAATCTGAAGGAGCTGCGCGTAACACTCCACAACGATACCGTCAGTCGTCCCTCCCAAAAATTGAAGGACAGGCTCGACCGTCTCGAGAGTTCCGATCTGTTCGCCGAGATTCTGCGTGTCGAACGAGAGAATCTCGAGAAGACGCAGGAACGTCTGAATCAGAACGCATTCGACCGCGCGGTAGAGCTTCTCGATTCCACGACGCGTGTGTTCGTATGGGCCGATGGGCCATCAATCGCGCTTTTCGAGCTGTTACGGTTTCGGTTGAACCGGTTCGGGTACGCCGTTACCCCTATCACGCCGACCGGCCCGGCGATGGCAGAAGGACTGATCAATATCCGTGCCGGCGACGTGGTGATGGTGTTTTCATTTCTCCACGAGAAGCGCGAAGCGCTTCACGTCGTAGAGTTCGCGAACGATCGGAGAGCGCATACGGTTCTCTGCACGGATCTGCTCGTTGCCGAGATCATTGATCGTGTTGACGTCGTGTTGCCGATCTATCGAGGCGCGATGTCGGAGTTTCACTCAGTAACGACCCCGGTTTCGGTTGTTGACGCTCTGGTTCTCGGGATCGGTCGACGTCGACCGGCGGTACGAACGGAACAGCTCGCCGAGCTTGAACGGATTCGCATGGAGCTTCCACGTTAGACACGAGGAAGTGTCGACGGGTACGATACGCGGAATGGGAACCGTACAATGCATCGTCGTGCAACACGTGGCGTTTGAGGATCTCGGAACCTTCGCGCCGGTCATCGAAGACGCCGGGTATACGATCCGGTACCTGCAGGCGGGAGTGGATGACTTGGCACCCGTGGTTGACGCGGATCTCGCAGTCATCCTCGGCGGGCCGATCGGGGTATACGAGACCGATGCGTATCCCTTTCTCCGTGACGAAATCGCGGTACTCACCGCGAGACTGGATGCGGTAAAACCTACCCTCGGGATCTGCCTCGGAGCACAGCTGATCGCAACGGTCCTGGGCGCACGGGTCTACCCCGGTGCGCGGGGCAAGGAGATCGGATGGAGCCCGATCCGCCTGAGCGCCGCCGGTCGGCGTGGTCCCCTCTCATATCTCGGGGATGATGTGGTACTCCACTGGCACGGGGATACCTTCGACCTCCCCGACGGCGTTGTCCTTCTCGCCTCGTCGGAGCGGTACGAACATCAGGCGTTCAGCTACGGATCTTGCGTACTGGCACTTCAGTTCCATCCTGAGGTGGACCCGAAGACCTTCGAGCGGTGGCTCATCGGGCACACCGTCGAGATCGGATCGGTGACAGATCTGTCCCCCCGGGCGCTCCGGGAAGACGCTGAACGTTACGGCGCCGGAGTGGCGAGACGTGGCCGACGATTTCTGGAGGAGTGGCTCTCACGGGTTTCCCGACGGATCCCGGGGATCTAGTGACTCGCCGTTCTACACGGTCTGAACGTCACCTTCGACCTCGACCTGCTGCCACCGACCCGACAGAAATCCCCCCAGCAGGATCGTTGCGTGGGCGACCTGGTAGATCGCGAAACCGCTCCAGGCTCCGTAGATTCCCCAGTCGAGGACCCATACCGCGACGATCGTCCACCCGAGGATAAAGACGATGTTCGTCACGAACTCCGATGCAAGTACCAGCTTCCCCCATCCGTTGTGAGAGAAGATGATCTCGAAAGAGTATCCGAGCACTTCTATGAAGAAAAACGCGGTGAAGAAGAAGAGAGCTTGTACTCCAAGAGGGACCAACGCCGCCTCCACACTGAACAGCGCAAGGACCCCTTCCGGAACCGACAGGAGTACGCCGGCGATCACCGTCGCGACGACGAGAGCGATCGTCTCCTGGGCGAGGATCACGGTGCGCGCACCCTCGCGGTCGGCGGCACCGAGGCGGTTCCCGACGAGGATTGAGGCTCCCTGGGCAAACCCGCCGACGAGGGTTTTGTTGATCCGGAATACGGCGAAGAGCAGGCTCGTCACCGCGAGGTATCCGGTCCCGAGACGGCCGATCAGCGTCTGGTAGGTGAGAAAGATCGAAAGGGCCGCGACGTTCTGCACTGCCGGCGGTACGATGACACGAAGTATGTCCAGAATCGTCTTACGGCGAACGTGGGCGAACCGCAGCAGACGGTAGCGTCGCAAGTCAGGCGCTATCTGTCCGTAGGCGACAAACAGAAGCGTCATCAGCGCCTCGGAGATGAGTGTACCAAGAGCTGCCCCTGCGATGCCGAGGGCCGGGGCGCCGAGATTTCCGAAGATGAACGCGTAGTTCAGCGCCACGTTGAGGAGGTTCCCGATAACCGTCGCAACCATCACGATCCCGGTGCGATTGACGGCGCTCATGAATCCGCGGTGCGCCATCCCCACGGTGATGATCGGAATACTCCAGCGCAGGACCCGGACGTACTCCATCGCGAGGTCGACGAGGGTTGCATCCGCAAGGAGCACCCGGAGGACCGGGTCGACCCCGATTGAAAGGATCAGCGCGATCGAGGTGGTGATCCATCCGGCGAGCGCCCCGTTGGAGAGGACCCACCCCGTCTCGGCGATCCTCGCAGGAGTGTCTCCTTCGGTTACCTGTCGTCCGTACCGGCGGCTCGCAAGGGCCTGTACACCGAGGGATACCGGCCACACGAGGGTGTAAAGGATCCCCATCGCAAGGGTCGCGATCCCCGCAGCCGCAAGCGTCTCCGTCCCCAGGCGACCCAACATCGCCAGGTCGACCGTTTTCATGAGGTACGTGGAGAGGTTGCCCGCCAGGAGCGGGCCTCCCAGGGTGATGATGCGGACGATCGCATGGTGTATCATTGAAAGCGGGAGTATAGCGCTCCGGTGAGTACCGTGGAAAGACGAGACGCCGAGGGATTCCGCCGCCGTTCCATGCGGTTCTCCGCTCCGGAGTGCGACGATCCGGTCGTTGCACCCGTGTTCTCCCC
>JBKHFT010000206.1:0-3779 GCA_046540055.1 Alkalispirochaeta sp.
TTCATGAACGTGGACATCCTGCCGTCAAAGGGCGGGCGGTTAACCGTGCGGTGCCTGCCTGTCTTCATGAACGTGGACGTCGTCCATTCCGTAAAAGCTTCGGGCGATAGACCAGAGCTTCTTCTCCAGAATCGCGTACGAGAAATACCGGAGCGCCAGCTCATAGTTGACCTCCACCATCTCCGCAGCCAGGGACGGGTTGTCGAGGACGCGTTCGGTCTGACGGATCGTGTCTTTCGAGACGAAATCGTCCATCTCGATCACACGGAACCCCAGGGGTTTGATGTCGTGGGAATAGATCGAGTAGTTGTTCACCACGATCGGTTTGCGGAAGTAGACCGCCTCGAGAAACGCGTTGCCGAACCCTTCGAAGATCGACGGATAGGTAACCAGATCGGCGTGAGGGTATACGTCCTGAAGGCTGTAGATTTTCCGACCGTCGTCGGTTATGCCGCGATTGTCACCGATAATGTCGTCCACGAAGATCGCCCGAATGCCGAGCATATCCGCATACTCGTGTACCCGCGTCTGATACTCGTACCCTTCGTCCCCCGAGGCGTGGGAGATCACCAGGGCCGCCTTCCGGCCGAGGCGTGCGACGAGCTCGATCGCATGCTCGATCCCTTTCCGTTGTACCACCCGGGTCGGTTGCAGGAAGAAGAGCTCGTCTTCCGCGATCTCCAACACCTCCCGGACATCCTTGTTGTACTCATCGATTCCGGGGGCGGGAGTTTCGAAGTCCATCACGTTGGGAATCAGCGTTGAACTGATACCGGTGCGCAACGCGAGCTGGTTCGCAGCGGAGGTGTTGATTACAACGTGGTGTACCGACGAAAGGTGCGGGGGATAGCAGCTGTTTAGGTAGTCCCATACGCAGTTGACGAGAAACCGTTTCCGCTCCCAGAAGAAATCGTGGTGGTGAGCGATCGTGTTGATCCCTGTCTCGGCGATAAATTCGGTAATCGCCATCCCGAGGGGAACGTTCAGCGGGATCGTGACGGCGTTCTCCGGGATGAGGATATCGATCTTGAAGCGATCTACAAACTCGTAGAGAGACGCCTTGATCTGTTCCCGGTGCTCATGGAGCGTCGCCGTCAGCTCCGGGGGTCTGGCTCCGGGAGAGAAGCATCGCTCGTACGTCTCGCGCACCGCGGCCTCCTGGAAGTGGAAAAGCGGTGCCGTCTTGCTGTTACTCTTGGGGGTGTCGAGTTCACCACCGAGGTAGAAGCAGGAGCACTGGTTGCGTTCGAAGATGCGGGCCCATTTCTGGGTTTCCAGAGAGACGCCGTCGGTGCCGGCCAGGCGAAACGATACAAAACCGATGTTTTTCTTCATGAAAGAAGTGTATGTTCTCTTTCGGCGCGGCGCAAGAAATACCGGGAACCGCCGGTCCCGGTCGCCTGCCCCGGACACTTTCCGACCGTCCTTGCGCCTGCCTCGGGCACTCTTCGACCGATCTCTCGCCCGCCCGGCGGTGCTATATGTAGCTGCTCAGCTTCTGCATCGCCTGTCCCGCCGGGGCCTGGATGAAAATGTCGGTGATCTCACCGGTATAGAGGCTCCGCTCCGGGTTGATCTCGATGATCGTGGCGCGGTTCTGTGCCGCCATCTGCGGGAGTGCCGCAGCGGGATAGACCTCGCCGGTGGTGCCGATGATCAACAGCACGTCGGCGGTCCTCGCCGCGTGCTCCGCCTGCTGCGCGGCTTCCCGGGGAATACCCTCACCGAAGAAGACGAAATCAGGTTTGAGAAGCGCCCCGGCGTCGGAGACCGGCGGCAGATGACTGAGGCGTTCCGGCGTTGCGTCGTATCGGGCACCGGTCTGGATGCATACCAGTTTGCGGCTGTTGCCGTGGTACTCGATCGGCTCCCGGTTGCCTGCTCTGTAGTGCAGGTCGTCGATGTTCTGCGTGATCAGCGCTTTCAGGAGACCGATCTCCTCCCAGTACGCCAACGTCTTGTGTGCGACGTTGGGTTCGGCGGAGCCGAAATTATCGTAGAAGATCTCCTTGATCACCGGCCACGCATCTTCGGGATTTCTGAGGAAGTAGCCGATCTCCAGCACCTGCGGGTCGTACCGGTGCCAGAGTCCGTTCTCACCGCGAAAGGAAGGGATGCCGCTCTCCACCGAAATCCCCGCCCCCGTAAAGGCGACGAGGTAATCCGCACCGGCGATCACCTCTGCGGCGTGACGCAGGAGCTCGGTATCGAGGAAAGCGGTCGGTTCGATATCGGTCACTTCACGATCCCCGAGATCGCCTTGAAATGGGGGGACCGACTGGTCCGGGTCAGCTCGAAGAGGATCGATTCCACCGTCGTGAGAATCGCACCCTCCTGTTCCATCCGACGGAACGCGACCTCCATGTTCCGGGGATTTCGACTGGAGGTTGCGTCGGTGACTACCACCGGCCGGTACCCGTGAGCGATCAGGTCGATCGTCGTCTGCAGGACGCACACGTGCGCCTCGATCCCCGCGAGGATCACCGATGCCCCCCGTTGGACCGTCAGCCCGGTCAAGGCGCTCATGAACGGGGTGTCGTCGCAGCAGCTGAACGTCGCCTTCTCGAGGCGGACCAGGGTGCCGCCGGTGCCGTCGCTACGGGGGGCACCACCATCGCCGCTGCCGTCGCTGCCCGCGGACGGTTCGCCACCGTCGCCCCCGTCGCTGCCGCTGGATCTTGTCCCGGCAGCGCCGCCACCCCCGCTACCCGCGGACGGTTCGCCACCACCGCTGCCGGACAGCGCGACCTCGATCTCATTGACGGTGGGTCCGAGACCCCGTCGGTACTGCTCCGTCACGATGAGAGGCACCTGAAGCACCCGGAGTCCCCGAATCAGGCGCGCGATCTCCGTGACCGTCGCTTCCGGCCGATCCATGACGGGAAGCAATCGTTCCTGAACATCGACGATGACGCCGATCGTACTGTCTAAAGTGATGCGCATGCTGCTATTATTGCAGGATGTTCGGGTTTATTGAACTACCGCCGTTTCTCACCAGCCCGATCGTGATCGGGCCGGTAACGCTGCCGTTTTCCCTGTTTGCGCTGATGACGGAGCTGATACTCCCCGTCCTGGGGGTCTGGATCGTGCTCTTCGGGGTGTACCGCGTCTTCCGGCGGATTATCGCTCGTATCACCCTGGAAGACTTCAACAACGAGCGGGTGATCCGGTGGGGACGGTTGGTGTTTCGTCTTGGAGCGCTCTTCGTACTGGCGATCCTGAGCGGTCGCCTCCTGGGTGCGGAACTGCTGCGGTGGACGGGAATACTCTTCCGGGTGTTGAGCCGGCCCTTTTTCACCTCCGGGAACACGAGTATCTCGGTGATTACTCTTGTGCTGGTGATCCTCGTGTTCTATCTGGCCGGATGGCTGTCACGGATGAGCCGACAGGTGATGGAGCACGGCTTGCTCAGCAGGATGCAGCTCGATCGGGCACGACAGTTTTCCGTCCTGAACGTCGTACGCTTCGTCGTGATGGGCCTCACGGTGATCATCGGCCTCAGTATCATCGGGATCGATCTTTCCTCCCTGGCGGTGCTCTTCGGGGTTCTCGGGATCGGCCTCGGGTTCGGCCTTCAGGAGGTGATCGGAAACATGTTCGCCGGGATCATCATCATCTTCGCCCGTCCCGTAAAGGAGGGCGATCGCGTGCTGGTGGACGGGATCGAGGGAACGGTGCATCAGATCAAGTTGATCCATACCGTGGTGAACACCCTCACCTACGAGACGATCATCATTCCCAACTCGAAGATCACCGGGAGCACGATGCACAACTACTCG
>JBKHFT010000207.1:0-3471 GCA_046540055.1 Alkalispirochaeta sp.
CTAGCCCCCTTCGTGGTGGTCGTTGCGGCGTTTCTGTATATCGGAAACGACGGATTCTTGCGACTTCAAGCGGTCTCCTTTCTGGTGGGGGCCGTGACGAGCGGTCTTGCCGGTTTTTTCGGGATGCGGATCGCGACTCAAAGTAACACTCGAACCACCCACGCCGCCCTGGGCGGGATGGAACCGGCGCTGAAAGTGGCGTTCTCCGGTGGTGCGGTGATGGGTATGAGCGTCGTCGGTCTCGTCCTCGCGGGGCTGTCGATCGTTCTGTGGATCGCCGTAGACCGCGTCGGTTCGGAAGAGATCGAGATGGTGCGGTACGTTCTCCCGATCATGAGCGGATTCAGCCTCGGGGCGTCGTCGATCGCGCTCTTTGCCCGATTGGGAGGCGGCATCTTTACCAAAGCTGCCGATGTCGGCGCCGATCTGGTGGGCAAGATCGAGGCGGGAATTCCCGAAGACGATCCTCGAAACCCCGCGACGATCGCTGATAACGTCGGGGACAACGTTGGAGATGTCGCCGGTATGGGGGCGGACCTCTTTGAATCGTTCGTCGGGTCCCTCGTGGGGGCGATGATTCTCGCCTTCGCAGTGGACGGCGATTACGAGATCAAGATGCGCCTCCTCGTGTTTCCGATCGCCCTCGCAGTGGTGGGTATGTTCGCCTCGATCATCGGAATCCAGATGGTCCGAACCGGCGGAAAGCGGTCACCACAAGCGGCGTTGAACTACGGCAGCTTCGGTGCGGCAATTCTCGCATCGATCGGGGCGATTCCGGTGCTTCTCGCCCTCTTTTCGGGGTATCCGATGCCTGCGGGTATGACGATGTGGGGGGTGTACTGGCCGGTTCTTTTCGGTCTCGCCTCAGGGATCGGTATCGGATATTTCACTGAGGTGTTCACCGGGACCGGCCGGAAAGCGGTCAAGTCGATCGTCCGTTCTTCGATGACCGGGCCGGCGACGACGATCATCACCGGTATGGGTGTCGGGATGCTCTCGGCGCTCTTTCCGGTGGTGCTGATCGTGATCGCGATCTACGCGGGGAACGCCTTCGCCGGTCTCTACGGTGTCGCGATCGCCGCGGTGGGTATGCTGGTGACCCTCGGGGTGCAGCTCTCGGTGGACGCCTACGGACCGATCGCCGACAACGCCGGGGGGCTTGCGGTGATGAGCGATTTCCCCGCAGGGGTACGTACGATCACCGATGAGCTCGACGCGGTGGGAAACACCACCGCCGCCGTCGGGAAGGGGTTCGCGATCGGTTCCGCCGCGCTGACGGCGATCATCCTTCTTTCGAGTTTCCGCGAGTCCGCAGGGGTGTCGGTGATCGATCTGTCCAACGCCGACGTCCTGATCGGTGTACTCATCGGTGTGGTCATCCCCTATCTCTTCAGTGCCCTCGCGATGAACGCGATCGGTACTGCCGCGTTCGAGATGATCGAAGAGGTGCGGCGGCAGTTCAAGGAGTCTCCGGGTATCCTTCGTGGTTCCGAACTCCCCGACTACGACCGCTGTATCGGGATCTCCACCGCCTCGGCGCTGGAGCAGATGAGGCTTCCCGGGTTTATCGCCGTCGGTACACCGGTGGTCATCGGGTTCGCCGGGGGAATCGAGATGCTCGTAGGACTCCTGGTGGGGGTAACCGCGGGAGGTGTGGTTCTCGCGATCTTTATGGCGAACTCCGGCGGTGCCTGGGACAACGCCAAGAAGATGATCGAGGCCGGTGAAGCCGGGGGACGAGGAAGCGAGGCGCATAAGGCGTCGATCGTCGGCGATACCGTGGGTGATCCTTTCAAGGATACCGCGGGGCCGGCGATCAACATTCTGATCAAGTTGATGTCCGTTGTAGCGTTGGTGATCGCACCGATTCTGCAACAGGGAGGTTGAGATGCCCGATAACCGTTACGAGACCTATCTGTACGCGATCCTGCATCCCAGCCCCGCGCTGATCGCGTCGCAGCTCGACCCGAAGCACTTTGCCCGGCACTACCTCGCCGGATCGATCCGCCACTACTCGGGGAAGGTGATTTTTGCCCGTCTCGACCCGGCGTTCCGGGATCCCTACTTCCACATAGACGAGTTTCTTGCCGACGTAAAGATGCATGAGGACGGTCGTCCGAAAGCGACGAAGTTCATCTCGGTGTACCGTGTGCTGGAGCACCTCGATTTCTCGAAGGTGGAACGCCTCTACCTCAGTACACCCGAGGGCGCGGTACTGGAGCTTGAGCCGGGCGAGGATGTGCAGACCCGGGAGCCGGGGATACTTCGCGTATTCGCGGAGATCAACCCGGTGCGGATGCTGGTTCTCACGAAGATGAACTTTCTCGAGTTCGGGGATCTCGTCACGAGCCCGTCGATTCTCCGGAACGTACCCGCCATGGTGTATACTCAGCTCGAGTTCGACGCGGAGCAGTTTCTGATCGACTTCGAGGACAATCCGATGCTCCCCTCACCGCTGCCGAAGGTGCATCCTTCGAAGCTGCGAGACGCGATCAACGAGCTCGCGGGACACCCGGCGAAACCGACCAAAGGGCTTCTCCTCGACTCGAGCTTCGATTCGATTCCGTACCGGATCGTCCGGCACGGATTCATGTTTGCCCGCCACGGAGAGTATCGCTTCTTCAGGATGCCGTCGATGGACGAGATCCACGAGAAGAACTACAAATTCTGGAAGGCGATGTAATACGACCAGGTTGTAGTATGCCGGGTAGCAGGGTATTGCCGTGGGCCGGTAACGCTACCGGGGCGATCTCCCGATACCGTGCCGCGGTATCGGGAGATCGCCACTCACATGAGAAACACCCCTGCAAAAGTAAGGAGAATCACCCCGAGAAGGGTTTCTTTGTTTCGCAGAGGGCTTACATCCCTGAGGTTCATCAGTCCAGCTCCGCCACCACGTCGGATTCTTCGACGCCCTTCTCGGGCTCTTTTCGTTTTTCGTCACACAACTGGAGGCGCCAGCCGTCAGGGTCCCGGAAACGTGCGTTGGCCCGTCCGGTATGCCGGTTACGGTAGGGATCTTTCTGAAAAGCGATTCCCTGTGCTTTCAGCTCGTCAGCGGTCTTGACGACGTCGTCGGCGCGAAAGGCGATGTGGTTGACGCCGATGTTCTCCTCATCGATGACGGTGTGCATCTCGATGATCGGCTGGTTCGGGCCGGGAAGTTGCAACTCCGCAGACCCACCATGGTGATCGGTCCAGGTCAACAGCTTGAAGCCGAGCTTCTGATAGAACTCGACGTGGCGTTTGACGTCGTTGACGATTATCTCGATATGGTCGATCTGTGTGATCATGATTTGCTCCTTATTCGACCAGAAGTCCCGAGTCGGCGATAATCTGCCGGACTGGTTCACGACCGTGATCGGTTGACCGAGATACTTCTCCGCTTCGGCGGTGAGGACGCGGCTTACGATATCGGAGCCACCGCCGGCGCTCCACCCTACAGTGTACTGCACCGGTCGCGTCGGAAAG
>JBKHFT010000208.1:0-3450 GCA_046540055.1 Alkalispirochaeta sp.
GCAAGCGGGGAGGGCGTACCACCCGTGACACTCTCCCCCGGCCAGGGCGTCGTGAAAAGCAGGTGCAGCACCGTCATCAGGTGCTGCATCGGCAGGATCGGGGGTACCGAGGGGCGATCGTCCCGGAGGATGTCCCAGAGCGCATGGTACGCGCCGGCAAGCTCCTCCCGGCGATCCTGCGGTACCGGAACAACCGTCGGGAGGGAGTCGCTCCCGTACCAGGCCGCCGGCGTTCGTTCCGGAGGTCCCGCGAATCCGACCCACCAGTAGGTCCAGGGATCGCTCCGGTCCGCCTGATACCAGTGTTCCTTCCCGGGGGCGATCGCGAAGGCGGTTCCACGGCGAAGAGTGACATCGGTGTCGTCGGTGTGAACGCTGCCGGTTCCGGATTCGACGTAGTGTATGAGGTACTCCTCCCGGACGCGGCCGTACCTGTGGCCCGGCGGGCACTCCTCCCGCCCGAGGTAGAGGGGTGTGAGAGGAGGTGTGCGGCCGTCGGGTCGGAACCGGTATCCCCCACCGGCGACAAGCTCGATCATGAGACAATTATACATATTCCGACCCCGATCGGGGCGTCTTGCGACGATTCCGGATACGTTTTGTCATTTTGCGATGCAGGGGTTTCCGGTACACTCGGGATCGAATACCGGATCTGCGGTGGAGGTACAGAATTATGGTCAAGATCACCTTTGTCGGAGCGGGAAGCACCGTCTTTGTCAAGAACATCGTCGGCGACCTGTTTCTCGAGTCGTCGGTGCCCCCGGAGTTGGCGATCGCCCTCTACGATATCGACGCCGACCGCCTCGAGGAGAGTCGCCTGGTGGTGCAGGCGCTCAATGAGCGGTACAACGGCGGTCGTGCGACGGTAGAGACCTTTCTGGGGGTCCCCCGGCGGAAAGAGTCCCTCGCCGGGGCCGACTTCGTGATCAACACGATCCAGGTCGGCGGGTACGATCCCGCGACGATCGCCGATTTCGAGATCCCGAAACGGTACGGTCTGCAACAGACGATCGGAGACACCCTCGGGATCGGCGGCATCTTCCGGGGATTACGGACGATCCCGGTGGTACTCGATATCGCCGGCGAGATCGAAGCGATGGCACCGCGGGCGATCTTCCTGAACTATACCAACCCGATGGCGATCGTAACGGGGGCCCTGCTCCACCATACGTCGGTGCCCGCAGTCGGACTCTGCCACTCGGTGCAGGTCTGTGCGTCGCGACTGTTGTCGGACCTCGACATCGAGGCGACCGACCTCCGCTGGAAGATCGCCGGGATCAACCATATGGCGTGGCTTCTCGAGGTCCGCGACGGAACCACCGACCTCTACCCGGAGGTGAAGCGCCGTGCCGCCGAGCGGAACCGTCGGGCGATCGAGACGGGAGCGGTCCACGACGACATGGTGCGCTACGAGATCATGCGCCTCTTCGGGTATTACGTGACCGAGTCGAGCGAGCACAACGCGGAGTACACGCCGTTCTGGATCAAGGGCACCGCTCCGGAGATGATAGAGCGATACAACATCCCTCTCGACGAGTACCCCCGGCGATGCGTGACGCAGATCGAGGAGTGGGCGCAGCAGAAAGACTCGATCCTCTCGGGGACGGAGCTCGACCACCAGCGGTCGGTGGAATACGCGGCGTCGATCGTCGGCGCCCGGGTGCAGGACCGGCCGGTGAGGATCCACGGAAACGTATTGAACCGCGACCTGATTCCCAACCTGCCCGGTGATGCGATCGTAGAGGTGCCGATCATGGTGGACGGAAACGGCCTTAACCCGGTTGCCGTCGACGCCCTGCCGACGCAGTGCGCGGCGTTGAACCGGACCAACATCAACGTGCAACTCCTGACGATCGAGGCGGCGATGCAACGCAGCCGGGAACGGGTGTATCAGGCGGCCCTCCTGGACCCCCACACCGCCGGGGAGCTCCCTCCTGACCGAATCGTCGCGATGTGCGATGATCTCTTTGACGCGCACCGGGAGTGGTTGCCGGAGTACACGTAATACACGTCGGGGAGGCGCTGTGAGTCTGGGTGTTCTCGTCATTCCGGCGGCGCCTGGTACCGCCGAAACGGACCGTTGGGGTCGCGTTACCCGAACAACGCCCGGTCGGCAGGTGTAAAGGTGTCCTTTGCAAAATTGGCCTGGTGCCAATAGGGGTAGATGAGGGGGATCGCGCTCACCACGTTCAACCGGTTCACGTCCTCGTTGCTCAGTTTGAGATCCGCTGCGGCAACGTTGTCCCGGATCTGCTCCTCTTTCCTCCCGCCGATAACGACTGAGGCGACACCGGGACGGGTGAGAATCCACGCCAGCGCTACCTGCGCAGCGGAGACGCAATGGTTTGCCGCGATATCGTTCAATACATCCACGATGTTCCAGAGTCGCTCCTCGTCGCGGATGGGCGGTTCCGTCCAGCCTTCACTCAGCCGCGTGACGCCGTCGGGTGTTTTGTCCCGGTTGTACTTTCCCGAAAGCAAACCGCCCGCCAGGGGACTCCATGCGAGGACACCCACTCCCTGGTCGACCGCTATCGGAAGCAGTTCGTATTCCGCTTCCCGCGCTTCCAGGGTGTAGTGGATCTGCTGCGTCACAAAACGCTGCAGGTGGTTCTGCGTACTGACGCCGAGGGCTTTCATGATGTGCCACCCGGAGAAATTGGAGCAGCCGATATAGCGAATTTTTCCCTGTTTCACCAGAGTATCCAGCGTTTCCAGCATCTCTTCCAGCGGTGTCCGGCCGTCCCATTCGTGCATATAGTAGATATCGATCACATCGGTGCGCAGGCGTTTGAGGCTCTTTTCGCATTCACCGATAAGATGGTGCCGCGAGAAGCCTCCATCATTCGGACCATCGCCGATCGGCATGCGCGCTTTCGTAGAGATCAGCATATTACCCGGGCGTCGTCCGTTCAGCGCCTCACCGATAATCTCTTCGGATCTGCCCGCGGAGTACATGTTCGCAGTATCGATCACGTTCACCCCGTGATCGACGCACAGATCGATGATGCTCCGGGCATCGTCAACGCCGAGATCACCAATTTTGGCAAACGGCCCCTTTCCACCAAATGTCATCGTTCCAAGTGTGATCGTCGAAACCTTCAGCCCTGAACGACCCAGGTATCTGTATTCCATCATTTTCACCTTCCTCTGCTGATTCTGAACCTCAGTATAAGCCGCCGGGTGACCGGACGGCGCCGCCCCCTCACCGATCGGTATCACCCCGCCGAAAACTTCCGCAGACTCACCGGACGCTGCCGGGCGGAAACGACTCCGGTGTTGAGCCCGATCGTGTGAAGTCCCCCGAAGAAGCGGGCGTGCTCGATCTTCACACACCGGTCCATCACCACCTCCAGGCCCGCCCCCGCATTCAATCCGGAGTGGCGGCAAAGAGCGCGCCGGGATCGACGCCGGGAACAACATACATCGACCTCGCGGTGCCGGCAAATC
>JBKHFT010000209.1:0-3224 GCA_046540055.1 Alkalispirochaeta sp.
CAGATCGGATACGGAACCGTCGTCATCGGCGGGCAACCCGGTGATCGGCTCCAGCCCCTCGGAGGAGAGCTCTTTGAGCGTCTCGAGCTGCTTCCGCACCTGGGAGGCCATCGTCACCGTGAGGATCGACTGTTGTATCCGTTCGAGAAAAAAGTTCCGGTATATGCTGATCCAGTCTTCACCTCCATGGTCTTCCCGGGGATGCCACCAGGGATCCTCCTTTACGATTCGGGTAATCAACGTAAGGGGGTACGTCGCGGAAAACGTCCGAAACACCGAGAGAGAGTCGGTGATCTTCTTCATCCCCGATTCGAGAAGCTCCTGAAACACCTCCTGATCCTCCTCACCGTCTATCGGCTCTTTTGCGATCATCACGAGCGTTTCCAGAAGAGGCAGATCAACGGGCCCGGACAGGGAAGCGAAAATTCCCTGCAAGGACTCGATGTTCCGTATGACGTAGTCGAAGGCGCAGTGCCGTCCCGTCTCCATTCCGGCACCTTCAAAACTCCTGAGGATTCCCGCAAAGGAGAACGCCCCGAGGCGATACAACGTATCCGCCTGATCGAGAGCGTTTCGCATCCCGTTTCGCCCCGACGTCGGGATATCGTTGATCATCTCTTCGAACGCGGAGGTGAGCTGGCGCCTCAGGAACCGCTCGCTCTCTTCACTGATGGTCCGAACGTACTCGGTACCGGTCTTCCGGAAGAGCTCCCGGTGGATACCGGGAAAGAAATGGATCGCCAACGCGAGAACCAGTTCACCCCGTTTTCCCGCCGCGGCATCAGCGAACTCCGCCAGGCGTACCGCTTCGTGCTGCAGGCGTTCAATATCTGCAGCAAAGGCCTCCCTGAACTGTCCGGTCTTGGCATCGATCCCTTCTACCCGCATCTTCGACAACCGGTCCTGAAGGGCTCGCATGATCCACCCCTGGATGATCTCCTCCTTCGTGCGTCCCGTAAAAAGGCGCGCAAAGAAGAGCCGGATTCGATCGAAGAAGCCGAGAGTCTTCAGATGCGTCTCGATCGGGGGCGGATCCTCCTCCGGGGCGGGGGCGATCGGTGCCGCCTGGGTCTCCATCGATTTTCGAATCGACGCAAGCATCTGCTGTCGTTCCTGGGTACTCAGACTCCTGGTGAGGGTCTCAAACGTGTCTGTACGTGCCATCGCTACTCTTGAGTATACAGGAACCTCGCGCATTTCGGGGAAACCGACGGTGATTTCGCCGATTCCCGTTTCGATTCGACTTGACAGCTCCGAGGAATCCGGTGGAGACTTCGGGCACCATGGTATTTATGACCGTCGGTATCATCCTTTTCGCGACCATCGGGATCATTATTATTGGAGCCCCCGCTGTGTACCCGGAAGGATGAGCCCAGGGCTTTGCGATAACAGGCCGTCCTTCCCCGGGGAGGACGGCTTTTTTTTGTCTACGAGGAGGAACAGAATGGATCAGACGAAACGCGACCAGAGTGCTCCGGAAGCGAACTCGGTGGGCAATCCGGACAGACGCGTCGTGATGTACGACACGACCCTTCGGGACGGGATGCAGGGAATCCAGGTGAGTTACACTCTTGACGACAAGATCAAGATCGCCCACGTCCTCGACGAGATGAAGATCGACTACATCGAAGGCGGCTTTCCCCTGTCCAACGAAAAAGAAACGGCGTTCTTCCAGCAGATCCGTCGGGAAAACCTCACCCACGCCCGGGTCGTTGCCTTCGGGTCCACCAGAAAAGCGGGAGGCTCCGCGGAACGGGATCCGATGATTCGTGCCCTCCTCGACGCGGAGACCCCGTCGGTGATCGTAGTCGGCAAGACGTGGAAAGCCCACGTTGAAAAGGTCCTCGGTACCGACGAGGAAGAGAACCTCCGCATGATCTTTGATTCGATTCATTTCCTGAAATCTCAGGGTCGGGAAGTGTTTTTTGACCTCGAACACTTCTTCGACGGGTACAAGGACGATCCATCCTACGCCGAGCGCGTCCTTCGCGCCGGGAGCGATGCCGGGGCGGACTGTCTCGTCCTCTGCGATACAAACGGCGGTACGATCCCGCAGGAGGTGACCTCCATCGTCGCCTCCCTTCCTCAGAACGATCTGGCACCCCTGGGAGGCCACTTTCACGACGATGGCGGAGTCGCGATCGCAAACAGCATGGCCGCCGTCGACGCCGGTGCGGTCCATATCCAGGGAACGGTCAACGGTTGGGGAGAGCGCACAGGGAACGCCAATCTCTGTACCTTTATCCCCAACATCGTCCTCAAAACGCGGTACCGCGCGAGCTGTGAAGATCACCTGAGTCACCTGACCCATCTCTCCCGGTTCGTCGCGGAGAAGGCCAACATCATCCCCGACCGACGGCAACCCTATGTAGGAGACGCGGCGTTCAGTCACAAAGCGGGGCAACACGCCGACGTAATCGGCAAAGCGGCGTACCTGATGGAGCACATCGACGCGCGCCTCGTAGGCAACGAGCGGCATATCGTACTTTCCGAACTGGCGGGGAAGTCGACGGTGGTCGAAAAGCTGAAGGAGTACGGAGATTTCACCAAGAACTCTCCCGTGGTCGAAGCATTGACGCAACTACTGAAACAGCGCGAGAACGACGGATACGAGTACGAAGCTGCGGAGGCGAGTTTCGACATTCTGGCCAGAAAAGCCCTCGGCCTCTACCAACCGCTGGTTTCTCTGCGGAACTATCACCTTGAGAGCTACAAAAGTGCCGACGCACCGTCCAAGACGGTGGGGCGTATCTTCCTGGAGTACGATAACCGGGAGGTGATGGGCGCCGCCGTGTGCGTCGGGCCGGTTGATACCCTCGATCACGCGCTGCGGGACGCGCTGCGGCCGATCTGCCCCTGGCTCGACGCGATCATCCTCACCGATTACCGCGTACGTGTATTGAATCCGGAAAGCGGTGCCGCCGCGAAGGTTCGTGTCTTTGTTACCTACAGCGACCACGAACGAACGTGGGATACCGTCGGCGTTCACGAGAATATCGTCGAGGCGTCCTGGGAGGCGCTGGTCGATGCGATCGAATACTACTACAACACGATCGTCCGTACCGACGAACCTGTCGCGGCGGGTGTACAGGGGTAGCGACTCCCGTATGTTCACGGCGCCGATGATTTGGTACGATATGCTCCCGTAATGAACAGGATCAACACGTGATCGAGATCACCGCGGTATTCATATTGCTGCTGATTTCCGGAGTGTTCTCCGGAAC
>JBKHFT010000210.1:0-3185 GCA_046540055.1 Alkalispirochaeta sp.
CGCTCCGATCGTTCGATGGAAGTCGGCAGGGGAGATCTCATGCTCGAGAAGTTCCCGGGCGAGCTTCCTGATAATCGTCGCTATCTCCCGCTTGAGATTTCGAACACCGCTCTCCGAGGTGTACTCACGAATCAGGCGGTGCAGACCGTCGCGACGGAACCGGATATCTCCCTCGGTTAGCCCGTTTTCCTTCAGTTGCTCCGGGATGAGGAAGTCCCGGGCGATGCGCTCTTTCTCTCGCTCGGTGTACCCGGGAATCTCGATGATCTCGAGACGGTCCCTGAGCGCCGGAGGAACACCGTGGAGAGAGTTCGCCGTGGTCAGAAAGACGACACGAGAAAGGTCGAAGGGGAGCTCGATGTAGTGATCCGAGAACGTGTTGTTCTGCTCCGGATCGAGCACCTCGAGGAGGGCGCTTGCCGGGTCGCCCCGGAAATCTGTTCCCAGTTTGTCGATCTCGTCAAGGAGGATCACCGGGTCGTTCGCTCCGGCGCGTTTCATCGCCTGGATGATTCGTCCCGGCATCGCTCCGACGTAGGTGCGACGGTGGCCGCGAATCTCGGCTTCGTCCCGCACGCCGCCGAGGGAGAGTCTGACAAAGGAACGCCCCAGGGCGCGGGCCATCGATTTACCAAGGGAGGTCTTCCCCGTCCCCGGAGGGCCGATAAAACAGAGGATCGGTGCTTTCAGCGCGGGATTAAGGTTCTGTACCGCCATATACTCGAGAACCCGCTCTTTCGGTTTCTCCATGTCGTAATGGTCTTCGTCGAGTATTTCTGCGGCGCGGATGATATCCGGGGTATCCCGTTCTTCGGGGCGCCAGGGAAGATCGAGGAGCCACTCGACATAGGTTCGGATAATTCCCGCTTCGGGAGTCATGCCGGGAAGCTTGGCGAGTCGACGCGCTTCTTTCACCGCCTGTGCCGTGACATCCTCCGGAAGGTTTCGTTCCTCGATCTTCCGGAGCAACTCCTCGTTGTTGTCCCCGTCTTCCGCATCGTGCCCCAGCTCCCGGCGCATCTCCCGGATCTGTTCGTTCAGAAAATGGTCTTTCTGGTGTTGCTCCATCTTTCGCCGGACCCTGTCCCGGATCGACCGTTTGAGACCGAGGAGTTCAACCTCCCCGTCGATGCTGTCGACGACGAGGCGGGATCGGGCGAGGGTGGAAGACTCACGAAAGATCGCGACTCGTGTCTCGATCTCGAAAGGGACGTACATCGCCACCGTATCAACCAGGGCGTCCGGGGTTTCGGCGGTGCGGACCTGTTTCCGTGCTTCCGCCTTGAGTGTCGGATTCAGCTTTGCGTACTCCTCGAAAGAGTCCCGAATCAACCTGGAAAGCTTGGGTAGTTCGTTTTCCGTATCCCTCCGGTTCGGCGTTATCTGGACGTAGGAGCCGTAGATGACACCGGAACGTTCGTCGAACGAGCGGATCTTACTCCGTTCCCGACCGTCGACGATAAGACGCACCGTTCCGTCGGGCATGCGGATGTTATGCAGGATCCAGACGAGGGTGCCGACGGTGAACAGCGCGTCCGGGCCGCCTCCCTCGGCATCTTCCCGTTGGGGTACCGCGAGAAAACTCCGGCCGCCTTCGGTAGTGGCCGCGGCAACGGTGGTGTCCGCCACCTCCTTGCTTACAAAGAGGGTGGTTGTGTGCCCCGGAAAGATGAGGGTCTGTGAGGTTGGAAGGACGGGGAGTTCCCGGGTACGCTCCTTCTGCTGCGGAAAGAGCTTCATGCGGACTTCTGTATCAACTCCACCGTCGGTTTCCGGCTGTTCTCGACGTCGTCACGGGTTATCGTAACCCGTTTCCCTCCGTCGATAGACGGAAGCTCGTACATCAGATCGGTCATGATCTTCTCCACGATCGCCCGGAGCCCCCGGGCACCGGTCCGGCGAGTGAGCGCCTGTGAAGCGATCGCTTCGAGAGCACCGTCTTCGAACACCAGTTCGACGTTATCGAGTTTCAGGGATGCCTGGTATTGTTTGATCACACTGTTTCGCGGCTCTTTCAGAATCCGTACAAGTGCCTCTTCGTCGAGGTCTTCAAGGGTTACGCTGATCGGAAGACGCCCGACAAACTCGGGGATGAGGCCGAACTTCACCAGATCGTCCGGATGGAGCTGCTCGTAGAGCGCGACGAGGTCGCGGTCTTTCGCAAGCCTGACATCTGCCCCGAATCCCATCGGGTGTTTCGAGACGCGACTGTCGATAACCCGGTCGAGACCGACAAACGCACCCCCCACGATGAACAGGATACTGGTGGTGTCGATTCTGATCATCTCCTGGCTCGGGTGCTTTCGACCCCCTTGGGGCGGAACGGAGGCGACGGTGCCTTCGATAATCTTCAGCAGCGCCTGCTGCACACCCTCACCGCTGACGTCGCGGGTGATCGAGGCGTTTTCGCTTTTTCGCGCGATCTTGTCGATCTCGTCGATGTAAATGATACCGCGCTCGGTGGCGGCGATATTCCCGCCGGCGTTCTGGTACAGCTTGAGGAGGATATTTTCCACGTCTTCACCGACGTACCCTGCCTCGGTGAGGGTTGTGGCGTCGGCGATCGCGAAGGGTACTTTCATCTTGTGCGCGAGAGTACGCGCGAGAAGGGTCTTCCCCGTTCCGGTCGGTCCGATAAGGAGAACGTTGGACTTGTCAAGCTCGATGTCGTCCTCGAGCTCCGCCTTCTGGCTGATCCGCTTGTAGTGGTTGTACACCGCTACGGAGAGCACCTTCTTCGCTTCATCCTGTCCGATCACGTAGGTGTCGAGGTAATCCTTGATCTCTTTCGGGCTCGGAACGTTATCAAGGATGCTCGAGGTGAGAATATCGTCCTCTTCATCGATCATCCGCTTACAGACGTTCACGCACTCGTCGCAGATGTAGACGCCGGGGCCGGCGATCAGTCTGCGGGCGTGTTCCGCCTTTTTCCCGCAAAAAGAGCAGGATTTACCGTTCTCATTCTTCTGTTTTATCATGCGCACCTCGCACCAAGACTTCGTCGACGATGCCGTAGTCTACACTCTCCTGGGCAGACATGAAATAGTCCCGCTCGAGGTCTGTGCTGATTCTTTCGATCGTTTTCCCGGTGTGTCTCGCAAAGTAGTCGATGAGCATCTTCTTGAGGCGCACGATCTCCCGTGCCTGAATTCCAATATCCGTTGCCTGTCCCTGAACGCCGCCCC
>JBKHFT010000211.1:0-3164 GCA_046540055.1 Alkalispirochaeta sp.
CGAGGCACGCGGTACGCAGGGCCGCCATGATCAGTCGCTCACCCGTTCGAGGAAGGTGCGGGAGAAGACCATGTCGGGGACCTCCTGGAAGCTCGGCTTGTCCACCTCTATCAGGGTGCGCTGATGCTGAAAACGGCCATCCACCCGGCGACCTCGAAGTTCGTCCTGAATCACGATCCTTATCGGCACGTAGCGGTCACCGATACGACGGTAGTCGGGGATCGCGGTGGTACGCATGTGGCGGCGGGAGAGACTGTAGTCTTCGGCTTTGCGGACCAGACCGCTCTCGTCGACCCAGATGCGGCGGATCGGGAAGGTGACGTCGTCGTGGAGCGCCTCGAGGTCGTAGACGTCGGTGGCGTAGGCGCCGAGCTCTTCGGTGGTGTGGTCGACGATCTCGTAGTCCGTGGCGAGACTGGACTGGGTGAAGTCGGAGTTCCGGGCGTCGGTGCCCTCGAAGCGGTCGGAGGCGCTGACGGAGGTGAAGCGCCGCGCCACCGGGTCGTAGAGGGAGAGGTTGTCCCCGATCTTGAGGTACCCCTTCCCTTTGTCCTGCGAGGGCTCCTGGATCAGGATCGTGTAAATATCGTTGCGATCGCGGCGAAACATGACGAAGCCGATGCGGCTGGTCCCCTCACCGGGGCGTACCTCGGTGACGGTGTACTCCGCGGAGAAGTCCTGGTCCGGGTAGGTTACCAGGGCGTCCGCGGCGGCGAGGATCTCCCTGGATTCGGCGCGGGAGAACGACTGCGCGTCAACGACGGTCGCGGGGATCAGAAGCGCGAGGAGGAAGAGGGGGAATGTGAGATTGAACGCGAGCGGTGAGGACGGCCCGGTCCGCGGTCGATGGTCGGTGGCTGTCTGCATCGGGGTACCCTCCGGGGCGTGAGTATACCACTTTTCGGGCCGTTTTCAATTCACGCCGAACCCTTCAGTGCACCTGGTGCCGGGCCAATCGCCGCGATCCGGCGCGAGAACGGCACAGGTATTGCCGATTTACATGGATATCGGTATGATATGTACCGATGTCGGCGCTATACACCCGGGTAATGGATCTTACGGCACCCCTCAGGAAACGAAGCCTCTTTCTCTTCGGACCGCGGGCTACCGGAAAAACGACGCTGGTACGGACTCAGTTGCCGGATGCGCGGATCTACGATCTGCTGGACAACGAAACCTACTCCCGCCTCGTGCGGCGGCCAAAGCTTCTGGAGGAGGAGACCCGGCCGGAGGAGACGGTGGTTATCGATGAGATCCAGAAACTCCCCTCCCTCCTTGACGAAGTTCACCGCCTTATCGCCAATCGGGATCAGCGATTCGTCCTCACCGGCTCCAGCGCCCGAAAACTGAAACGCGGTGCGGCAAACCTGCTGGCGGGGCGAGCCAGAAAACTGGAACTCTTCCCCCTTGTGCGGGCGGAGATCCCCGATTTCTCTCTGGAAACGTGGATACGCACCGGGGGACTGCCGTTTCTCTATGGTGAACCGGATGCACCGATCGATCTGATCTCCTACGTCGACCGGTATCTGAGAGAAGAGGTCCACGCGGAAGCGCTGATACGAAACATCCAGGGCTTTGCCCACCTGCTGGATGCTCTGGCCCTCATGAACGGACAGGAGATCAACTACGCAGCTATCGCCTCCGATACCGGTATTCCTGTGCGCACCGTAACCCACTGGATCGAAATACTTGAAGAGACGCTCCTGGCGTTTCGCCTTCCCGTTTTTCAGAAGACCCGGAAACGAAAACCGACGTCGCGACCAAAGCTGTGGTTCTTCGATATCGGCGTGGTAAACGCCCTCCGTCGCTCCTTCCCGGACCCTCCGACGCCGGAGTTTTTCGGCACCGCTTTTGAGCACCTGATCGTCCAGGAGACCAGGGCGTGGATCTCGTACCACCAGAGTCCGTGGAACCTCTCCTGGTGGCGCAGCCGCTCCGGTTTCGAGGTCGACCTTCTCATCGAGGATCACGTCGCTATCGAGATCAAAGCCACCCGACTGGTGACGGACCGGCACATGAACGGACTGCGAGCCCTCCGGGAAGACCTTCCGGATATCCGGTGCATCATCGTATCCCGGGACCCGACACGACGCGTCACCGCCGACGGTATCCAGGTCCTGCCGTGGCAGATCTACCTGGATGAACTCCAGCGTGGCGAGTTCACGTGAGCCGCTGCGACGGGATTCAGTTCGCAGCCCGAGCAGGCGATATGGAACAAATCACGTCTCCTGACGCATCGCCTCTACGGGGTGGATGTGGCCGGCCCGGAGGGCAGCGCGCCCCGCTCCGGCCACACTGGCCCCCACGACCAGACCGGCCACGGCGGCGATACTCCAGGGGGGGATCGTCCAGGCGAGGCGGCCGGCGGTAAGAAAGAGGGTGGTAAAGGCGTTGGGGGGAAAGGCAACCCACCGTTCGATCCCCCACAAGAGACCGATGCCCAGGGCGCTGCCGACAACCACGGCACTGCCCCCCAGAAATACCGCTTCCACAAGAAAGAGAACCACCGTCCGGGGACGCTGCATTCCCATGGCGCGCAAGGTGCCGATCTCCCGGGTGCGTTCCCAGACAACCATCGTCCAGGTGTTGCCCACCCCTACCACCACGATTCCCAGAAACAGCACCATGATCGCTCCGGCGATGATCGAAATCGCCGTGAGAAGGTCGGTGATTTCTGCAAGCTGGGCGCTCAGGGTGACCACGCCGTACTCCCGCCGGTCCCGGGGAACCCCGGCAGCCTCCTCATATTCGGAGCGATCGGTAAGAACCGGAAAGGTCGGCAACTCCGCGTCCGCCAGAGCTGCGGTGAGCTCCCCGGCAAGAACGGTCTCGTCGGGAGACCCGGAAGAAAGGTACAGACCGATTTCGTTGACGTTCTCCTCCGGCGCCTCCCGCAGGCGGTTCAGGGCGCGGCGGTGCAGATACGTGGTGTAGCCGAAGAAGCTTGTCTCATTGTAGATCCCGGCGACCACGTAGTCTCCGGTGTTGATCCGTCCCCGGTCACTGCGGATCGAGACGGTCAGTTCCTCGCCGACGGCGATGCCCAGATGCTCCGCGGTAGCAGAGGAGATCAGCACCGCGTTTTCGTCGCCGTCGTCGGGGACGCCGCCGGAGACAAAGTCAAAGTCCCCGAGGACGGACCGCTCCCGCTGCCACTCCACCCC
>JBKHFT010000212.1:0-3052 GCA_046540055.1 Alkalispirochaeta sp.
CCGGTGACCGAAGTTCGTTTTTTCTTCTTCATACGGTGAACCTCATGTTACGAGCACGTAGAGATAGCGGAGTACCGCTGCGCCGGCGACGACGATGACGAAGCGCCGGTAGGTTTCTTCGGACATACGTCGGACGATGACGCGACCGAGCCAGATGCCGAGGGTGACGAGGGGGACGAGGACGAGGGTTCCGGGGAACATCTCGGCGGTGAGGGTTTTCCAGCCCCAGATGTGGATCGGGAGTTTGATGAGGTTGAGGGCAAAGAAGAACCAGACGCTGGTGGCGATGAACTGCGCTTTCATCGCGCCGGTGGCAGCGAAGTAGATCGCGACGAAGACGCCGGCGAGGTTGCCGATCATCGAGGTGAACCCCGAGAGGAAGCCGGCAACGGGGGTTACGTACCACGGAAGGGCGCGGCGGACGGCCCGTTCGCCGGCGCGGGTGCGGCCGGCGCGCTGGAGGATCATTCCGAGGTACGCGAGAAGGATGATGCCGAAGAGGACCCATTCGAACACTGCCGTCGGGAGGCGCTGTCCGATCAGGGCCGCCACGGCGATGCCGATCACCGTCGGCACGAGAAGGCGGCCGAGGGTGGGCCAGTCGACGTCGCGGACGAGGAGGACCGTCGCCTGGACGTCGGCGTAGAGGAATATGAGAACGCCGATTCCCACCGATGCGGCGGCGGTGAAGTGGGATGAGAGGATGATCACCGCCAGAACCGCGGCGCCGTTCACCCCGCCCCGCCGCAACCCGACGAGGAACGCTGCGATCCCCAGTACTGCCATATCAAGCGGTGCGAAACCGATTGCGCTCATCGGGATACCCTACTCTGCGGGTCGGGGAATTGTAAACGGCGAGGCGCCCACGGGTGCTCAGAAGGCGGTACGGGGCGCCCATTAGTGCTCAGGAGGCGGGGGCTCAGGAACGGGATAGTGCAGGTAGCGCGGTGCACGACACGGGTGCGCAGCGCGGGCAGGGCGATTCAGGGAGCGGATGCGGGGTTCGAACGAAACCCCTTTGGGTAGCGAAACAACCTTTTCCTTGACCGGCGATGAAAGATGGCGTACAACAGAAAGACGAAGACAATTTGTCTGATAATCACAACTAACAATCCGGGGAAGGCGGCCGCAGGGGTGCTCGCGCAGGCGAGACGATACCGGCGGCCTGCGTACCCGGCGTTGACGGAGGAACGATGATAAAGGTAGCGAACGCGCCCTGTTCGTGGGGTGTTCTCGAGTTCGAGCTGGAGGGAGATACCGTCGAGTATCCGCAGTTTCTTGATGAACTGAAAGAGGCGGGCTACGCGGGGACGGAGCTCGGAGACTGGGGGTTCATGCCCACCGACCCGGCGAAGCTGGGTGACGAGATCCGGAGTCGGGAGCTCGATCTCGTCGGGGCATTCGTACCGGTGAAGCTCTCCGAACCGGACCGTCACCAGGAGGGGATCGATGTCGGGGTGAAGACCGCGGCGCTGATGCAGAAGGCGGGTTTTGACAACGCATTCATCGTGCTGTCCGATGACAATACCTCAGTTGATGTGCGGCGGCAGAACGCCGGGCGGATCACCCCGGATCTGATGCTCGATGAGGCGGGGTGGAAGTCGGTGATCGACGGCGCGACTCGGTTCGCGAAGACGGTCCGGGAGGAAACGGGGCTTCGTACGGTGATCCATCATCACTGCGCGGGGTATGTGGAAACTCCCGGTGAGCTGGAACGGCTCCTCGCCGAGACGCCGGCGGACACGCTGGGGCTGGTCCTCGATATGGGACACTACCGCTACGCCGGCGGGTACCCCCTGGCGGCGCTGGAGCACTTCTGGGACCGGATCTGGCACATCCACTACAAGGATTATTCCGCCGCGGTGGCAGCGGAGGCGCGGACGAAGAAGTGGGACTACTTCGAAGCGGTGCAGCACGGTGTGTTCTGCGAACTCGGACACGGGGATGTCGACTTTCCGGCGATCACCCGGGAGCTGCGACGGCGGAACTACGACGGGTGGATCGTGGTGGAGCAGGATGTGCTCCCCGGAATGGGAGCGCCCCCGGCGTGCGCAAAGCGGAACCGGGAGTATCTGGCGAGTCTGGGGTTGTAGAGGGCGTGGAACCGGTAGGGCTGCCGGGGCACAACGCATCTATCCCGGCATGATTCCCCGGAGGTACTCGATACCCCGGGCGATTGAGGTGGGGCCGTCGGGTTTCGGCAGGAACTCCCCGGAGACCCAGCGGTCGTACCCGGTTTCCGCAAGCGTGTTGATCAGCCCCGGGAAGTTGATGTGCCCCGCCCCGGGGTGCCACCGGTTGGAATCCGCCACGTGGAAGTGAAAGAGGCGGTCTCCACAGATCCGGATACTTTCAGCCATGTCGGGCTCCTCGATGTTCATATGGAACGTATCCAGAAGCAGCCCGATCGAACCCCGACCGACCCGCTCGATCAGGTCCAGCCCGTCCCGGGCGGCGTTGACGTAGGCGGTCTCGTAGCGGTTGATCGCCTCGATCGCGATCCCCACCCCCGCCGCATCGGCGGCAGCACCGAGTTCCCGGAGCCCCTCGACGAGCCATTCCCAGGAGGCGTCTCTGAGCTCCGGTCTGGGAAAGACGCCGCGAACGAGACCGATGATCACCAGCGCGTCGAGTTCCGCGGCGAGGGCGATGTGCTCTTTGATTCGCGATACCGCGGTCTCCCGGATCGCGTCGTCTTCCGCTGTGAGGGACAGTCGTTCGTCTCCCCACATCTGCCCGGTCCCGACGGCGGGAATCCCGAGCGTGTGGGATGCTGCAAGTGCTTTGAGTTCTGCGGCGCTGACCTCACCGGCGTTCCGGACCGCGAGTTCCGCACCGTCGTACCCCGCTGCCGCGACAGCGGCGAGGCTTTCGGCGACGCTTCCCTTGAACGAGACCGCCTCGAAGGAGGCCTGATGCGTTGAGACGACTACCGACAATTTCATGGTGTGATCCTCCGCAGGATGCCGGAACGGCGCAGGGGCGTACCGGAAAAGGAGCGCCGGTACCGGGCGGCAGGGTGCACCGCCGCGGTACCGGGAACGCCCCGATT
>JBKHFT010000213.1:0-3011 GCA_046540055.1 Alkalispirochaeta sp.
CCTGGTCAGCGAGATCGAGAACTGACCCTCCGAAACGATCCGCGTCGTCCGGGGATTCAGCGTCGTCCGGGGAATCGCGTCTTCCCGGGAATCTGCGCCGCGGAGTTGGTTGGTCCGGTCACGGGACCGTAATGCTCACAGGTTGACACCCTAAAAATACACCTTCTCTCCCCAGGGAATCGAATCCCGGGTAACCGATCGGTTTTCGATCTGTTCCTCAACCGTGACCTCCAGATCCCACGACCCGGTGTAATCCCGGTGCCCGCGTGCATACTCCACCGCATCGATCGCGATCGTCCCGATCACCGCGAAGTCGCCCGTTGCATACGGCGACGGGAACGTTTCCAGTTCCCGCTCTTCTCCTTCTGTTCGGGCGAGTACCGCCGTACGGGAGGTGAGACGGGAACCGCCTTCAAGACGCCACCACAGTTCGATCTCGCCGGAGACGAGAGATACGTGGTAACCGGCGTTCGTACGCATCGGATCGCCGTCGGAAAAGGTCATAATGAAGTGAATTCCCCCGGTGGACGAAAAGAGGTAGAAATCCCTGATATCCGTTCCGGTACGGTCCGACGCTTCATAGAAGAGTGGATCATCGTACCGTGGTGGATCTATGCGAAACGGGCGATACGCTCCGGTAACCGCGTATCGCCATCCGGTAAGATCACTCTCTGCGACCGGGTCGATGCGTGGAATGATCGCGGTGGAACCTCGTTCCGCGGAGAGCTGGTAGTCCGTTACGTACCGGTCCCGGCGAGCGGCAACCGATGTAGAAGCCACCGCGTCGAGGTGGCGTTGCGAGAAATTCCGGCGCGAAAGCGTGGCCTCCGAAAGCGACGTGATGACGGTAGCGAGGCGTTCGGTGAGATCGTCCGCGGGTGAGGTATCCGGTTCAATCGCCGGCTCCGGAACGCTCGCGTCCGATTCTCCCAGCAGAGTCGCCCGGGCGACCTGTGCCGCACCGCGAAACGCATCACCCCGGGCTTCGTCGACGTAGGGAATACTGAACACGACCTCAGCGGGACGATCGGTCCTGATGTCCACCGTCTGCCGTTCGTAGGTAATCGGCGAGTCCGGTTCACCCGGCGACACCACCGCCACGGTTCGTGACCCGGTAAGGATACGGTCCACGCGTGTGACGTCACGGCCGACGGGGACGTCGTCAATCCAGACCTCGTAGGAACGGGGGAACCCGATATTCACGAGAGAAATGCTCCCGAACGCGACATCTCCTTCGGTGACGGTCTCGACGATATCCAGTGTCAGGGCATCGGCAACATCGAACAGTTCGAACAGGACCTCCGCCGTCCGCGTCGCGATCACCTCGGCCTCGTCGAGGAGCAGATCTTCCCGGGTCGCCTCCATTACGTACGTACCGTCACGGTGCTCTACGGCTACGCGAAACAGGACGTCCGCCTCAGCAGCGGAGTGAACGACCTCAATCGTGCCGGATATCGCCAGTGAGACGGTAAGGGTGGTATCGATCGTAGCGACGACACCCTCCATCGTCGCGTCCGCCGGTCCGTCGCTGTACACGTCTACCCATCCGCGAAGACGATTCTCCCCCGGATCCTCTGCTTCCGCCGGCCACATCGACATCACGACGAAGAAGAAGAGTACCGATACGCCCCGGGCGATCCCGGTCGTGCCCCGATGCCCGGCGGGACCGCACCCTCGGTGCGCGCTCCTTCCGCCCCTCATATCCCACCGCCGAGCCAGAGGTGTTCCCGAAAGAGACGCTCTATTTCGGGGGACTGCAGTAACGCCTCGCCACGCGGTACGCCGCGACCGGACAGACTGATCTCCAACGATACGGGAAGGTAGACCTCGTACACTTCGACCCTCCATTCGTCATCCCTCTCTTCCATGGCGCTTGCGATCACCCGGTCGGTGCCGATCCACACGGGAATAGCGGCAGGTCCCCCTCCGTCCCCCGACGGACCGACGGGTCCGGTATCCGCAGAGTCACCGGTGAGCGATTCGAGGGAGACGATGATCTCCACTCCGTCATCCACGTACGCGACAGTCACGCCCTCGTTCCGGTCGTCGAGGAACAACCAACCCGACCGCCCGGTCTCGACGAAACTGACTCCCCCGGGGCGGACGCGGTAGACCGACTCTCCGTCACGGGCGAGACGCGCGCCGGCGAGAATCGGCGTGGCCCGGGAATCGGTATCAGCTGCATCATGGACGAGAGAGGCGAGAAACCGTACCGTCCGGCCGTCGCGAAACGCTCGAACCTGCAACGTCGAGCCGTTCGGTTCAACCGGGAAATCCGCGTAGATCGACCCGTCGTCGAAGCGTTGGATTGCACCTTCCGTCGGAACCACGGGCACCCGAAACAGTTCACTCGCAAGGAAGAAAACGAACGCGTCATCGGTGACCTCGTGCCCGATCGGAAATGAGCCGACCAGCACCTCGTCACCCCCTGCGGAACGGATCGCTCCTTTTACCGATATACCATCGCCGGCGACCCGATAGAGGTCCCACCCGGTTGGCACGGGGAAAACCACTCCACCGATACTTGCCCTGTCCGGTCCGGGGTCTCCGAGACGGGCGTCTTCCGGGAGAGGTACGCCATCCGCCCCTTCGGCGACCGAAGTGTCCTGCGTTTCACTCCGGCCTGCGCCATCACCGACGGAGGTACAGGCGGCGAACAGGATCGGAATCACAACCAACAGGACAACCGGACGAACCATCGTGCCACCCCCGCACACACAGTATACCTTATGATATTGGTAATCTAAAGAGGAACGTTCAAATCGGGACCGTCTTTGTATTCCGTGACGTGTTCCTCCTGATGTCAATAGGCCGGCAGGTCCGCCGGGTCGATCCAGGAGCGTTTCAGAAAGAATCCGCGGATCACCGTGGAGTCGATTCCTCATGGGGAGATTTCGGGTGGAACGAAAGATCGTTTACCGCTTCCGCGCATTGAAGCAACTCCGCCGGAAAGGGTGACGCGCCGTGGCTACCTCCGAGCCCCGATAGCCGCACTACATCCGCACGACAAC
>JBKHFT010000214.1:0-2793 GCA_046540055.1 Alkalispirochaeta sp.
CGCAATGTCGGCTGTTCGGAGAACCAGTACCGACCGTTCTCGCCGTAGAGGTGTACGCTCTTGCCCGAAAGGTAGCCTACCGCATCCCCGAATACCGCCGGTTTCTCCCCGGGCTGGGTGCAGGCGACCTTGATCGCCCGCTCGTCCACACCGGGGTGGTTCCCCGACTGGAGGGGACTGGTCTCGAGAAAGAGAGACCGGACAACCCGGCGGGTAGCGCCGAACGCTCCGAGGGCGGTGTTCTCGTTGTCGATCTGGGCGGCAAGGCTCCCCTGCCCGTCGATCTCGCTGTCGATAATGGTGCTCCAGGGGGTTCCCAGAAACTTGGTAAACTCGCTGCGTACCAGCGAGTCGTCGAGGGGCACCATGCCGGGCATGATCATCAGGCCCGTGTCCTGGTTGGCCCACAACGAGTGAATCACCGCCGCCATAAGACGCAGGACTCCCCGGGTCTGCTGGAAGTTGGGAATGACCGACCACGTCCGGTAGAGAGCATCAAACAGATCGGGATGGATCGGATAGGTGTCCTCGATCCGCCGGATGTACTCCGCCTCCCGTCACGTGCTCTCGACCCGCCCCACCACGGTACGCAGCCGGGCAAGGGTTTCCTGCCGCGCGTAGGCGACCCATTCGTCGATGAGGATCACCGCCGGGGAGAAGCGCTTCAGCACCTCGGTGATCCGGTCACCGGGGTTCGTCGCCTCCTCGTCGGCGGTGCGAACGTCGCGGGCTGTCCGGGTGGGACCGTTCGATCGGGTATGTTGCGACACCCGCCGATATGAGCGACACCGTAAACGCAGCAAGAGCGGGGGAGCGTACGCTCTTTATCTCACACAAGGTGGGAGAGACAAAGTATAATGGACCTATTGTGCAGCAACTATCACGGGCAAAAAAAATCGGATTCGGCATTGGAGATCTCGGGGGGAACCTGTTCTTCACGATAATGGGGTTCTACCTCCTTTTTTACTTTACCAACGTGGTGGGGATCGCCGCCGGACTCGCGGGGACGGCGGTCATGGTCGGCAAGATCTGGGACGCGATCACCGATCCGGCGGTGGGGTACCTCTCCGACCGTACGCGCACCCGCTGGGGACGGAGGCGCCCGTACATCGCCGCGGGTGCGATCCTCCTCCTGTTGGCGATGATCTTCCTCTTTGCGCCCTACGAGAGTTCCAGTCAGCGAAGCCTCTTCTGGTTTGCCGCGCTCACTTACGTCGCGGCCAATACCGCCTACACCCTGGTAAACATCCCCTACGGCGCCCTCACACCGGAGCTCACCGACGACTACTACGAACGAACGGTTCTCAACGGATACCGTATGAGTTTTGCCGTGGTAGGGACCTTTGTGGGCGTTGCAGTGGTCATCCCCCTGGTCCAGCTCTTCGGCGGCGGACGGATCGCCTGGATGGGGATGGGGGCGGTAACCGGCGGGGTCATGGCTGCAACGCAGCTCACGGTGGTGTTGTCGATACGGGAACAATCCAAGCCGATTCAACACTCGGAACAGAACGTCTTTCGTTCCTATCTGGACGTTCTCACGATGAAAACCTTTCTGACGGCGCTGCTTCCCTGGACCTTTCACATGACCGGGGTCAACGTCTTGCAGACGTCGCTCCTCTATTACTTTCAGTATATCTACCGTGACGAGGGCGCCTTTCAGGTGGCGCTGCCGATCCTCCTTGGTGCCGCGATTCTCGCGATTCCGATCTGGGTACGCATTTCGAAGCGGATCGGCAAGAAGTGGAGCTATAACATCGGTATGAGTATCTTTGCTGCCGGGGTGATCCTCTTCTTCTTTCTGGGGCATCGTCTGGGAGTACAGTTCAGCTACGCGATGATGTTTGTCGGCGGCCTCGGATTTGCCACTCATTACGTGATGCCCTTCGCGATCGTTCCGGACGTAGTTGAATTTGATTACGCCGAAAACGGCACGCGCCGGGAGGGCGTGTTTTACGGCATGTGGACGTTTTCAAGCAAGATCGGCCAGGCAGTGGGGGTTTTTCTGAGCGGGTGGATGCTCTCACTCTTCGGATACCGGGAGAGTATCCGCGGCGTCCCCGCGGCAACACAGAGTGAAAGCGCGATGCTCGGGATCAGGCTTCTCACCGGTCCCGTACCGGCGACGTTCTTTATACTCGGCGTGGTGGTGCTCAGCTACTTCCCGATCAGCAACGCGGTCTACCAGCAGATCATGGAGAAGGTTCACCGCCGGGAGGCGGAGGGAGCGGCACCTCCACAGGAGTAGGCTCCGACGGGTCGAAAAGGTCGGGATACCGCGAATACTTCCGGATCGGGGTAAACGCGTCATGACCGCCGGCGATCGTGGTGCGAAGCTCGTCAACAAACGGGACAGTGCCACGGTCTTCTCGGATGTGCGACGCGGTCTCATCGTCGAGGACTCATCAGACCCGCCTGGCCCTCCCCTCATCGACGCGACAGAAGCGCCTCGTACCGCCGGGCCACGTCTGTGACGATCTCCCCCCAGCCGCGGTACACCTCTTCCTGCGCCCGCCGTCCGACCGCCGTTACCGCACGCTCATCGCCCGAGAGCTCCGCGATAAGCCTGGCCAGGCTCCCGGGATCCGGGTGCACGTGAAAGGCGTTGCGTCGGTCCTCGGTGTCCGTTGCGGCGGAGGATCCCGCGGCAAGAACCGCCGGCGTTCGAAACGCCGCGGCCTCCCGGAGAACGAGGGGGGCGTTGTCGTAGAGGGAGGGAAAGACGAAGAGGTTCGCCCGGGCGTAGAGCGCTTTGAGAATCTCCCGATCCAGCACCAGCCCCCGAAAGTCGCAGAG
>JBKHFT010000215.1:0-2790 GCA_046540055.1 Alkalispirochaeta sp.
GTTCGGCGATCCCCAGGGGAGAGATCCGGTATCGCAGGCGGAGACGAATCTCCTGGTCCAGGGAGGCGTCTCCTTCGAGGTAGTCCCGATAAAGGTCTGCCGACGGGAGTGACGCGGAACTCGAGACGGTAACGCTCCGGAGTTCTCCTGGAAATCGGTAGATCGTTACGTTTTTTGGAATCAACAGTTGCCACCGCCATGCGAACTCACCGGAGATAACCGGCGCAGTATCCCAACCGCTGGTTCGGGAGAAGAGGAGTACCTGTTCCCCGGCTTCGATTCGAATCGGAACATACCCGAAGCCGAACGCCACCGCCGCAAGTATTGCAAGGATTATCACCGATACTAGCATTTTCTTCATATTACGCTCCCTTTCGAACGACCAGCCGCGCCTGTTCGATCTCCCTTCCGGGAGAACACCTCCAGCAGTTGGCGAAGGTCGGTTACGATCAGATCAGGTTCAACTCTACACAGCGACGGGTCTTCCTCACGTAGTCGGAGAGACCGGGCGTCTCCCGCAAACAGCGCGGTTCTGAAACCCTGTGCCGCTGCGGCACAGATATCGTTTCGCATATCGTTCCCGATGTACAGTGCCGTCGACGGATCGATCGGTTCGGCGTCGTGGGGTGAGAGAAAACGCTCGAAGATCGCCGGTGACGGCTTGGCGGCCCTGATCTGATACGACCAGGTGCACCGGGAGATCCCGAGCTTCTCAAGGCCGGCACCGAAGAGCGCTTCGATGAACAACGGGGTGTAAAACTGAGCGTTCGACACGATACCGAGGTTGTATCCGTTCTGATAGAGGGCCCCTATCGTCTCCAACGCCCCCGGCATCGGCCAGACCGGATTGACCGCAAGCTCATGGTCGACGGCGAGATTCTCAGGGTGCAGCGTTGACGGCGACGGTGCAATTCCATCCCGGGAGGCGCGTGGAGGTGTGAGAAACGTATCGATCAGGTGTCGCCATATCTCCAGGATATCTACTTCGGGGTGGGGTACCATTGCCGACCGCCGGCGACGATGCTCGGCCCGTATTTGCTCTATCAGCGCGTGGACAAGATCACTCCCTGAGATTCCGGGTTTGCCGTAGGACCGGATGATCTGCTCGCACGACTCGGCCGGCGCGGTTCCGGAGGACTCAAGGGTGCCGATCTCGCCGGCTCCCGAGGTGAGAAGTGTCCCGTAGACATCGAAGACGATCCATCGTACCGAAGGTAACGGAGCGAGGCGGGGAACGATACCGGTCGGAATCGGTGAAATCTCCCGCGATCTTTCGCGAATCGTCGTGATGAGGCGTTGTCGTCGACCCGGGTCAGACATGTATACTTGGATACTACGCAATCCGCCTATGCAAGATCAAGGAACCGCGTTATACATCGCCACCCGCCTCTTTGAGCGAGCGCTGATACTGCTTTTTACGATCTCCGTCGTTCTCGCCCTCTTGTACGTCGTAGGAAACTATCAGGGGTTTACCGACAGGACGCAGACACAGTTATTGCAGATCCTTCAGGCCGCCTCCGGTATAACCACCGTCGCCGGAGGGGTAGCGAGCATTCTCGAGGTGTTTCAGCTGACGATCAATCGTCGCTGGAAAACGGGACTCCATCTCGTACTCGCCCTTCTTGCCGGGGTGATCGCAGCGACACTGACCTTCGGTAGCAGTATGATTCTCGTCGTGATGGGCCCGGTGTGAACAGGAATGATTCGGATACACGGTGACCTGGAACAACGGCGGATGAGCCGGGTGGCGCAGCAGCTCTTTGGAGTATTTCGTGAGCTCGGGAAGGAACCGCTCATCGGGCGGGACGGCGGGTGGATAGACCGTTTCGTGCAACGGTATCTCTCGCGTCACGGGTTGTCTTCCGCGATGGTCTCGTATCGCGGGTACCCGGCGTATACGAGTGTCTCACTGAACGACGTTGCGATCCATGGCGTTCCCGGAACGAGAGAGATCGCCCGGGGAGATATTTTTACCCTGGACGTCGCGGCGTACGGAGGCGGATACGTTGCAGATGCCGCCTGGACGTACTACACGGAAGGAGTGTCCCGCAAAGACCGGAATCTCATCAACGCGGGGTGGGCGGCGTTCCTGACGATTATCCGGGAGATCGGTCCCGGTACAGGTGTGGGGGAGATCGGAGCGAACGCGGTACGGTGCGCCGCTCGGGCCGGGCTTACGATCATACCGGAGTTCGTAGGGCACGGTATCGGGAGGGAACTCCACGAGGAACCGATGATCCCCTTTGTCGGACACTCCGGGGAGCCTCGCAGTGGTGATATCCGACTCCGCCCGGGTATGATCGTCAACATCGAACCGGTTTTTACCGGTGGCGCCGCCGCTATCCTCCCCGCCGAGGACGGGTGGGGATACCGTACCGCAGACGCCTCGAAAACGGTTCATTTCGAACTTTCCCTGTTGATCACCCCCACCGGCGCGGAGGTTCTCCAGTTCGGAGGCGTTTCGCCGGCATCGCTTCCCGACACGCCTCCTTTCGGATCGATCCGCGGACAGTAACGGTACCGGGAGAGAACCGTTCCGGTACCGATTGACACCGCCCGGGAGAATCGGGCACATTCTCCTCGCTACGCCGTCTTAGCTCAGCTGGCCAGAGCACGTGACTTGTAATCTCGGGGTCGTCGGTTCGAATCCGACAGACGGCTAAATTGTGACGTAGCCTGCTAGGTTGACATATATTTATACCATGTGCTACGTTCAACCTTACAATGGGGAGATGCCCGAGCGGCCAAAGGGAGCAGACTGTAAATCTGCCGGCGTAGCCTTCGGAGGTT
>JBKHFT010000216.1:0-2789 GCA_046540055.1 Alkalispirochaeta sp.
TCGGTGGGCATGAACCCCCAGTCTCCGAGCTCCGTCCCCACGTACCCGGTGTCCCGGATCTCGTTGAGCACCGTTTCCCAGGTGATCCGCTCGCCTTCAATGTTCTCGATCACCCCCCAGGAACAGGGGGCGTTTGCGACTTTGATCATGTTCGTGCCTCCTTCGGCAATTCAGATTCTCCTGCCCGGAAACTGCCGGAACCGCAGGTCAGACCCTTTCCCACGCCCCGGAGTTCCAGGAACGCATGATCGCCTGCTGCACCAGCGCTACCTGCCGCGCCGACTCGAGGCTCGGCTCCCGCTGTACTCCGTCCCTGACGGAGCAGAGAAACTCCTTTGCCTCGATGATCTTCGTGTCCTCGTAGCCGAGGTTGAGCCCCCAGGCGGGGTTGAAGTTCCCGTGGAACGGGTGGGCGGGTCCGCTCAGGAGCGTCTTGTATCCGTCTTCCGCGGGATTCTCGTCGTCGCGGTACTGCACGTCGAGCTCGTTCATCCGTTCCATGTTCCACTTGATCGCCCCTTTCGTGCCGTAGACCTCGAAGGACATGTCGCACTTGGCGCCGTTGACGACGCGACACGCCTCGAGAAAGCCGTGGGCGCCGCCGGAAAAGCGAACGATGGCGCTGACGTAGTCTTCGTTGGTGACCGCCCCTTTCGGGCTCTCGGCGGTACCGACGGCGTAGTGGGAGGTGGCGTTCGGGTCTGGGAGGGGGCGCTCCTTGATGAACGTCTCCCGGTCCGCAACAAGCTTCTCGATACTACCGGAGATCAGGTGCGCCATATCGATCACATGGGACATCAGGTCACCGAGAGTTCCCAGACCGTGCTCCTCCTCGAAACGCCACGAGAGGAGACCGAAGGGGTTTCCCGCGTAGCCGTTGAGGAAGCGCCCGTGGTAGTGGGTGATCGTCCCGAGTTTGCCGCCGGCGATCAGGTCCCGGGCGTACTGCACCACCGGGGGCCACCGGTAGTTGTAGCCGACGAAGCTCATCACCCCTGCTGCCTTCGCGGCGTCTGCGGCGGCGATCGTCTCTTCCGGGAAGCGACCGACCGGTTTCTCGCAGGCGACGTGTTTTCCCGCGACGGTGGCCGCTGTGACGATCTCCAGGTGCATCCCGTTCGGGGCGGTGATATCGACGACGTTCACCTCGGGGTCGGCGATCACCGCCCGCCAGTCGGTGACGTACTTCCGGAAGCCGAACCGTTCCTGTGATGCCTGCGCCCGTTTCTCGTCGGCGTCGGCGCACACCACCAGGACCGGGTCGATCCCCTCGTCGATGAACCGATCCGGTACCATCCGGTACGACCGGGCGTGGACGTGCCCCATCCACCCCATTCCGATTACCCCGATGCCGATCTTTGTTCGTGTCATGCACTCCTCCTTTGATTTCTTCTTTGTCCCACGCCGGATGCCCTGGAGAGAACGGACGCCGGACGCAACACCCGGGGCGGTTCGCCGAAGCCGGGGTCGTTTACGAGAGCCGGTACCGTTCGCGGGAGCGGTGCCGCCCACGGAAGCAGGTAACGCCCCCACGGGAGCCGGTGCCATTCACGAACCCCGCCGAGGTCCCGCTGGCCCGCGCGCAATCGATTGCGCAGCGATGATGGTACCCTTCGCCGGCAACACCCGCGCCGTCTCCCGGTTTCGTCGATCATACACCCGGTCTTCGGATAGCGCAAGCGGTTGCGCACAGGGTATACAGAACGTTGTTGACGATCCGGTATAATCCGCTCCCCGCTGCAATCCATTCGAGACGGAAGGAACGGCAACGGGTATGATGATACTCAGCGACACGTTCCGACTCATAGTGCAACAAGAATCTATGTATCACCAGGCGGTGCCGTCGTCGCGCGGATCACGAGTTGACCCGGGAGCACCGTTGTGCGGGGCCCCTTCCCGTCAAGGCGCTCCATCACCAGCTCTACCGCCTGCCGCCCCATCTCGCCCCGGGGCTGGCGTATCGTGGTGAGGGGCTGCGGGAGGGAGAGGGCGATCTCGAGATCGTCGCACCCGACGACGCTGAACCGCCCCGGAATCGCGATACCGTCGCGGATCGCGGCGCCGACCAGACCGAAGGCAACCATGTCGTTGTAGCACTGCACCGCCGTCGCGCCGGATGCGATCACGGAGGGAAGGGCGGCGGCGCCACGTTCGAGATCCGATAGCCCCTCGGGGAGAACGGTCGTTACAACAGCGTCGGTCCGGCGCTGTATCACCCCCGCTTCAAACGCCTCCTGTCTCCGTCCGCTGGAAAAGGGACGGTCGTCGACGCCGATGAAGACGAAGCGGGCGTGGCCGAGAGCAACGAGGTGCTCCGCGGCGGCGTCGATCATCCTCGCGTCGTCGACGGCAACGACGGCGATGTCACTCCCGGGGTCCTCCTGGCCGACGAGGACGACGGGGACGCTCAGGGTCCGTTCGAAGAGGTCGTAGGTGGAACGCTGGTGGGTGGATACGATGATCACCGCGTCGACACGGTGGCGCTGGAAGTTGGTGGCGATCGTCAGCTCCCGGTCGGGGTCGCGCCGGGAGGTACTGAAGATCACGCGGTAGTCGTAGGCGCCGGCGTGTTCCTCAATGCTGTCGACGATCATCCCGACGAAGGGATCGGTCAGGGACGGAGCAACGACGCCGATCGTGTTGGTACGACTGGTGGCGAGGGAGCGGGCGATCACACTGGGCTGGTACCCCAGTTCTTCTGCGATCCGAAGGATGCGCTTGCGGGTAGTAGCACCGATGCGGTCACGGTTGTTGAGCGCCCGGGACACGGTGGAAGGGTTGACTCCGGC
>JBKHFT010000217.1:0-2772 GCA_046540055.1 Alkalispirochaeta sp.
CTACTCCCGGTGCAGCCCTTCCATATCGGTTACGAGGTTGGTCACAAACCCGTGGGTCATCACATCCAGCCACGCTCCGAGGCGTTCGAGGAGGGGCATCACCGGCAGGAGGATAAGGTATGACTCTTCCATCCCCCGTCCGTAGGCGACGGCGAGATAGCTCAACAGGGCGATCACCCCGCCTGCAGGAACTCGTCCGAGAAGAAAGGATCCGAACACACCGGCAATGACGACCTGTACCGTCTCGACGATCCCCATCTCGAGAGCGGTGTAGGAACGAACCACCAGGAGGAACCCCGCGGTCGCTACGAGGGTCGTTCCCGCCCGATTCCAGACGAAGAGCAAGTATGTCACCACTCCACCGACCCGTCGGGGAACACCGAGGTCTTCCTTTACCTCCCGAATCAAGGTCGGCGCGGCGAAATAGACGTCTCCACCGGCCAGCGCCGCAAGCCCCGGCGCCCCCATCCCGGTCACCCAACCCAGAACGCGGCGAGAGCTCTTGCTGACGAGATACAGGACGACGGGGTACACCACGAGACCGACGAAGAGGGCCGCTGCGGTTACCACGATCAGGAACTGACTGAAGAGGACGAAATCCTCGGTGAGGCGTAGTTCGACGATGATCATCCCCGCAGGAATCGCGACGAGGAATCCGAGCCAATCCGTGAGAAATGCGTTGAGGCGGTAGAGAATGCGATTCGCCGAATCGGCGACGAGGGATACCGGCGATGTGATCTCACGGTCGAACCGGAGATTCCACCCGATGAGTATCGCCAGAACAACGATCATTCCGAGAGCGTTTTCGCTTCCGGTCAGAATCCGGAATCCGTTGTAGGGAAGGGCCCCGCGAATGAGGGCGCCCGCCGTGTCGGGTTGCGCGACGAACGCCTCCTGAACCATCGGCGGTACCCGCTGCGGTTGCAGGACTACTACCGCAACGAGACCCGCCACCGCCGCGACCACAACGGTGAGGGCGGAGAAAAGAACCGTCCGGAGGGTCACCGAGAGAACCCGTCGATCGTCCCGTAATTCATCGACAGCGATAATCGCCGAGAAGAACGCGATCGGAAAGAGAAGAAACCGTCCGAGTCGGATCACAAGATCGCTCAGGTTCTGTAGCACGACGAGGGAATCCCCCGCTCCCGCGGGAAGAAACACACCCAAAACAACCCCGATGATCGTTCCTGCGAGGTACCGTATCCATAGTCTCATCACATCTGCTCCAGTCGATTCCGGACCTATCTGCGGAACGGAAGAATTCCCATTTTCTGGCCGTACTTCTGCCACCGTCCGGCGCTTTTCTCGGTACGATCATAGATCTGCTCGAGCACCCAGGTCGCAACGGCCCGGGATTCGGCGTTCGACGCCGAGAGCCCCCGTATCTTGAACGGTTCGTTCTCGTAATACCCGAGCATCGACTGCGCAAACCCCTGTACCGCACCGGCGATCGCCGCATCCACCGGCGGCAGGAGGTCGACGCCGGGGTCGTACCAGAGAATCGTCAGATCCCCACCGCGGCGCCGGATGAAGTACGCGGCGATCTCCCTGATCGCAAAGAGGTATCCCTTCACGGAGGTGTCGATCTTCTCTTCGATCGTGACCGCTTCCACCTCGTGAAGGGGCGCATTGACCCCTTCGGGGGCGCATACCACGATCACCCGTTCCGGTACCACCGGTTCCTGATCGATCGTGAGGATGAGCGAACGCGACGAGATAAGGGATCGCCGGTTCCACGGGATGTAGCGCAGAGACTCACCGAAGGTATCGGGCACCTCAGGGGGTGTATCGGAATCGTCGTACGAGGCGAATACGCGGTCACCACGGCGTAGCGTCTCCTGTACCAGATCGTCCGTGAAGGGTGACTGCTTACCCGCTATCAGAACCGCGTGTTCCATGGTACGGTATAGTAGTTGCCGTACTGAGAGAGGTCAACGCATTGAAAATCGCACTGGGACAGATCAATACAACGATAGGTGAGTTTACCGGAAACAGCGACTCGATACGTACCGCTACCGTTCGTGCCCGCACGGAAGGCGCAGAGATGATCGTCTTTCCCGAACTGAGCCTCTGTGGATACCCTCCGATGGACCTTCTCGATCACACCACCTTCATGGAAGAAAACCTCAAAGCCCTCCGGGAGCTGCAACGGACACTACCGCCGGGAATCGCCGTCCTCGTCGGATACGTCGACCGAAACCAGGAAAGCGCGGGGAAAGCGTTGCGTAACGTCGCGGCGGTGATCCTCGATGGGGAGATCGTGTTTCGCCAGGCGAAGCGGTTGCTCCCCACCTACGACGTCTTCGACGAGGCGCGGTATTTCGAACCGGCGCAGCGCAGCGAGGTCTGGACCTACCGGGGTGTACGTTTCGGGATCGCCATCTGCGAGGATATCTGGTGGGAAACCGAGCCGGCACCGGGAACGCGGTATCCCGTCGATCCTGTCCGTGACCTTCTCGATGCCGGAGCGGAGGTGATCATCGCACCCTCGGCAAGCCCTTTTCACAGCGGAAAAGTACAGACCCGGTATCGTCTCGTCTCGTCGATCGGTCGCAACTCCGGGGTGCCTCTGATCTACGTGAACGCCGTCGGTGGCAACGACAGCCTGATCTTTGACGGCTACTCCCTCGTAACCGACGGGACCGGGGCGCTCCAGCACCTTCTGCCGGGTTTCGAGGAGGCGGTCCGTACCGTGGAGGTGGAACGGGGGAACGTCTCCCCCGGGGAGGCGCGTACCGACGTCAAGGCGGGTTCCGGCGCCGCAGCTGATAC
>JBKHFT010000218.1:0-2695 GCA_046540055.1 Alkalispirochaeta sp.
TGATCGCCGCATCCTCGACGAGAAGAATTGAAGGGGTTTTGGTTCGAGGAGCGTCGCTCATCGCATCCTTTTGCCGGTAAACCGTTTTCTGAATCATAATACGAATTGAGAAACGGCGCGAACAAAAGACACGGGCCCTTGCGTTGGTCCATCTCGATCCGGACAGATCCGGTCCCGGAGGGGGGGAACGACGTCCACCTTGACGCCGGACCGATCCAAATCGATACTCGAGGACATGAATCCCTTCAAAGTAGGTGTCATCGGCCTCGGCGACATCAGTGACGTGTATCTGACGAACCTGAAGAAGTACGATGCGGTGTCCCTGACGGCGTGCGCGTCCCGGGGACTCGAAAAAGCACAGCGTGTTGCGGATCGCTTCGGAATCCCCCGGGCCTACGCGACGGGTATGGAGGTAATCGAAGACCCCGGGGTGGAGATCATCCTGAACCTCACGCCGCCGGGATCACACGGTGAGTACAACATCGCCGCCGTCGCTGCGGGAAAACATCTCTATACCGAGAAGCCCCTGGCGGCGACGCTGGAAGAGTCCCGGAGGATCATCGGAATCGCGCAGGAGCGGGGAGTCCGTGTGGGAAGCGCTCCGGACACGTTTCTCGGCGGCCGTCTCCAGACGGTGCGAGAACTCCTTGACACCGGCAGGATCGGTGAGGTGTTCGCCGCGAGTGCCTTCGTCGTGAATCACGGACACGAGTGGCACCACCCCAACCCCGCGTTCTTCTACGAACCCGGCGGCGGGCCGCTCCTCGATATCGGTCCCTATTACATCACCGCCCTTCTTTCCCTGTTGGGGCCCGTTGCGCGGTGTTCTGCACTCTCGGTCCGCCCCTTCCGGGAACGAATCGTCCCCACCGGCCCGCGGCGGGGCGAGGTTCTTCCGGTCCACATGGATACCCACCTCACCGGCAACCTCGAGTTCGCATCCGGCGCGATCGCTACGATCATCACCAGTTTCGATGTCTGGGGATCCGAACTGCCCCGCATCGAACTCTACGGAACGAAAGGCGCGATCTGCATCCGTGACATCGACCCCCTCGGCGGTCCGAACCTCTTCGGCGGGGAGATCCTGATGATGACCGAAGAAAACTACCGCTGGAAAACCCAACCGCCCCCGATCCCTCCGGGGCCGTGGAACGAGGTTCCCCTGGAACGACCCTTCAGCGAAACCGGGCACGATGCAAACAGTCGGGGCATCGGTCTGGTGGATATGGCGTACGCGATACGTGAACACAGACCTCATCGGGCAAGCGGCGAAATGGCGCTCAACGCGATAGAGACGATGTTCGGGATGATCACCTCCGCCCGGGAGCGGCGGTTCGTTGATATCGAGAGTACCTTCAGGCGCCCGGAACCGTTACCGACAGATTTCCCGTAACGCTGCGCCGTAGCCGTTGATTCCCCGCCTCAATCGAGGGCGAACACAACGCGAACCCGGGCGCTTCCCGTCCGGGGGCTATCCCCGACACGAGCGGGTGAGAAGGGTGTTTCCTGTACCGCCGTGACCGCCGCCTCGTCGAGCCGCCGATTCCGGGAGCTCCGGATGATCGATGCATCAATTACCGTACCCGCAGCGGATACCACCGCTTCGACCAGCACCTCTCCCTCGATGCCGCGACGCCGCGCCGAGAGCGGATACACCGGATCGATCGGCTCGAGGGGCGTCGCGTCGACCCGGGGCGCCGACGGAACCGCACCGGCCTCAGCCGGGGACGACCGGTCGGCGCGTCCCTCACCGGACACGATCGTCTCATCGGAACGTGCACCACCGATACCCGAATCGGGGTCGAGATGCACGGGATGTATCGTTCCATCCGGAGCGGATCCCGGCCGGGGGATCGCCTCCGTCGGTTGCGCCGTCGAGCTTCCGCCGTTCTCCTCAGAGACTGGAGCATCCGCCGGTGGCGCGTCATCCTCCCTGTCCGGAACCGCCGGGCGCGACACCGTCGCATCCTCCGGAGCGGGCGGCGGGGAGGACGCACCGTCCGGAACCGGTCGCGGGGAGGTCGCACCTTCCGGCGTGAGTGGTTCCGAGGGGAGGGTGGATCGTTCCACCCCGGAAACGATCCCGACGGCGATGCTCCGGGGAGCCCTTTCGTACGACGAGACCCCCGGCGTCAGGAACCGGGAGCCGTCGTGGCTCCCGGCGAGGGCGATCCAGAGAACAACTCCCCCGTGGAGCACCACCGACACGAGGAGTGCGGTGATCGTCCGCCGTCGGTCGCTGTCCCCTGTCCGCCTGTTCATTTCTGTTCCTCCGCCCCCGGGTCAGTACCGGTACGAGGCGGAGACGCGGAACGACCGCCCCGCAGCGGGGTAGTATCCGGTGGAATCGCTGAATGACGAATAGAACTGGAGCGGCGCGTACTGCGTATCGAACACGTTTTTCACCTCCGCGGTGATCGACAGATCACCGGTAACGACGGGACGGAAACGCACGAAAAGGTCGGTCACGGTGTGCGCCGAGACGCGATCCTCCTCGTTGGCGTCGTCCCCGCCCTGGTACGCGGCGCTGCGGTAGCGCACCGCCGGACCGAACTCAAGCCCCAGAGCGGAGCCGGGACGAAGGGCGAGCTCGCCGTCCACGGTGTGGTTCGGCACAAGGGGCACCTCGTTGCCCTTGTCGTCGCCGTCGGCAAAGGTCGCCATCACATAGCTGTACCCCCCGGAAAGGCGAAAG
>JBKHFT010000219.1:0-2669 GCA_046540055.1 Alkalispirochaeta sp.
CACAGTTCGTTCCGTACCGTCTCCGTCCACGGGACGGCTACTTCCGTTGTTCATCTCCTCGCTGTTTCCTCCGGCGAAGATCGCAAAGGGAGCGAGGAAACCCAGCAGTAAAGACGTTATGATCCGTGCCATCCGAGCCCTCCTCTTTTCTGATAATATAACTAAGTTTTATCCGGTTTCCTACCGGGGCGGGAGACGGAAGGAGTTGCTACCAGGGAAGAGGGGTTATTCCGGGAAGTGCGCGTTGGCGATGAAGGCGCGAAATCGTTCGACTTCGCGGGATACCCGGAGAAGATTGTCGAGCGCCGCGTCGCCGTTACCCGCTGCACAGTCGTCCTCCACGACTCGGGCGGCGTTTCCGAGGTCCTCGCAGTTGAGATTCCAGGCGCCTCCCTTCACCGCGTGAATCAGCACCCGCGCTTCCGGGAGCTTTCCCTCCCGTATCAGCGTATCTACCTGCTCGATCTGTCCCGGCAGTTTGGCGGCGAAGGCACGGGTCACCCGTTCAGCAGTCTCGGTGTCACCCATAAACGCTTCTACCGTAGCGCCGAGGTCGATCGGGTCTTCCCCGGTGGCGACGGCGTCCGAATCACCTTCGTCGACCTCTTCGAGTTCACCGATCTCTACCAGCTCTTCGACCTCTACCGCCTCTTCAGCGTCGTGAAAGAACCCCTGTTCTTCAAGTCGATGAAGCACAGCATCTATGTCGTCTTTCTTGAACGGTTTCGACATGTACTCGTTCATACCGACCCGGACGCAGCGGTCACGATCACCGGACAGGGCGTTTGCCGTTACCGCTACGATCGGCGTCGCCACGCCAAGTTCCCGGATCCGGACGGTCGCGTCGTACCCGTTGAGGTTCGGCATCTGTACATCCATAAAGATCAAACCGATCTCCGGGTGCTCCTGTACCGCGGTGACCGCCTCGAGCCCGTCGGAAGCGACGAGGGTCCGAAACCCCTTCTTCGTGAGGATCGCCTGAAAGAGCTGCTGATTGACAAAATGGTCCTCCGCTACGAGAACCGTTTCGGGGTAGACAGCTTTCCGAGAAGAACCCGTTTGAATCGGTACCAACCCGTCGCCGTCGACCGCTTCGAGCTCCTCGATATCGTCAACGAAGACGCTCTCTATCGTCTGCTTGAGTTCCCGAGGCTTGATCGGCTTGTTGATGTACGCCTTGAACCACCGAAGAAGCTTCATCTTTGCGTCCCCTGAACTCACGCCGGTAGGGCTCATCAGACAGAGGGGAATCCCGTTGAAACGATCGTTGTTCCTGATCTCCGAGGCGAGTTGCCATCCGTCCATACTCGGCAGACGAAGGTCGATGAATACGAGATCGGGAACGGTACCCTCTTCCACGGCGCGGTCGAGCATCTCCAGGGTCAACGACGCGTCTCCCGACGTCTCAACACCGATCCCCCAGCCCTCGAGATACCGGGTCATCACACTTCGGCTCTCCCGATTGTCATCGACGATAAGGAAGGTGGGCCCCTCGGGTATGCCGCGGGGAGGAGTGACTTGCATCGTCTCCTCACTCGGACCCTGCAGAGGAAGGGAGAACCAGAAGTTTGAACCCACCCCGGGTTTGCTCTTCACTCCGATCTTTCCGTTCATCATTCCAACGAGATCCCGAGAGATCGACAGTCCCAGACCGGTACCGCCGAATCTACGCGTCATCGACGCATCTACCTGACTGAAGGGCTTGAAGAGCCGGTTTTGCCGATCTTCGGGTATACCGATACCGGTATCCTTCACCTGCACAAGCATGTGCGGTATTCCACGCTGTATCCGCCGCTCCGCGGAGACGCGGATGTACCCCTCCTCGGTAAACTTGATCGCGTTGTTCACAAGATTGACGATAACCTGACGGATACGATTCGGATCACCCCTTGCGATCCGCGGTAGCGTCTCATCGGTGAGGAGAACGACCTCGATCCCTTTGCGGTGAGCCTGCAAACTCACCATATCCACCGCCTCCTCGATCATAGTCACCGGCTCAAAAGGGATCTGCTCAAGCTGAAGGCGCCCCGCCTCTATCTTCGAGAAATCGAGTATATCGTTGATGAGTCCGAGGAGAACCTCGCCGGCAAACTGGATCTGGTGAAGGTATTCGAGCTGTTCTTCGTCGAGGCCGGTCTCCCGCATAAGCTCCGCCATTCCGTTGATCGTATGGAGGGGAGTGCGAATCTCGTGGCTCATATTCGCGAGAAAGGTGCTCTTCGTCCGCGTTGCCGCTTCGGCAAGTTCCTTGGCGCGTCTGAGCCGCTCCTCGTCGTTCTTCTGGGAGGTGATATCGTCGACAACGGCGATCATCACCGTTCGATCCGATTCATTCCGAAGGGCGCGCATGTCGACGCGCCACCAGGCGATGTTGCCGCTCTTCTGCTTGCATCGTGAGACAAGCTGGAAATCGTCACGGTCACCCTCTACGATCTCTGCGAAGAGTGTCTGGAAAAACTCGGAGTCTTCGTGATGAGCAAATTTCGTCAGAAATCCGCCCTGAAGCTCGGTATCGGAATAACCAAGGAACTCCCGGACGGCGTTGTTTGCGTACTGAATCCGCCCGACTCCGTCCATGACGACGATGCCGACAGGGGAATGCTCGAAGACAACCTCAAACTGCGGTTCCATCTGATCGCCCTGTTCCATACCCGCTGTCGCTCTTTCCG
>JBKHFT010000220.1:0-2597 GCA_046540055.1 Alkalispirochaeta sp.
GCGCCGGGATCGACGCCGGGAACAACATACATCGACCTCGCGGTGCCGGCAAATCGCGAAAGCCACCCGTCCCCCGTCGCGGGGGACGTCCCGTCGGGGACGTTCGACACCGTGTCGTCCATCAACCCGAAAAGAAGGGCCCCCACGTGCTTGCACGGCACATACGGCGACGGACAGGTGCAGTACGACTCGATATCCCGATCCCCGTTGCGGAGGGTTATCGTATACGACCCGGTCTCCCCGTCCACATCCGCCACAAGCGTCCCGTCGTCGACAGAGCGGATCGTACACGCCCCCCGGTCATGGAGGCGCAGCGCCTTCTCCCACTGCCCGGGCCCCGACAGCAGATCCTCCAGCGGTAGCTGCCGAACCAGAGCCCGCCAGAACTCGAGATTCCGTCGCGTCCCGTCATCGTCATGATTCACGGTCATATACGTACATATACTGTCAAGAAAGTCATCCCGCTTCGCGAAATCGAAGCGAAAGGGACGCCCGCGGCGTCATCGGGGTCGGGGGAAAACCGGCTCACCCGGACCGATCCGACGTGCCGCGACGACGAACTGCTCCGTCCCCGCGCGTTCCCCGCCTCACGTGGCTTCGGCGAACACCTCTTCCAGAGAGATCGCGAGGTCCGGCACCGCCTCCGCTGTAACCGTATCCTCCGGTCCGAAAGCGCCGACTCGTCGGTACGACCCGTCGGTTCCGAGGCGATACACCTCAGCGACCCGTTCGTCCTGGTCGACGATCCAGTATTCCCTCACTCCGAAGCGCTCGTAGAGGTCGAACTTGCGTCGCCGATCGATAAGGCCGCTGTCGGGAGAGACGATCTCGATCACCAGATCCGGGGGACCCGTCATCCCCTGTTCCGTCAGTTTGGTGCGATCGCAGGTAACGGTGATATCCGGCTGTACCACCGTGGGGGCGTCGTCGTCTTCATCGGCACTCAGCTTGACGTCGAAGGGCGCAAAATACGCTTCACACGGTTTGCCGGCAAGGGAACCGTCGATCTGGCGAAAAATCGCCCGGCTCGTTTCCTGGTGCCGCCGCCGCGGTGCCGGACTCATCGCATACGCGATCCCGTCGATCAGTTCGTATCGCTCACCTTCAGGCCAGCGCAGATAATCGGACCAGCTGTATCGCTGCGCTTCCTTCGGTAACTCCATATTCTCATTATGCGGGCAGTATGCGGGAGGAGTAAAGACCGGGTTCGCCTGACCTCCCGGGGCGACTATTCCGCCGAGGCGCCCTCTGCACCGTACCGCTAACCTCCGTAGACCTTCCATTCAGCAAAACCTTGCATCCTCTTGGTGTTTATTGTATACTACATAGTACACATGAAAGAGGATTTCGGAGCGTACGTCCGCAGCAGACGCACTGCACGATCAGAGGACACCGCCGACGCCGAACCGCGACACCCCGTCAGCCTGCGAAAACTCGCCCGCACGATCGGGGTGCAACCCTCGTACGTCAGCAAAGTCGAGCGAGGCGAGGTGGCCCCCCCTTCGGAAGAGACGATCCGCCGCTGGGCGCAGGCGATCGAAGAGGATCCCGACGTCCTTCTGGCGATGGCGGGCAAGGTATCGTCGGATCTCCAGGCGGCGATCATGCGGCGGCCGGTGCTCTTCGCCCGGCTGATCCGGGAGCTGAAAGACCTTCCCGACCACGCGGTGCTCCGCATCGTCCGGGAAGTACGAGACGGCGAGTGGTAAGGACTATCGTCTCTTTGGCGGAGCGCGTCGGCCACCCTGCCGGACCGGCTCCCTGGAAGACTGGCAACACCACAGGAGGTATCAGATGATTGAGTTGAAACGAGACCGACTGGAGTTCTCCTTCCCCGAGGTTCACCCTGCGGCGCGCCTCACGATCGAGTTCCAGCGCACCCTGCGGATCCCCGACGACGGCCACAACTACCGTCTCCCCCCGGGGCTCGGACGCTTTCCGCTTGTCCACGTCGACGACTACGCCGCAGCGGTCCCTCCCACATGGATCGACCACGGCGGGGTCATGCTCCCGATCTACCAGGCCGAGGCGATGTGGATCAATTTCAGAACGAACTACGACGACACGCGCCGTGCCGACTATCCCTTCGCAGTGAAAATCGCAGCCGGCAGGATCTGCGCCGTCTCCGGCGAGGAGTGGCGCGACGGATTGCGCCGCCCGGGAGGGGACCTCCCCGGAAGAGACGGAGCACAACTGACCGTCGGATCTGACCCGCGATCGTCGGCGGACCATGACGCACCCCAGAACTACGTCGTCGTCCCCGACCAGCCATGGCTCGACGGATTCGCCGTTGAACGCGACGTGATCCGACAGTTTGTCGCGATGCCCCTCGGGAGCGGCTATTCCGCGGAGGAGCAGATCACCGGCGAGGCGGAGTTCGGCGGCGTCCAGATCCAGGTGTTCCCGATGAAACGCGACGAGTACGAGAAACGGTTCCCGCCGGTGCCGCCGGAGGAAGCCGATTCGCGCATTCTGTATCAGAGCGCGTACTCCGAGAAAGCGTTCTCCTCCCCCCCGGACATGGGCCTTGCACCGGGGGGACGAATGCGACAGCAGATCTACGCCGACACCTACGGCATCGACGCCTGGGACCGGGA
>JBKHFT010000221.1:0-2560 GCA_046540055.1 Alkalispirochaeta sp.
TGGTGGAGCGGGAGATTGCGACGGGTAATCCCGATCGGGAGGTGATCCTGCGGTACGAGGGGCAGACACGGGACGCGGCGGAACTCGCACGTATGGCGGCGGGGTACCGGGAGGACGACGTAGACGCGTTTCTCGTGATGACGCAGTTTGCCGTGGATATTGCCGTGGACGCACGGGACGAGGCGCCTATACCTGTCGTCGCGTGGACGATGGATCCGCCGGAAGCGGTGGGTGCAGACCCCGATTCGGGACTCTCCGACCGGGGAGTGACCGGTGTATTTCCGGGATTCGCCTTGACTCCCGCAGAGGAGAAGCGGCTTGAATGGCTTACGCGCCTGTCGCCGAATACATCGACGGTATACGTCCCGTACAATCCCGCCGATGTCGACCTCGTGCAGGGGCTCGATGCGTTCGAGAAGACCGCTGAGGCGCTGGGACTGACGCTCCTTCTCGAGCCGATCCGCACCCCCGAGGACGCCGCACGAAGCGCGGCGGCGATCCCGAACGAGGCAGACGCGGTGTTTCTTTTTGGTGACCGGAATATCGGAACGGCCCGGAAAGCCTATTATGCCAACGCGATAGACCGGGGGTTACCTCTGACTGCTCCCAACGCTGCATCGGTCCGGGAAGGGGCGCTCTTCTCGTACTCCTTCAGCAACGCCTCGGTCGCGTCGATTCTCGCAAACTCGATCAACGCCCTCGCGTCGGGACGGGCGGTTGAGACGATCCCATTCCAGGCCCCCGATTTCGAGCTGTCGATCAATCTCGACACGGCGCACGCGATCGGGCTGGAAATCGATGAGAGCGTTCTCGATGCCGCGGCAATCATCGTCGAATAACGGCGCATATTCGATTCCGGAGCTGGTACGGTCACTGTTTCTCCGGTATGCGGCGATCCCCACGGTATTCCTCGCCGGTGTGCTCATCGTCTCCGTACTCGTCGTCACCCATTCAAGCGAGAAGAAGGTCCGGGAAACCCGGGCACGATACGCCGCAAATACGGTGGACAGCTACTTCAACTACTTCCTTGACGGGCTGGCAAGCCTCGGACGCGGATCATCGGTGGCGACGCAGGACGAAGAGGAACGACGGTGGACCCTCGAATCGTTGGTACTGAGGCTGCCGTCAATCGACGAGCTCAGCTACATCGATCGTGACGGTACCGAATCGGTACGGGTCTCTCGTTTTACACCGCAGAGTGAGAAACCACGGGACTGGACGGACACGGCGGTGTTCGCGACGGTTCTTCGGGACGGTACATCCTACGTCGGAGATTTTCGGTACAACCCGATCTCCCGGGAGCCGGTGATGACGGTAGCCGTTCCGGTGTTTCGGAACCGGTCGAATTCACAGGAGGGCATGATCGTCGCAACCGTTCGCCTTCGCGTCCTCAACGAAGCACTTCTGGAGATTGCCGGAACCACCGGCGAGACGGTGTACATCACCGACTCGTCCGGTACGATTATCGCCCATCCCGACCCGATCGTGGTCCTTTCGGAAACCACCGTGCCGACCATCGTGAACCGCGTCGACCGGAGCGGGGTTTCCTTCGACGGAGTTGCCGCGAAATGGGTCGTCCGAATCGTTGAGGCGATTCCCTTTGGTGCCGAGGAGTTCTACGCGGTGGTCGAACGGTCGCTCCTCGCGAGCTACTGGCTGGTAGCGCTCATTACCCTCTTTGCAGTGATAGCCACGGTGGTCGTTCTCGTCGGAATCGGTCGGGCCCATGCGATCGCCACCGAACGGATCGTCATCCCTACGATGAAGCTCGCCGACGCCGGCACGTCGATCGGGGAGAGCGATTCCCATCTGGTAGATCTCCCTGAGGAATCCGTGCGAGAGCTCCAGACACTGGCGGAGGGTATGACCCGATCGAGCGAACAGATCGCTATGGCGTTCCGGGAGCTCGAAGAAGCCAACATCGAGAAAGCGACGCTGCTTCGGGAGGTCCACCACCGGGTCAAGAACAATCTCCAGATCATTCGGAGCCTGATCAACCTGGAGAACTCATCCCACCCTGAACTTCCGGAATCGACCCGGCAGGTTCTCTCCGGTACCGATGCTCGAATATACGCGATGGCGCTGGTCCATGAGCAGTTATACGGAACCACGGAGTTGTCTCGTATTCCCGTGGGGGACTATCTCTCCGCGCTGGTCTCCAATCTGCTGACGAGCTACGAGCTCCCGGGCCGGAGAGTTGCGTCGAAGGTGGAGGCGGATCCATTGGAGCTTTCCCTGGACCTGGCGATACCCCTCGGTCTCATCACGAACGAGCTGGTCACAAACTCGCTTCGTCACGCCTTTCCGGACAGGCGAGAGGGCGTAATCATCGTGGGAATCGGCGATACCGGTGACGGGAACGCGCTGTTCTTCGTCGCCGACGACGGCGTTGGAATCGATCCCGTCGTGTACGAATCCGGAACCGATGCGTCGCTGGGATCGATGCTCGTGACCGCCCTGGCTTCCCAACTGGGAGGAACCCTTGCGGTCGACAACACGCAGGGGTGCCGGATCGAAATCTCCTTTCCCCTTTCGTAGACGCGGAACACCCGGCTGCGCG
>JBKHFT010000222.1:0-2530 GCA_046540055.1 Alkalispirochaeta sp.
CTCGCGGCGCCGGGGCTACCGTTGAACAGCCGGAACATGTGGCTCGGGACCTCCACGGTAGAGCCGGGAAACAAGACGAACGCCCATTCCCACGATATCAACGAAGAGATCTTCTACTGCGTCAGTGGAACGGGAATCATGATCGTCGACGGCGAAGAGCAGGAATACACCCCGGGGGCAGTGGTATTCGTCCCGCCTGGAGCGGTTCATCAGGTAGTCAATACCGGCGATATCCCGCTGAAGTCGGTGTGCGCGGTATCCCCCCCGTTTGAGCAGCAGCAGTTCCGGAAAGACCACGATATGGAATCATAGGTCTTCGTTGGAGGACCTCACGGGGAGACTCCCCGGCGGACATGCTCGCCGGCGAGTGTTCTCCCCGCGGGTATGCTCACTTCCTGTGGGGGTACTCACCTTCTGTCTGCGTGTTCATCCGCAACCGGTCTGTCCGGTATTTTGTAATTCCCGTCCTGTAATGCGCTTTATCACTCCGGTGATCCGTACACCACGGCGTCGATCGCACTGGCGACGACGCGCTCCACCAACTGAACAAGATTGCCCGCGGGATCCCGAAAGAATGCCGTGACGCTTCCCTCGTACGCGGTAAATGGTTGCCGAACCACATCGACGCCCATCGATCGCAAGGCGTTCACTTGCCCGTCGATATCATCCACGGACAAACAAAGATGCACATCGTCGGTGGCCGTCGCCGCGATGTCGGGAATCAACTCGACCAACCCTCCGCCCCCGAAGGACAGGAAATAGATCGCCGGGTCTCCGTCGTCGGTGGATACGATCTTCGCTCCGAACACTTCACCGTACCACCGGGAAAGCGTGCGGGTATCGCGCGTTCTGATCCCGATATGTTCGAGGCCACGGACGGGAATCATGAGTTTCCCGCCCCGGCGGCGATCTCGGAAACGATCGACACTGCGTTCTTCAACGCTTGATGGTTCGCCGCGCCGGTACCCCGGATATCGAACGCGGTGCCGTGGGCGGCAGTCGCGATCGGAACTTTCATCCCGGGATGAAAGGTGACGCCCCGCTCGAGGCCGATCAGTTTCGTGGCGATTTGCAACTGGTCGTGGTACATACCGATCACACCGGTGTAGGTTCCCTTCAGGACCCGGGGAAACATCGTATCCGCCGGCATCGGTCCGTCGAGGGCCCAATCGGGGTGCGCCGTCGCTACCTGTTTTATCGCCGGTTCGATCAGACGTCGCTCCTCATCGCCGAACATCCCGTGTTCGCCGGCGTGGGGATTGAGGGCGGCAACCGCGAAGATCGGCGTCACCCCTGCCCGGACCTGGGATTCTCCGAGAAGCTCAATCGTGTGGGCGATCCGCTCGACCGACAGGGTCGATGCGATTTCCCCTACGGGGATGTGAGAGGTGACCCGGGCGATCCACAAACCGTCCATGATGTTGAACTCTCCCGGGATGTCAGGACGACCGAACTGCTCTTTGAACAGCTCAAGTTCGGAGTAATGAGACGAACCGGCGCGGTGCATCGACTCCTTGTTGAAAGGGGCAAATACCACTCCGTCGATCTTCTCCTCTTTCGCGAGAGTGATCGCCTTGGTGAGGGCTGTCAGAACTTCACGTCCCGCCGCCTCACTCACGGCGGCGCGGGGGATCGAGGGGGTATCTTCACTCCGGTAGTCCCAGAATACTACCGGGGCGTCGGAAGCCTCGACCTCTTCAAAGGTCGATACGGCGGGAAGAGAGAGGGCTACCCCGGTTGCGGCGATCGCCTCCTCCAGGACGCGACCGTCCCCCGTCGCGATCACCTGTACCGAACCGGTCTCACCGGGAAGGTCTGCAAGCACCTTTGCACATATCTCCGGTCCGACTCCTGCAGTGTCGCCAAAAAGCAACTGTATCCGTGGTCTCATCCGATCGCTCCTCATTGTTATCCGAGATCGTGTACGATATGAATACGCAGCAACTCATCAATCGCGCCACAGCGTCCCTCATCGAGCATCTCAACCAGGTCAAAGTGCTGTCGCATGTAGATCTCGAGTCGCTCGACGGGAACCTCCTGCGCGATCCGGAGGAGCTGTACCTTACTGGCGAATCGCCGATACATCTCCGCAAGTTCCCCATTACCGCACAATGCCGCCGCGGTCTCGTGAAACTCCGAGTCCGCTTCGAAATAGCCCGCTTTGTCGCTGTTTTCAAGATACCCTCGTGCGGTCTCCGCGATCTGCTGAAGTTGAGAAAGACTCTCGTTGCTCTTTCCGGCGCAGAGAAGACGAAACACCATCTGTTCGAGAGTAAGACGAAGCTGGGCGATATCGTTCGCTTCGCGGGACCCGATCCTCGCGACTTCGGCATAGCTCCGGGGCTGGAGATGAACCAGACCAAGGACCTGAAGGCGCGTCAGCGCCTCCCGAATCGGGGTGCGGCTCACGCCGAAGCGTTGAGCGATCTTCTCTTCGACGATCTTATCCCCCTGTCGCAGCTCACCGGACAGGATCGCTTTCTTGATATGGTGGTATACTTGATCGGCGTAGCTCATCCGAACCAGCGGG